>DKVC01000268.1 GCA_002490995.1 Lachnospiraceae bacterium UBA7188
GTATCACCTTACTTACCTGAGAAAGTACGGTGGGCGGGGCAGGCCCGGCAGAAAGGGGGCGCAGGGAATTGCAGAAAGCCAGAAAGAACAGCGTTGACATAGAGAAAATTATGGCGCTGAGGGATGCGGGATGGAGCCTTAACAGGATTGCGGACGATATGGGTATGTCAAAGCAGTCTGTATGGAACGCAATAGACCGCTGGAAAAAAGCACATAGGAGGTGACGTGGATGCCAAACCGGAAGATAAATGAATCTATCTGCAGGAGTGAAGCTATAAACTCTTTATCGTGGTTTGAGGAAGTGCTGCTTTACAGGCTTATGGTATCGTGTGACGATTACGGGAGGTTTGATGGCAGGCCAGCAGTAATAAGAGGAGCTTGCTTTCCGTTAAGGGATATAAGGATGAAGCAGATAAAAAGTGCGCTTGATAGACTGACCAAAGTAGGATTGATTCGTATATATGGAAATAGTGGCAGGATATTCCTGCAACTGACGGATGAGGCGTATGCATTACAGATGGAGGGGAAAATTTTATACATTGAAAGGAGAGAGAGTTGAATTACCTATCATTAATTAATTCTTTCTGGGATTCGACCACGACAAATCCGTTGTCTACAGGGCAGGTTTCGTTATGCTTTGCATTATTGCATATATGTGACCGGAATAACTGGGCAGAATGGTTTCAAGCACCGGACAGTGTACTGTCTGTACTGACAGGACATTCAGAGTCAGGAATAGAAAAAGTAAGGGAAGAGTTAGGAAGGAGAGGGTTAATTGAATTTAATAAACAGGAAGGTAAAAGTGGCTTATATAGGCTTATTTGTAGCCAATGATTTACAGGAAGATAGAGAAAACTGATACATAAAGGGGGCGGTAATATTGAATTATCTGGAAGAGATACTGGCCTTCGAACAATGGCTCCAAACTCACCACTTACCAATCTCGTCACAGTTGCTTTGGTATAAACTGATGTACTTTTGTAACAGATCCGGGCAGGGTGATTGGGTGGCAGTAGATAACCTGCGTTTGATGGCAGCTATTCGAATACGGCGTAAAGATGCATTAACTGGGGCGATAGACAAACTTATCAAAGCGGGGCTGGTTGAATGCCAGAAAGGGGAGAAGGGAAGCCAGAGCTGCTACCGGATGATATCTGTTGCAGAAAAATGCCCTTTCAGAAGTAAAGAAAGCAGGTTGGTATAAGAGGATGGCAAATAACAAAGTAGGGTTAGACTACTTTGAGTTGGATTGCCAGATGGAAGAAAAGGTAAGATTGATACAGGCTGAGTTTGGACTAAAGGGCTTTGCAGTTGTTGTTAAGCTTTACCAAAAAATATATGGTGAGTTTGGTTACTACTGTGAATGGTCAGAAGATTCGCTATTACTCTTCATGTCAGAGAATGGTGTGCCGAGCGATAGTAAAAAATTAATACAGGAAATAGTCTCGGCCTGTATCAGGAGGAACATTTTTTCAGAAAAGCTTTTTAATAAATTCGGTATCCTTACGTCCTACGGGGTGCAGAAGCGATACATGAATGCCACGTCCAGGCGGGAAAAGGTGAGTATGAAAAAAGAGTACCTTTTATTAGAGTATGGCAAAATCAACCGTAATGTAGACATAACCGAAGATTCTGTAAACATAATAAGAGAAAATGTCAACATAATCCCACAGAGTAGAGTAGAGGAGAGTAGAGTAGAGAAGAGTAATAAGGCAAAACAGCGCAGCGGGGAAAAAGCGCCTGCCATATACTTCCAGAATGACCTTCTAAACCAGGCATTTCTTGATTTTGTAAAAATGCGGAAAGAAATAAAAAAACCCATGACAGACAGGGCAATAGAGCTTGCTATAAAGAAATTGGAAGCTTTATCTAAAATTTCTTCTGGAGAATCGGTGGAAATAGATGAAGAGATGGCGATAAAGATTTTGGAGCAGTCCATCATGAATTGCTGGCTGGGGCTGTTCCCCTTGAAAGAAGGAAATCAGGGAGCAGGCAGAAAGAACAGTTTTAACCGGTTTGAGCAAAATAAGTATGACTTTGTGGCACTGGAGCAAGAATTGGTTGAAAATTGACGGGTATGCTCCAATGTAGTGTATGGCACGAGGAACAATGCACCTTGACAACCGAATATTGGCTAGTAGTAAGATTTCAATTTGCCTATTGACAAGTAAGCACGTGCAAACTATAATATGCAATATAAAGATTGCACGTGCAATTGAAGAAAGGAGGATTATTGTGTCTCCGCTAAAAAAGGGACAAAAACTTACTGACAACCCTAAAAATGTACGTCTTGACTTGCGTTTGACTAAGTCAGAAGCAGAGGATTTGCAATATTGCGCTGATAAATTGAACACGAGCCGAACAGATGTGATTAACAGGGGAGTTAGAAAAATCAAAGAAGAGTTGGAAAAAGAGTAATAAAAAGGGTAATCGCTAGATTTGACGGTCGCACGATTACCCTAAACTACCACTCCGTTAAAGGGAACGGTAAATCTAGTATACCCTCTCTTTCGCGGAAAATCAATAGGCAAAGGAGGTTCAATATGGCAGGACTTGAACAGGAACTTGAACACACTCTAATGAATCGAACTCGGATTAGAAAGATTTTTGATAAACATTGCTTTTTTGTTGGACAACAGGATGTAGTCAATGCTGTGCAGACAGGTGAAATGTTTGGGCATGAAGCTGTATTATATGCAATTCGTAGCCAAAAGGATGGCAGACGGACTGTGATTATGCATGAGTTTGGAGAAAATAAAAGCTGCATATTTTTGACATATGAAGGATTTGAACGGGCGGCCGCATATAGAAACATGGAGAACCTGGCTGCTCTTTATGAAGACATGCCGGATTTAAGGGAAGCGGGGACGCATAAGGTAACTGAAAGAAGTAAGATTGTTCCGTTTAAGGGGAATTTTATGGGGCATCGCATCGGCTAATGCAGTTACAATAAATTTGGCCGTGCCAAAGGCTATTGTGTGTTGTAGGATATTTTCAGGAACTTGTGGTAGAGGCGGATAATATACTGGAACACCTTGGAGATATGATTTTATAGGGCATAAACTGGGAAAGTGTCTTGAGGCAAAAAACTACTGGCCAATAATACGGTTAGTAGTTTTTTATAAAGTTGCACCGGTGCAACCAGAAAAAGATTTACATGGCAGCAGGCATGGGGAGGAGGAAAAGCAGTGACAAGGGAGCAGCTGGAATCATACATAAGCATGAAGGAGGAAATCAAGGAACTGAATTATAAGCTGGAACACATAATGGAAGATGATACCATGATCGGCAGCAGCACTGTCCTTGATTACCGAAGCGGCTTCCCTGTGCCGCAGGGGGTGGTGGGCATAGACTGGGACAGATATGACCAGATCAAAAGCCAGTACAGGAATAAAATCCGTACCCTGGAGGAGAAATGCTACGCCATTGAAGAGTACATAGAGAACATCAGCGACAGCGTAACAAGGAGAATTTTCCGGATGTACTTTCTGGAGGGCAAGAAGCAGAGGGAGATAGGAAGGCTGACACACATGGATCAGAGCGTAGTCAGCAGAAAAATTAATGATTTTTTGAAAGTTGCATACAAAACATAAAAAACATATTTATAATAATACTTGAAGAGGCAGGTTCTCTTACAGGACGGGGTTCCAGGTCTACTCATCGATACCTCCGAAAAAGGACACGGCATCAGCCGTGTCCTTTTGTGTGAAAAGAAAGAGGGAAAGAAATGGCGCAGGAATGGGCAAAGAGTTTTTACAATTCAAAAAAATGGCAGGACTGCAGGAAGTCGTATATGGAAAACCGCATTCTTGTAGATGGCGGGCTTTGCGAAGAATGCCATGAGAAGCCGGGGCATATTGTCCACCATAGGATAAGCCTTACGCTGGATAATATCAAGAACCCCGAAATAAGCCTGAACCATAAGAACCTGGAGTATGTCTGTAAAGATTGTCATGACCGTTTTGAAGGCCATGGACTTGGTGCGGCATATAGAAAGACAGCACATACACCTGGGACAGCGGGACAGGTTCAGCTTGGTCGGGGCATCTATTTTAATGAAGCCGGGGAAGTGGAACAGACAAAATGTTTTATCGTATATGGGCCGCCTGCCGGAGGAAAGACAACATATGTTAAAGAGCATAAACAGGCAGGCGACATGATTGTTGATCTTGATTATATAAAGCAGGCCATCAGCTTTGAATTTAAGGGTGATGCCACGGATAATTTGCTGCCGGTTGCATTGTCTTTGAGGGAGTGCATGTATGATTTGGCTGCGCAGAGAAAGGTGGACTGTAGGAGCATTTGGGTAGTAGCAGGATTGCCGCGCAGGAGTGAACGCACCGCGCTTCGGGACAGACTCCGGGCAGAGCTGATCTTTATTGATACGGATTATGATGAATGCATCCGAAGGAGTGAACTGGATCTGGAGAGAAAAGATAAGGAAAAAAACAGGGAATTTATTAGGAAATGGTTTGCTGGTTATGAAAAATAGACGGATACTCCCCCCTGAAAATTGCCCTGTGGGTACCCTTCCAGACCGAAGGGGGCCAAGATAGCTGTAACACACAGGTCGCGCATAAAGGGGGTGTGGTATATGGTTGACTATGATGATGTCCTGGAGGAGGTTGAAAGGGAAGAAAAAGTTGACAGTGCGGCCAGTTATCTGGAGAAAACAAAGCGGATTAAGAAAGAGGAAGCCAGGATAAAGAAGCTTTTCAAAGATATTGAAGAGAACAGGAAAAAGCTGGTGTTTACTACCATTGCGGACGTGGCGTTTATGACTGTCACCATGCAGGACCTGAGGGAAACCATCATCCGTAATGGCACAACTGCCACATATAAAAACGGCGAGAACCAGTATGGGACCAAGCAGAGCCCCGAAGCCCAGATGTACCTGCAGCTTTCACAGAAACTTACCCAGGCAATGAAAATTCTGGTAGACTGCATGCCGAAGCCGGAAAAGAAACCGCCGGCTGCCGGGGATGGTTTCGACGAGTTTGTGGAAGGGCGTGAAGATGTATGAAGAAAATCGTCTATCCGCCGGATTATAATCCTGTCCTGGAGTACTGGAAAGCCATTAAAGAAGGCCGGGAGACTGTAAGTGATAAAGTACGCCGCTGGTATAAATATCTCGCCCATCTGGTGGAGCACCCGGGCGAGTATTTTTATTCCGTAAAGAGGGCAAACCATGTCCTGGAGTTTGCGGAGAATTACTGCAGGCTTTCGAAGGGAGCCGGAGCTGGAAAGCCGGTTCGTCTGGAACTTTGGGAGAAAGCGCACCTTGCGGCTATCTTTGGGTTTATTGACATCAACGGCAACCGGATGTGCAGGGAAGCGGTACTCATTGTCGGGAAGAAAAACGGCAAGTCCCTGCTGGCCTCCATTGTAGGGCTGTACATGCTCCTGGGCGACGGGGAGCCAGGGCCGGAAGTGTATGCGGTGGCCACGAAGAAAGATCAGGCAAAGATCATCTGGACGGAATCCAAGCGCATGGTGCGCAAGTCCAGCGCCCTGCTCAAAAGGGTGAAGCCGCTGGTGGCGGAACTTTCCAGCGAACTGTTTAATGACGGCACATTCAAGCCGCTGGCTTCCGACAGCGACACCCTGGACGGCCTGAATATCCACTGTGGCCTGATGGACGAGGTGCACCAGTGGAAGGATGGGCGCAAGCTGTATGACATCATTGCGGATGGCGTTACAGCCAGGGAACAGCCGCTGATCTACATCACATCCACCGCCGGGACGATCCGGGAAGATATATACGACCAGAAATACGAAGAGGCAGAGCGTGTCATCAACGGGCTGTTTGATGATAATGGGTATAAGGATATCCATTTCTTCCCGTTTATCTATGAGCTTGACAGCAGGAAGGAATGGACGGATCCGAAATGCTGGAAAAAGGCAAACCCGGGGCTGGGGACGATCAAGAAGCTGGATGCCCTCAGGGAAAAGGTGCGCAAGGCAATGGAGAACCCTGGCCTTGTCAAAAACCTGGTGTGCAAGGAATTCAACATTCGGGAGACATCGACGGAGGCATGGCTTACATTTGAACAGATCGACAACCAGGAGCTGTTTGACATCGGAAAACTGAAGCCCAGGTACGGCATTGGTGGCTGTGACCTGTCCAGTACCACAGACCTTACCTGCGCAACGGTCATTTTCATGGTACCGGGCGATGAAAAAATTTATGTGAAACAGATGTACTGGATCCCTGAGGATCTTCTGGAGACACGGGTGAGGGAGGACAAGATACCATATGACATCTGGAAGGAGAGGGGATTCCTCCGGACCTGCCCGGGAAACAAGATGCATTATAAATATGTGGTTGACTGGTACCGCGAGGTGCAGGAGCAGGATGACATTTACCTGTTTAAGTGCGGGGTGGACGGATGGAGCGCAACCTATTTTGTGGAGGAGATGAAAAATGTATTCGGGGTATCTGTAATCGAACTGGTGTACCAGGGCAAGAAGACGCTGTCCGGGCCCATGAAGTCCCTTGGAGCAGACCTGGCAAAGAAACATATTATTTACAATAACAACCCTGTCCTGAAATGGTGCCTCTGCAATACCACTGTGGATGTTGACCGGAATGACAATATCCAGCCATCCAAAGGGAAGCAGGGGGCAACACGCCGTATTGACGGGATGGCCAGCCTGCTGGATGCTTACGTGGAGCTGGAGAACCACCTGGAGGAATACCTGAGCATGGTGGCATAGGAGGTAATAAAGTTGGGGCTGTTTAAAAAGCGGAAAGCCATAAAAAATGAAAAAACCGAAAAAAACGTGATGCAGATGGTCACTACATACGGGGAGCATTACTATTCCTGGAACGGGAAGCTTTATGACAGCGATATTGTCAGGTCCTGCATCCGCCCGAAGGTGAAAGCAGCAGGGAAACTGGCAGGAAAACATATCCGGGCGGACACGGGCGCATTGAAAGTGAACCCGGATGCGAATATCCGCTTCCTGCTGTCAGAGCCGAACCCCTTTATGACAGGGCAGCAGTTCCAGGAGAAGGTAGCTACCCAGCTGTGTCTCAATAATAACGCCTTTATCCTGATTGTCAGGGATGGGAACGGGAAGCCCATGCAGTTGTACCCGGTTCCCTGTGTGATGTGCGAGACAAGGTATATCAACGATGAGCTGCACCTGAAGTTCCAGTACCGGAATGGGAAGACGGGCACATTTCCTTATGACCAGGTCATCCACCTGAGGCAGGATTTCAATGAGCATGACATTTTCGGGGAAAGCCCGGCACCTGCGCTGGCGTCCATGATGGAAGTTATCGGCACTATTGACCAGGGCATAGTCAAGGCAATCCGGAACAGCGGGATCGTCCGGTGGCTGCTGACATTTACCAGTGCCATGCGCCCGGAGGATATCAAGAAAAATGTCAAGGAATTTGTTGACAATTACCTGAGCGTGGAAAGCGATACCTTTGGGGCGGCAGGAGTGGATGCCAAAGCTGCGGCAACGAGAATAGAACCGAAGGATTATGTGCCCAATGCCCTGCAGACAAAGGAAACAATAAACCGTATCTATTCTTTCTTTAATACCAATGAAAAGATCATCCAGTCCAGATGGACAGAGGATGAGTGGAATGCCTATTATGAGGCGGAGGTGGAGCCGCTGGCCGTGCAGATGGGCGAGGTTTATTCCGTCAGGCTGTTTTCAAGGAGGGAGCGGGGGTGCGGGAACCGGATCGTTTTTGAGGCCAGCAACCTGCAGTGTGCCAGCCTGGGATCCAAGCTTGCCATGCAGGCCATGGTTGACCGGGGGGCGATGACGCCCAACGAATGGCGGGCTGTCATGAATATGGCACCGGTGGAAGGAGGTGACCAGCCAATCAGGAGGCTGGATACCCAGGTGGTGGACATGGCAGGGCAGCTGCTTGGCATGGCTGATGGCATGGACAGCGGAAAATTTACAGCCATGGCAGGGGTGCTTGTGGCTCTTCTGGAATTTTCCGGGAAGCAGGATGCACAGAATATAAAAATTGCAGAAAGGGACAGGGATGAAGCACAGGATCAATATCAGGGGCGTGATGGTCCCGAATGATTACAAATGGTATTACGATTTTTTCGGGGAGGACTGCACCTGCCCGAAGGACGTGCAGCAGGTCATGGATGCTTTTGTGGACGGAGATGAGATTGAGGTTTACATCAATTCCCCGGGAGGCGTCATAGATGTGGGGTCGGAGATCTACACCCTGCTGAAGGGCAGGAAGGACAACGTGAAGATATACATTACCGGGGAAGCCTGCAGCGCTGCCAGTGTTGCCGCAATGGCGGCATATTGTGAGATGTCGCCCACTGCACTGATGATGGTGCATTGCGTATCCACCCGTACGGAGGGAAACCACAGCAGCCTGGAGCATACGGCTGAAGTCCTGCGGACGGCGGACAGGGCTTTGTGCAGCGCTTATGTGGATAAGAGCGGCATGACGGAAGAGGAAGCCCTGGAGATGATGGAGCATACCACATGGCTGACTGCGGAGCAGGCCCTGGAAAAGGGGCTGATTGATGCGGTCATGTTCCGGGATGAAGGGGCGGCGCCGATGGTGGCAGGGCCGCTGTTTTCCCTTCCCACAAAAGAGCAGATGGAGAAAGCAGGCAGGGCCATGAGGGAGGAAGCAGGGGAGCCTGAAGGATATCAGGAAGCCCATGCCAGGTTAAATTTATTGAAACTGAGAGGAGAAGCAGTATGAACAAAAAGCAGTATGAGGCAATGCGGAGAAAGCTGATGGCGGAGGCCCAGGGGCTTCTGGACGCCGGAAAGGTTGATGAAGCAAACGCGAAAATGGAAGAGGTCAAAGCACTGGATCAGAAATGGGATGCTATTGCACAGGCGGCAGCTGATTTTGCAGCGCTTAACGGCCTGCAGGATGCACAGAACCCTGTTGGGACCATGGAGGATTCCCTCGGGAAGGAAGAGAAGCATGCCGGGGATTCCCCGAAGGCAGCAGCCTGGAAGTCGGAGGAGTATAAAACCGCATGGGCAAAATATCTTATGGGGACTTCCATGAGCGACAGCGAAAGGGAAAAATTCCTGCTGGTCAATGAAGCATATACCCATACAACGAAAAATACCAGCATCGTTATCCCGGAGACGGTCAGCAAGGGGATCTGGGAGATGGCCGGGGAATATTACCCGTACTTTGCGGATGTGACAAAGACATATGTCAACGGCCTGCTTACCATGATCCAGGAGGATACATCCTCTGATGCCACCTGGTATGACGAAGCGACAAAGACTGCCGACGGCAAGGAAACCTTTAAGACCTATAAGCTTAACGGGTGCGAGCTTTCCAGGGCGATCACTGTTTCCTGGAAACTGCGGGAAATGGCGATTGAGGATTTCATTCCTTATATCCAGCGGAGGATGGCCAAGAAGATGGGAGCCGCTGCAGGGTACGGCGCCACCCATGGGGCAGGGGCAAATGCAGCATCAGGAAAACCGGAGCCCCTGGGGACGGTCACGGCACTGGAGGCAGAGACCGGAACCCCACAGGTTGTGGAATATGCGAAGGGCACTGTGCCTAAATATGATGACATCGTAAAGGCCAGGTCTAAAGTAAAGTCCGGGTATGGCGCGGGGCTGGCCATCTACGCGAATTCATTTACCATCTGGAACAGGATTGCCACGATCCAGGACCAGAACAAACGCCCGCTGTTTGTGCCGGACGTGACGAACCAGGGGCAGTTCAGGATCCTCGGGATGCCTGTCAAGGAGGATGATTCCATGAAGGATGGAGAAATCCTGTTTTCCAATGCGGCTGACGGCTACCACCTGAATGTCAACAAAGAAGTCAGCATGATGACGGAAGACCATGTAAAGGACCGTATCACGGACTATGTGGGATATGGGATCATGGACGGGAATGTGGTGACAACCAGGGCGCATGCCCTGCTGAAGGAGGCGGCAGAAACCCAGGCTACCGGGTAAGGGCAGGAACGGAGGCGGAGATGATAACGGCTGAACAGTTAAGGAAGAAAATGCGGATCAGCCATGCCCATATGGATGATGATATCACGGATAATATGGATGTCGCCCGGCTTGACATGGGCCGGGTGGGCATTGATCCGGACAGGGATGATGCGCTGACGGACAAGGCGGTGGAGCTGTACTGCAAGGCACAGTTTGATTACCTTGGGAAAGGGGAGCAGTTCCTGCAGCATTATGAAAGGCTGCGGGATGCCATGAGCATGGCAGGAGAGTATAAATGCGCGGGGAAATAATATATTTTGCGGATATGGTACCGGTCAGGTCAGGGGAAAAGGATTCCTACGGGGATCCTGCTCTTGAACAGAAGATTTCCGGCGCAGTTTTTGCGGAGATAAGGTCTATTGGCCAGAGTGAGTTTTACCAGGCGCAGACCGCCGGGAAAAAGCCGGAGATCAAATTCAGGATAACCGACTATATGGATTACCAGGGACAGAGGTACCTGATCCATGAGGGGGTAAGGTACAGCATCCTGCGGACATACAGGACAGGGAATAATGAACTGGAGATTACATGTTACGGAGGTGTGAGGGATGCCGCTGCCGCCATCAGTGACAAGGACAACTAAGGACGGGGTGCAGATCACGTCAAGCGTGGACAGGTGCAGCTATACCATACGGGAGCTTACCAGGGCGGCACTGCGGGACGTGGGGAAATTTGTCTGCATTTCATCGAACAGGGCAGCCCAGAAGCTGCACGGAGGCGGCCTGAGGAAGACAAAGCGCGTCCGTGGGCTGAACAAAACAAATGCGTTCCAGTATTGGGCAAGGCGAAAAGAAGGGGATCTTCAGGTAGGGATCACACACGATACATGGTACGGCACAGAGCAGGAGCTTGGTTCCAGCAGGATGAAGAAAAAAGGGATACTTTCCAATACCGTCCATGACAATATCGCTGAGATCGTAAAGATTGAAAGCCAGTACCTGTCCGCCCTGGAGAGTGAGGCTCAGGCACTGGCACTAATCAGTGAAGAGGAATACCGGGGAGGCGGTGAAGAGTGAACAGTGAGCTGAAGAGGGAGCTGGAGATTTTTACTGGGGCGTATTACGAAGAAGCCCCGGGCGAAGCAGAATACCCGTATATGGTTTTTTCGGTGCAGAGACTGTCAGATGATGAGGGAAAGCTAAGTTACAGCCTGGAAGTTGATGTCTGGGACCAGAACGAGTACTATTCCCGGGCAGAAAGTATGATGGATGCACTGGAAAAAAAGTTGCACCGGTGCAACCACATGTCAGATAAGTTCCTGATCCGGATTTTCCGTGGGAGGAGGCAGAATATACCGGATCCGGACAAGACGATAAAAAGGGTCCGGGAGCAGTTTGAAATGCAGGTTTTTGAGAAGGAGGATTGAAAGTGGGAAAAAAGAGAAATTTTTCCGGTTATACAAAGAATACGCCGGAGCACCTGCTGCTGGATGCGGGTGCTTTTTTTAAGAATTTTATTTATGAGCCCGGCGGCACGGACAATGATACCTTTGATTCCGCCGTGGCAGCAGGGAAGCTGATTGGCGCTACCCAGGGAGGCGGGGAGTTTTCGGCGGTCCCGTCCATACGGCAGGTTGAAGTAGACGGTGTGAAGGGGCGCGCAAAAGGGCTGGAAGTGATCGATTCCTGGGACGTGTACCTGAAAGCGACCATACTGGAGACAACGGCAGAGACCGTAAAGGCGGCTCTTAGTGCTGCAACAGTGGATACGGAGTCGGATGAGGAGTATGACATCATTACCGGAAACGCTGCCATCGAGCTGGAAGATTACATAGACAATGTAACGTGGATCGGGACGCTGAGCGGAAGCAATAAGCCAGTCATCATTCAGGTCTTTAATGCACTGAATACGGATGGCCTGAAGCTGACTGTAAAGGACAAGGGGGAGGCAACCATCCCGGTAACTTTCTACGGGCATTATTCGCCGGAAGAGCTGGACAGCCCGCCCTTCGATATCTTTTATCCCAAAAAGGAAAATACCGAAACTGCATAAATGAAACGGAGGTTTTGAAGATGAGAAAGCTGAATACTGGTGATGTATTTAAGATGGCAAGGCTGCTGAAGAATGCCAATATGGTAGGCAGCGTGAAGAATGCCTTTGAAAAAGGAAAAGAAGAAGGCGCGGATGAGATGAAAGTGGGGATTGATTTTGTATGTGATGTCCTGTGCGCCTGCTCTGAAGAAAAGACAGAGACCCAGCTGTATGACCTGCTTTCCGGAATCTGTGAGAAAAAGCCGGAAGAAATCCGCAGCCAGTCCCTGGAAACCACGGTGCAGGATATCCAGAGGATCTTTGAAGAGAACAATGTCTTAAATTTTTTCAGGTCAGCATCCAGGTTGAGCGGGAAGATACACGGATAAGGGATCTGATCCTGAAGCGGTATGGAGGAGGCGCCGGCAGCGTCTTTTCCATGCCGTTTTTTGACGGATATGAACTGATCCGGTATGCAGTGGATGCTGATGCGGAGGACAGACTTTTCCTGCGGTGGTCCATCTGGTATCAGTCACAGATGGGATTTGCGGAATTTAAGACAACTCTGGGGGCGCCGCGGTATCAGGACCAGGTGGATGCTGACGTGCGGACAGCAGAGGAAATCCTAAAGGATGTCAAAGCAATAGTAGGGTGACAGCATGGAAATATTTAAACTTTTCGGCTCCATTTTCGTGGATTCGGATGCTGCAGACAAAAGTATAAAGAAAACAGGCGATAATGCGGAGGGTTTTGCAGCCAAGTTAGGAAACGGCATTAAAACGGCAGCAAAGTGGGGAGCGGCGGTAGTAGCTGCTGCCGGGACTGCCGCAGCGGCTTTGACCGGGATGGCCATGAATGCAGCTTCCACAACGGACAATATCGATAAGATGTCCCAGAAGATAGGCATATCAAGGGAGGCATATCAGGAGCTTGATTTTATTTGCAGCCAGAGCGGCACCAATGTTGACAATTTAAAAGCTGGATTGAAAACACTTACCAATCAGATGCAGTCTGCGGCAGATGGAAGCAAGACAGCAATAAGTGCTTTTGATGCACTCGGATTATCATGGACAGACAGCACAGGAGCCCTGAAGGACCAGGAAACTATGATGTGGGAAGCTTTATCTGCCCTACAGTCATGTGAAAATCAGACAGAAAAGGCAGCACTTGCAGTAGATCTGTTTGGCAAAGCAGGAACAGAACTGATGCCCATGTTAAATGGTGCGGAAGGGTCTATTGAAAGCATGAAGGAGCAGGCACATTCGCTTGGGCTTGTGCTATCTGACGATGCGATTGACGTTGGCGTAAAGTTTACGGATACGGTAGATCAGACAAAGCGGGCATTTTCAGCTATTATCACACAAGTTGGGGTTGATGTCATGCCGATGATGCTAACCGTGCTTGACTGGGTAATCAGCAATATGCCTTTAATACAGGGCGTTGTCCAGGAAGTAATTGGTGTATTGCAGCAAACGGTTGAGGCTTTTTGTGATATTGTGCAGGGTGTTTTCTCAGCGATACAAAATTCGCTGGAAGGTGCCGGTATTACCTTTGATGATGTGATGTCCGCTGTGCAGGATATATTTTCTGCAACATGGGATTTCCTGGTTCTTATCTGGGACAGCGCAGGGCAGCCGTTGCTTGACATTATGATGGGGGCTTTTGGGTGGCTGCTTGAAAATTGGACAGTTATAACAGGGGCAATTGGAGATGCCTTTGGTATCCTGTGGGGCATAGCGGAAAGCATCTGGAATACAGTTGGGCAGCCGCTGTTTGATGGTATAGCGGATACTTTTGCGTGGCTGTCGGAGCATTGGGGTGATATTGCGGGCCTCATTCAAACCGCATTTGAAGTTCTGTGGGATGTGTGCAGCGCTTTATGGGATTCCGTTGGCCAGCCGGTATTTGACCTGATCGGGCTTGTCATTGAGGAGCTGGCAGGATTATTCAATGAGCATCTGGACGATATTCTTGCTTTCTTCCAGGGGGCGATGGAGGGGATCCGTGATACCTGGGAGAACCACCTGAAGCCGGTATTTGAGGCCATCGGGAATTTCCTGAAGAAAGTGCTGAAGCCCGCATTTGAATTCGTCTTCGAAACATTTATAGAACCTTTGGTGAAAAATGTGTTTGGAGCGATTGCAAATCTGTGGAATAAATCTTTAAAGCCTGTTTTTGACGGAATATGCGATTTCCTGCTCGGGGTATTCACAGGTGACTGGGATAAGGCCCTTACAGGGATCCTTAATATTGTGAAAGGTATATTTGAAGGGATTAAAGAGGCCGTGAGAAAACCAATGGAGCTCGTTAAGGATATTGTAAAAAAAGCAATCGATTTTATCAAAGAGAAGTTTGATTTCAAATGGGAATTCCCGAAACTGAAGCTCCCACATTTCAGCATAGAGGGCGAGTTCAGCCTGAGCCCGCCTTCCGTCCCGCACCTGGGGATTGAGTGGTATAAAAAAGCCATGGATTCCGCCATGGTGATGGACGCGCCCACGGTATTCGGCTATAACGCGAAGACAAACCAGCTGCTGGCTGGCGGCGAGGCCGGGCGGGAAGTCGTCTCCGGAGAAGACCACCTTGTCAGCCTGATCGGGAGCGTGGTCCAGGAGCAGTACGGGCAGCTTGGGCAGCAGGTGGACAGGCTGACGGCAGTTGTGCAGCAGTATTTCCCCCAGGTACTGGGGCAGATGGGCCGGGACGTCGTGCTGGACAGCGGCGCGCTGGTGGGGCGGCTGGCGCCAAGGATGGATGACAGGCTTGGCATTTTCTCCAGGCATAAGGAAAGGGGGAATTAAATGCTTTACGGAGTGGCTTTCGGGGAATGGCATTCCTTCAGGGATTGGCAGCTGCTTTTAAGTAAGCGGCCGGAAATAAGCCCCCCGTCCCCTAAAACAAACTACATTGACATCCCGGGCGGTGACGGCAGCCTGGACCTGACTGAGTCGCTGACCGGGGATGTCCAGTATGGGACACGGGCGATAAAATTTACCTTTGCAACCATAAAACCCAGGCGGAAATGGGCGGATCTGTATTCTGACATCCAGGACTGTATCCATGGACAGCGGATGAAGGTCATTATGGATGAGGACCCGTCTTTTTATTATATTGGCCGGGCTGCAGTGAACAGTTGGGAGTCGTCGGAAAAATATTCCACGGTCGTTGTAGACGCAGAAGTTGAACCATATAAATATGAGCGCGCGAGCTCCATGGAGGCATGGGAGTGGGACAGCTTTAATTTTGAGACCGGCATCATACGGGAGTACGGGAACCTGGCTGTGGACGGGGAGCTGGACCTGGAGATAATGGGGCGGCGGAAAAAGGTGATACCGTCCTTTACCGTAAATTCAGAAGGCGGGGAAGGCCTGGAGGTAAGCTTTGAGGGCGCAGTGTACAGGCTCCCGGACGGCACCAGCAGGATCCTGAACATTGCCACAAAGGAGGGAAGCAACATGCTGCATTTTACCGGCAGGGGCGTTGTCAGTGTTGATTACAGGGGAGGGAGGCTTTAAATGTATACAATTTATGCAGACGGGCAGCTGGTGTATGCGCCGACGCTGGCGTCTGAGGGATATGCGGCTGTCGATCCTCAGGTGGTTGTGGAGCTGAACAGGGCAGGGTCCGCACAGTTTACCCTGCCGCCGGACAATGTCATGTATGACAGGATCCGGAAACTGAAATCCGTGGTGACTGTATATGACGGGGAAGAGGAGATTTTCCGGGGAAGGGTGCTGCATGACGAAAAGGATTTTTACAACCGGAAGGATATCTATTGCGAGGGGGAGCTGTCGTTCCTGCTGGATTCTGTGGTGAGGCCATATTCTTATAAGGGTGGTGTGGCTGCCTTATTCAAACAGTACGTGGATGGCCACAACAGCCAGGTGGAT
>DKVC01000187.1:0-10957 GCA_002490995.1 Lachnospiraceae bacterium UBA7188
TTAACATAGGTCAGATGACCAATGACTCCAACGGGAATCGAACCAGTGTTACCGCCGTGAAAGGGCGATGTCTTAACCGCTTGACCATGGAGCCACAACATCCCTGACGAATGCTATAATAACACATCTCTTCGTGTTTGGCAAGAGGAAATTTTATGATTTTCCAACCATTTTCCAATTCGTTTCATAAAGGTTTCATAAGGTGTTCCTGTTCACTCGGCACCACCGCCAGGTGTCTTCAGCTGCTCATCCAGCTTTTTGCGCTTCTTCCTGCGATGCTTCCGGATAACCAGCACGATTGCCGCGATAATCACGCCCCAGATCACCAGATAAGGGATATGTACCAGGAACCAGATGCCGAACTCCAGTGTTCCGTGCCCGATACTCAGCAGGCTCTCCCCGAAGCCCTCCGATATCCGCTCCCAGACCGTAGGCTCTTCCACAGGCGTCAATTCCTTCACCTCGGAAATACTGAGTTCCACCGTGCTGTAATCAACCAGATTGTCAATGGTCCGCAGCTGTGACTCCATGCTCTCCAGCTGGTAGCGAACTTCCGACAGGCGCTGCTCTATGGTGATGATATCTTCTATGGTCTCCGCCTTATCCAGAAATTCCAGCAGCCTGGACTGTTCCGTGCGGAGGGTATTCCGGCGGCTCTCCATATCAACGTAAGATAATGTCACATCTTCCACATTATCATATCGCCTGACGATATTGCCGATATCTGCCATCGTCTTCAAGAAATCGCTCAGCCTTTCACCGGGAATCCGTACCGTCAAATGAGCGCTGCGATTGACGCTGTATCCGGAATAGCTGCTGCCGTTATAGGTATCCATGCTTTCCACATAGCCGCCCAGATCCTGAATCTGTGTCTCCAGGGAAGACATCGTCTGATCGAATTCTTTGGTCTCCACCTCAAGTTCCACAGTTTTGATCAGTTTTCGTCCTTCCAACAGGCCTGTATTATCCGTGCCACTTTCGTAATCCGCGGAATTATCAGAGACGTCCAGGCCTGTCTCTTGCTCATAGAAACTGCCTCCCACATTGTAGGATCCTGCAGTCGTTTTTACATCCGCCATCTCTGCAGAACCAGCCCCGTTCTTTGCAGCGCCGCAGCCTGTGCACAGAACCGCTGTTAATGCCAGCAAAACGGCGGCCATTCCCTTTCTGCTTAAAATTCCCCGTACTCCTCCCTTCTCCGCATTTGCGCCGAAAATATTCCAGCCAAAACTTCTTCCATGCAGCATTTCTCTTCTCTTTTCTCTCATCCCATTTCCTCCCTTTTCCCATTTTTTGTTTCTTCCCAATCCCTCTTTGCCACGAGCAGCGGCTTCACACGTAAAACTTTGGAAGTCCGTCGCAGATAATTGTCTCTGTCTCAGGAAGTGTCTACAAATTTCCTGAAAACAATACGGTCCAGCTTCCGGCTGCCTGTGACCCAAAGCAGGGAACCGCCCTCTGGCCAGTTCCTGTCTGCAAGTCCGGCAATGTCGTAACGCTGAACCGTAATATCAACTCAACCTGCCATATATACTCACCCTGGACGGCTTTGTATCTCCTGGCGGTCTTGCGTATAGAAACCCGATAAACGGCGGATTCATTCCGGGTACAGCGCCTCTGCTCAGCAGCTGCATACAGGTACCGTCGCTTATATAAACGGAAAATTCTAGAAAAGGTTCTCTATTTTCATAAATTTATCGGCTTCCGCCTTAATTTTCTGCTCGCTGCCTACCACGCAGAGGCAGTCATCCTCCATAAAGGCCCTTATATAGGCGCCCAGGCTGCGGATATCCTCCGGTGTGGCATCCATGACCTCATCTCTCTCCTTCTGGATCATATCCAGCGTAATGCCCCGAAGATAAGCCTCTCTGGAACGGCGCCCCTTTCCGGCTGCCGTCAGCGGCATATCCAGCTGGCTGAAGGTTCCGATGATATACTGGGTCATGGTGCGTTCGCTGGCATCATAGTTTTCTATAAAATCTGCCGCGTTTTCGTACACCTGAATGGTCTGCCCCAGATTAGGGTCGCGGTAGGATACAAAATAACAGTCGCCTGTCCTGCCGAAACCGCACATACAGCCATAAGCCCCGCCCTTGACACGGATATTTGTCCACAGATACTCGTAGCCCATCATTACGCTGAGAACCTTCAGCGCTCCCCTGTAAGGAAGGCCCTTCTTCAGGAAATTCCCGGCGCGGCAAACATACTGTACCTGTCCCGGCGTCATGAAGCCTTCGTTCTTTTTCGATACCTCAGGCACATATTTTTCCTTCCTGACCTCACAGGTGTACAGCTTCTCCTTCAGCTTCGCCACCACAGGCTCCAGGCTTTCAAATGCCTTCTCATCGCCGGTAAAGTCCACGTAAAGATTCTCAGGGCGGAAAATCATCCTGCACAATGTCTCAAGACACTGCGCCAAAGACTCCTTTTTGTCCTCATATTCCTTCTCCAGGCACAGAGACAGACGGTACTGGGAGATTCCGGACAATTCCTCATTGAGCGCATATCCTGCGTCCCCATAGGAAAGCGCCCTTGAGATTGCCACACTGTGGCCGGCTGCCAGCATATATTCCTGCATCCTGGAATTGTTCTCCGCCAGAATCTCCTTAAGCCTCTTTGTGTCCTGCACATGGCTGGTGAGAATCAGCTCCTCCATCAGCTCCATGGCCCTGTCCAGATTGCCGTAGAGCGCCTTGGTGCTGATTTCCATCGTTGGCATATTCCGCTCCGGATCCTGCACATTGACGTAATTATTACATGCAACGGAAATGTCCCCGGTGGCCAGATTAATCTCATTGCTCAGCTCCGCATAAGAATAATGCTCCGTATCCACATGGCAGAACACATTCTGAAGGATTCCGATATAAGGGAAATATTTTGCGGGTACATCCTTCACGCTGAAAATCAGCCGCAGATATCCGATGCCGTTGGTAAACACATTGTGATACAGCGCCGGAATTCCCGCCAGCGTCCGCTCCTCATTATACAGCGGCGCCGCCTGCCTCTTCATGTCCTCCCTGTTCAGAAGCGGAATCCTGGCCAGGTCCTCCGGGGCGTCCTCGTTTTCCCGGAAGGCATCCAGCGCTTCCATCATATTGTGTATCTGCGTCACTTCCGCTTCCGACAACTGTGCCCTTTTTTCCGCAAGGGCTGCCTTCAGCGACTCCTCCTCAGCCTTCGCCAGCCCTTCCTTCGGCTGCAGGATGACCATTGCCGCATGCGTATTGTCCAGAAAATACTTTTTCACCAGGGCTTCAAAATACCCTTCTTCCACCCGTTGACGCAGCTTCGCATAGGTAGCGTTTGCCTCAATATGAATGAAAGGCTTGCTGTCATCGTACATCCAGCTGCTCAGAACGCTCAGTCCATACATCAGCCCCTTGGGGAAGCTCCCGAAATCCGCCTCTCTGTACTTGAATTCATAATGATTGATAGCCGCCAGAAGCGCTTTCCTGTCGAATCCGTCCCTGACGATTCCCTCCAGCACTTCCTTTATGGTATCCTTAAATTCTTCTTCCCTGTCCACGGAGGTGCCCTTTGCCACCACGCTGAAGCAGGGCTGCTTTAAGTCATTATCGTACATGCTGTATACATCCTTGCCGATTCCCTTATCGATCAGCGCTTTTTTCAGCGGCGCCCCCGGAACCGTACACAGCACATAATCCAGAATCTGGAATGCCACATAGAGCTCCCTGTCCAGGGTATCTCCCACGGACAGATTCCAGGCAAGATAGGTATTCTCATCCGCATTCTCGCCTTCGCTGATGGGGAATTCCCTGACTCTGCGCACAGGCGTATCAAAAGGCGCTTCGGAATTCACCTCGGAATCCACCTGCAGCGCATCGTAAGCGGAAAGGTAATGCTCGTCAATAAAGGCGAGCTTCTCCGCCATATCCATATTGCCGTACAGATAGATATAGCTGTTGGAAGGATGATAATAGGTCCTGTGGAAATCCAGAAACTGCTCATAGGTCAGTTCCGGAATCACCTTGGGGTCTCCTCCGGATTCGCAGCTGTAAGTGGTATGGGGATAGAGCGCCGCGGTAATCTCCTGGAACAATATGGAATCCGGCGATGAGAGCGCCCCCTTCATCTCATTGTATACTACACCATTGTAGGACAATTCTCCGTTTTCGTCCAGCTCGTAATGCCATCCTTCCTGGCGGAAAATGGCTTCATTCTGATAAATGTTGGGATAAAAAACCGCATCCAGATACACATGCATCAGATTCTGGAAATCCCTGTCGTTGCAGCTTGCCACCGGATACACCGTATGGTCCGGATAAGTTACGGCATTCAGGAAGGTATTGAGAGAGCCCTTTGCCAGCTCAATGAAGGGATCCTTGATGGGGAACTCCCTGGAGCCGCAGAGCACGGAATGCTCCAGGATATGCGCCACGCCGGTGGAATCCTTCGGTGTGGTACGGAATCCGATATAAAAAACCTTGTTGTCGTCGTCATTGGAAACCAGAGCCACCCTGGCGCCGGTCTTCTTGTGCCGGCACAGGTACGTAACGCTGTTGATATCCGCAATCTCCCGTTTCTCAATGACCTCATAGCCTGTCAGTTCTTCTACTTTCATTCTGATGCTTCTCCTCTCATACTTTCATTCCGTTATATATACTGCACACCGGTTATACTCGTGAGCGCATTCATTTGCCGCTTTCCTGTCGCATATTGCACAAGCGCTCACTCGTTATACATTCAATTTGGCAAACGTTTTCGAGCGCGAGTATAAGGAAATGTCTACAGATAACTGCTGCAAGTTTATAGCAATTTTTATGTTATTTCGAGGCTTTTGCCTAAAGAAGTTGCAGCAGTTATTTTCCGACAGTTTCTTTACAGTGCAGTCAGGGCCAGCTTACTCACCGACAGTTCCTGTATCACATATCCCTGTCTCTCCTTCTCCCGGGGCGGTACGCCGGCCAGTTCCTCCACTGTAAGCTGCCTGGTCACGTAGCGTTTTTTTCCTTCCGTCCCTGCCTTTCCGGGAGCGCCTTTGACTCCAATCCTCAGGAAGGGCTTCTTCTCCTCAATCATGACCACCCGCACCTTCGCCTTCATCTGCCTGTAAATCTTCACCAGAAAGCTGTCCGGCTCCAGATAGTAAAGATGCGTCTCCAGCGTATCCTCCAGGTCTGCTTCCGGAAGAATGTACTTCTGCATCACCAGTCTGAACTTAAACAGAATCTCTTCCTCCTCCAGAAATTCCCCAAAGGTATACTTACAGCCCACGTAGATACGCGCGGTATCCTGTACGCTGTATTTATAATCTTCATAAACCGTCTTTTGCATACTCTATATCCTCTATCTGAAAACCGCTTATCCGCATTGCATCCTGAACGGAATCCAGGGACAGACCCGACTCCCTGGCAAGCTCCTGGGGCGTCACCTTCCGCTGCAGCTCCTCTGCCAACTCTCTGGCCCTGTCCGCCACTTTGTTCACCTTATCGGCCACTTTTCTGTCTCTCTTCTCCTGGTCAGTCTTCTCCCGAATCAAGGCTTCCATGGCATCCATAATGCCCCTCACCAGCATTCCCTCCACTTCGTCGGGTTTCCTTCCGCCGCCTTCCGATCCTCCGGCTCCCGACACCAGCATCTCCACCCCCATTGCCAGGGCCACGTTGCCTTCCCCGATGAGATCCTCCAGAAGGATGCCCTGTCCCGAGTAAAGCTTCGCAATATCCGCCACATCCTTCAGATAACTCTCCGTCAGGCGCTGTCCTGACAGAGCGTCCCCGGCCATGGCCGAAATGGTATATGCCCGCCTCTCCCCGTCGCTGTATACCGGAAGCGCCTCCAGCCCGTCCAGATAAACCTGAAGATAACTCCGCTCCTCTTCCGTCAGCCCGGCCTCCGGGTCCGCAGGCTCCCCTATGCCCACATGGTGCTTCTCCAGATAGTCATACACCATCTGAAGCTGCGCGTCATTGAATTCCAGGTCGGAGAACTCCTCCTTCACCTGCTCCTCGCTGATACAGTTTCCCTGTTCCCTGGCAATCCGCCGTATACGTTGCAGGCTCTCCGCAAACGCCGTTTCTCTGGATATCATCCCTCTGCTTTCCTCCCCTCCCGGTTTACTGCACATGCGTATGGGTAAACAGATGCTGCTGGCAGTATTCATAATTCCCGTTGCATTTGGAGCAGAAACGGAATTCCAGAGTAGGGTCGTCGTCCTCCGTCTGCCCGCAAATGGCACATTTATGCTTCGCCACCTTAGAATTGCGCCTGATATCCTGCCTGAACTCCGCCCTGCGCTTCATCTGCTTCGGCGACATATGGATATGGTTCCTGGACGTAAAGAAGAAAATCACAAAACTGAGCAGCGAGGATGCTATGGCAATCCTGGTCACAAGGCTTCCCGCAAACAGGAAATCATATACCAGCACCAGGCCGTACAGGATGCCCATCCATTTCACCTTCACCGGGATAATGAACATCAGCAGCACCTGGACCTCCGGGAAGGTGGCGGCAAAAGCCAGGAATATGGACATGTTGATGTAATATGTGCTGAAATAAAGCGACGCCAGGGTGGACACATAGCTCAGGTTCATCGCAGGCCCGCTCACAAAATACTGAATCACCAGCCACACAAAGCTCCCCAGCACGGTAAAAAACATACCGGACAGCAGATAGACATTATACCGCCAGGTCCCCCATGTACGCTCCAGGCTGGTGCCTATATTATAGTAAAAAAGCAGCATGATAATCGTAAACGGATCAAGCGAAGACGGCGGTATAATAATCCATGTAAATATCCTCCATATCTGCCCATGAAGGATCGCATAGGGATTCAACGTCAGATACAAAAGGAAATCCGCATTGACCAGCTCTATGACATAGCCCACCACATAACACAGGATCAGAATTAACGACAGATTGCTGATGGCATACTTTCCAAACCTTTTCTCAAACTTACTCATCGCGCCTACTCCTTCTTCCACTCCTTCTTTCTTATAACATTTTATCATCCCCCCTTCCATAAGTAAACCGGACTTTTCCTTTTTTAATATAAATATCTTAATTTTAATAAATTTTTCACAGCTTTTGGTATTTGCATTTTACCCTTCCTTGTACTATAATGTCTTAGAATGTCATGAAATGCCGACACACATCCCGCATATGGGTTTCCGGACAGGGACCTTGCATATGCCCCTCCCGAAGCCCGGAGTGCCGTCCATTCGTATTTCATATAAGGTAAGGAAGCGTCTGCAATTCATGAGTATTTCTGCAACATGATACAGAAAACAGGAAATGATTATGCTCAACAGCATATACTCATGAATGGGAAGCTTTAATAACTATAAATGTATAAACAAGTGAGGTTCAGCAATATATACTCACTACTTACAGGAAGGATGATTTGCATGGAATGTACCAATAAAACTGCAATTGATGCCAACACACTGCCGGGCGATGCACTCTCTGGCGATACCAATGCACTCCCTGGCGATGCCAGTGCACTTCTTGGCGATGCCAATGCACTCCTTGGCGATGCCAATGCACTCCTTGGCATTGATATAGGCTCCACAACAGTTAAAATCGCAATTCTGGACGGGGAACATCACATTCTGTTTTCCGGCTATGAACGGCACTATGCCAATATCCGTGAGACCCTCTCCGGACTTCTGGAAAAAGCCCGCCGGAAGCTGGGCAATATAAAATTTCATCCCATGATCACGGGCTCCGGCGGACTGACTCTGGCCAGCTGTCTGGACGTGCCTTTCATTCAGGAGGTCATCTCCGTAGCTTCGGCGCTGAAGGAGCTGGCTCCCAAAACCGATGTGGCCATCGAGCTGGGAGGCGAGGACGCCAAGATCATCTACTTCGAAGGCGGCAATGTGGAACAGCGTATGAACGGTATCTGCGCCGGGGGCACAGGTTCCTTTATCGACCAGATGGCCGCGCTGATCCAGACAGACGCCTCCGGCCTGAACGAATATGCGAAAAGCTATCACTCTCTCTACGCAATCGCAGCCAGATGCGGCGTTTTTGCGAAGACAGATATCCAGCCCCTGATCAACGAGGGCGCCACCAAGGAAGATCTGGCAGCCTCCATCTTCCAGGCTGTGGTAAACCAGACCATTTCCGGCCTTGCCTGCGGAAAACCCATCCGCGGGCATGTGGCTTTTCTGGGCGGTCCTCTGCACTTTCTGTCGGAATTGAAGGCCGCTTTTATCAGGACCCTGAAGCTTGACGAAGAGCATGTGATCGACACGGACAATTCCCATCTGTTCGCTGCCATCGGCTCTGCCCTGAACGCAAAAGAGGAAGTGTCCTGCACGATGGACGAGATGCTCCGCAGGCTCTCCTCCGAGATCAAAATGGAATTCGAAGTGGAACGCATGGAGCCCCTCTTTGACTCCCAGTCCGCCTACGACGCCTTTCGGGAGCGCCACGGCCGCAACCATGTAAAAACGGCTGCCCTGGCTTCCTATCGGGGCAACGCGTTCTTAGGGATAGACGCCGGCTCCACCACCACCAAGATCGCCCTGGTGGGAGAAAACGGCTCCCTGCTGTACTCCTTCTATTCCAACAATGACGGCAGCCCCATGAAAACCGCCATCCGCTCCCTGAAGGAAATCTACGCCCAGCTCCCTGAAGGCGTACACATCGTCCGCTCCTGCTCCACCGGTTACGGCGAAGCTCTGATGAAGGCAGCTTTCCTTCTGGACGACGGAGAGGTGGAGACTGTGGCACATTACTATGCAGCCGCTTTCTTCAACCCTGACGTGGACTGTATCCTGGACATCGGCGGCCAGGATATGAAATGCATCAAGATCAAGGACCAGACCGTGGACAGCGTGCTGCTGAACGAAGCATGCTCCTCCGGCTGCGGCTCCTTCATCGAAACTTTTGCAAAATCCCTGAATTACAGCGTGGAGGATTTTGCGGACGCGGCTATTTTCGCCGAACACCCCATCGACCTTGGCACCCGCTGCACCGTATTCATGAATTCCCGGGTGAAGCAGGCCCAGAAGGAAGGGGCAAGCGTGGCCGATATTTCCGCCGGCCTGGCGTACTCGGTCATCAAGAATGCGCTGTTTAAGGTCATCAAGGTCTCCGATGCTTCCGAACTGGGACGGCAGATTGTAGTACAGGGCGGCACCTTCTATAATGACGCAGTGCTTAGAAGCTTCGAGAAAATCGCCGGATGCGAGGCAATCCGTCCGGATATCGCCGGCATCATGGGAGCTTTCGGCGCCGCCCTTATCGCAAGGGAGCGCTATGAGGAAGGATACGAGACCTCCATGCTCTCCTATGAGAAGCTCTGTGCCCTGAAATACGAGACCAGCATGGCAAAATGCCGCGGCTGCACCAACAGCTGCCGGCTTACCATTAACAAATTTTCGGGCGGCCGTCAGTTTATTTCCGGCAACCGCTGCGAGCGGGGCATCGGCGGCCAGAAAAACGCCCATAATGTGCCCAACCTGTATGAATATAAGCAGAAGCGCCTGTTCTCCTACGCCTCCCTGGAAGCGGACAATGCCCCCAGGGGCACGGTAGGGATCCCCAGGGTGCTGAATATGTATGAAAATTACCCTTTCTGGCATACCTTTTTCACCAGGCTGGGCTACCGGGTGGTGCTCTCCCCCAGCTCCAGCCGTAAGATTTACGAACTGGGCATCGAATCCATTCCCAGCGAATCCGAATGCTACCCCGCCAAGCTGGCCCACGGGCATGTGGTGTGGCTGATCCGGAAAAACGTGGATTTCATCTTCTATCCCGCCCTGTTCTATGAAAGGGACGAGGTAGAAGGAGCTAACAACCATTACAACTGCCCCATTGTCACCTCTTACTCCGAGAACATCAAGAACAATGTGGAAGAGATCAGCAGCGGTCTTTGCAAACTGCGCAATCCCTTCATGTCCTTCCGGGACCTGGACACCGTGACGGAAGCCCTGCTGAAGGAATTTAAGGAACTGCCCCCGGGAGAAGTGCGGGCTGCGGCTGCGGCAGGCTGGACAGAGCTTGACAATGCAAGAAAAGATGTACAGAAAAAGGGCGAGGAAGTCCTGGAATACCTGAAGGAAACCGGAAAGCGCGGCATCGTGCTGGCAGGACGCCCCTACCATATCGACCCGGAGATCAACCACGGCATTCCGGAGCTGATTACTTCCTTTGGCATTGCCGTGCTCACCGAGGACTCCATCTCCCACCTGGGATGCCCAGAGCGGCCGCTGATTGTATCCGACCAGTGGATGTACCACTCCCGCCTCTACGCTGCCGCCAGCTACGTAAGGCATCAGGAGAACCTGGACCTGATACAGCTGAACTCCTTCGGCTGCGGTCTGGATGCGGTTACCACGGACCAGGTCAATGATATTTTGTCCGGATCCGGCAAGATTTATACCTGCTTAAAGATTGACGAGGTCAATAACCTGGGCGCCGCCAGAATCCGGGTGCGCTCCCTGCTGTCCGCCATACGGGTACGGGAAAAGACCGGGAAACACCCCGTTCCCCATTCCACCGCCATTGAAAAGGTACCCTTTACGGAAGAGATGCGGGGAAGCTACACCATCATCTGCCCCCAGATGTCTCCCATCCACTTTGAGATTATGCAGCCGGCCTTCAATGCCTGCGGCTATCATTTCGTGGTACTGGATAACGATAACCGGCATTCCGTAGATGTGGGCTTAAAATATGTCAACAATGACGCCTGCTATCCTTCCCTTCTGGTGGTAGGCCAGATTATGGAAGCCCTGCAGTCGGGAAAATATGATCTGAACCGGACTGCCATTGTCATGTCGCAGACAGGGGGCGGCTGCCGTGCCACCAATTACGTGGGCTTCATCCGCCGGGCGCTGAAGAAAGCCGGTATGGAGCAGATTCCCGTCATCTCCCTGAACCTAGCGGGAATCGAGAGCAACCCCGGTTTCCATATCAATGCCGATCTGCTGCTGCGGGCCGCCGTATCCGCAGAGTTCGGCGATATCTTCATGCGCTGCGTATACCG
>DKVC01000187.1:11231-16907 GCA_002490995.1 Lachnospiraceae bacterium UBA7188
TGTGCCGGGAGATCATCCGGGATTTCGACCGGATTCCTCTTAAAAAGATCCGGAAACCCAGGGTGGGCGTGGTAGGCGAGATTCTGGTGAAATTCTCCCCTGCAGGCAACAATCATCTGGTGGAGCTGCTGGAAGCAGAGGGAGCGGAGGCAGTGGTACCCGACCTGATGGACTTTATGCTGTACTGCTTCTACAACCAGATCTACAAGGCAGATAATCTGGGGATGAGCAAAAAAGCTGCCCGTATTTCCTCCCTTGGAATCTGGGCCATAGAGCACATTCTGCGCGGCACCATGACAAAAGAATTCAAGAATTCGAGACACTTTACACCGCCTACTCCCATACGGGAAATCGCTTCCTATGCGGAGCCCATCGTCTCCATCGGCAACCAGACCGGAGAGGGGTGGTTCCTCACAGGGGAGATGGTGGAGCTGATTCACGAAGGCGTGCCAAACATCGTCTGTACCCAGCCTTTCGGCTGCCTGCCCAACCACGTGGTGGGAAAAGGAGTGATAAAAGCGCTGCGGAAGGCTTACCCGGAGTCCAATATCGTGGCCATCGATTACGATCCCGGCGCCAGCGAGGTGAACCAGCTCAACCGCATCAAGCTGATGCTGACTACGGCGCAGAAGAACCTTGCGAAGCAATAAGATCCGCCGATATCAAAACAACAAAACATCCGGAAGAGGCTGAATACTGTATTATAAAAGACATCCCCGCGCTGCCTGCAGGGATGCCCTCTCTTCCATACTGTGTTTTTGCATGATTTTATTACTGCTCAAAGCTCATCCAGGTACAGCTGCACCCGGTTCTGGATCTTGTCCACAGTGGCATCCAAAGTGGCATCTCCCTCAAAATACATACCTGCTTCCTCCGACAGAATATTCCACAGTGTATTCCAGCCTGGCCTGTGGTTATATACAGCGCAGTTCACCCATTTCCTTACCTCATCCAGGTCTTCTTTCCCGGGCTGGTGCACATCCAGGTACATCGGATTCACATAAGGATCCGTCAGGCCTTTTTCAAAGGTCTCCTTTCTGGACGGAAACGCCCAGTCAACCTCTTCCTGCATCTCCTCTGACAACACGAATTCCAGGAAATCCCATGCTCCTTCCTTATTCTCCGACGCACTGTTCACCGCATATACCTCCTCGCTTACAAGCCTGCATTCGGCCCCGTCCCAACCAGGATACCCCACCATCATCACGGCTTCGTCACCCACCATGAAATCCTGCAGCTCATAATAATCCCTCTCCTCCAGCAGCCAGTCCCAGTTCTCGGCATAAGCCAGCTGCATATCCGAAAAACCACCGGCAGACTGAAACTGAACTTTGTCCCACCTGCTGCATCCCTCCAGAATCTGCCGGAATTCCCCGCAGTCGAAGCGGCTTTCCTTTTCTTCATAATCTATAAAATGCTCGCCGGACGCAATTCCCATGCAATACCCGAAAGCTTCCTGCGGCGACTGATCGCGGAACATTCTCCTGCCCCCCGCAAGCTCCAGAAACCGAAGCGGCGTCCAGTCCTCAGACGCCTTTTCCATCTCTTCCGTCCGCAGGGCCACCAGATTCTTAATATGGAAAGCCGGTATCACCAGAATATTCTTTCCCACAACCCTGCAGGCTTCCTGTACGGGTTCCAGCACATCATCCCAGCTGACCAGACTGCTCCCGGCATAATAATCTGTCAATTCCTCGAAAGCTCCCCTGGCCGCCAGGTCAACTACATCCATTTCCCTCAATCCTACCAGATCCGGCCCGTTTCCCTGCATAAGCTGCTTTTCCAGTTCCTCCTCATATATTCCCTCATGGTAGATAATTTCTACTTTATACTGCCTGCTCTGCCTGTTATACCGTCGCACCAGGTATCCTGTATGATCCGGAAACTGTTCATCATATTCTGACAGTTCCATGGTGACAACCTGCTTCCCGGGATAGTCCCGGCTATCCTCAACTGCAACCGTGACAAAAGTCAGGACATCTTTCCGGCGCATTAATGAAAACGCCCCATTGCTGTTTGTAAACTGCTCCCGGCACCACAGGTTCACAGTGCCTGTGCCGGGCGTAATCTGCCGGACGCTGTTTACATCCATCTGAATATATTCATCCTCCCAGCCCCACAGGAACTCCGTTTCCCCCGTTTCCGGGGCATAAACCCACAGTCCGTCCCTGTTGCAGAGATATATCCCTTCCTTCCACCCGCTGTATACCTGAAGCGGCTTCATCGGGCAGACATACGTTCCTTCGGTCTCCCCCAGCGCTGTAAATACGGTATCCTCACCCGCGGTACAATATGCGTATACCTGCCCGCCCTTTCCTGCAGCGATTCCGTCTACCGCCTCCAGGCCGGGCGTATATGCTTCATCCAGGTTCCCATCCTCCCCGAAAGCCAAAATACTCTCCCCAGGTCCTGCATGATACAGAAATATCCGGCCATCCTCCGCCGCTGTCCCCTGGTTCAGTCTTTCCCCTGCGCCGTCCAGTTCCTCCGGGTTATAATCCATATGCCACAGCAGCGCCCCGTTCCTGTCATACTTTTCCATAAAATATCCCGCTGGCTCCCTGTCCGGATTGTCCAGTTCGCTTTCGGCATCCTCTGACCAAAAGGTATAACAGTTTCCTTCCCCGTCGGCAAACAGGGTACAAAGTTTACACAATGCAAGAATCTTCCCGCTTTCCAGGAAAAGCTCAGCCTCCCCCTCCCCTGAGATATCTCTCCTGAAGACGCCCCAGTGAGTCCGTTCGAATTCCTCGCCCTCCCCATCCTCCAGCACAGTATCGACATAATACAGCCAGTCTCCGTTAAGCATCATCAGGTTTTCCCATAACAGCTGTTCCTCTGTCTCCATGTAATGAAAATCAGCCACTGCTACAGGGTGGCTCTCCTCTCCGTCCATCCCCTCCTGCCCCCCGCCACGCTCTCCCGGGTAGCCAGCAGCGGTGTTCCGGCTTTCTTCTACGCCAGCTGCGGAGTCCAGGGAATCCTGGACTCCGCAGGAAGCTGCAGCCAGAAACATAATAAGAAAAATCAGACAACGAAATCCTTTTCTACCCCAAAACTTCATAGCAGTTTACAAGGTCTCCTTTCATTTTTGTTTATGTTCAGCACCGCCTCTTCTGTCTTCTCACAGGCAATGCAATAAAGGATACGCTGCCTTGCCGCCCGCCAGAATGCAGTATAAATTTTACAGTTCATCCAGGTACAGCTGCACCCGGGACTGGATCTTGGCTACGGTGGCATCCAGGGAAGCATCCCCGGCAAAGTACATGGCAGCCTCCTCAGACACGATGGCCGCGACAGGGTTTGTGGGACCTGCTGAAGTATTGCATTTCGCTAATCCAGCCATTCTGACCACCTCCTGGAGGTCAGCTTCCGCAGGCCTCTTCACCTCCGGAAGCGGAACAGAGGAAAAAGCCGGGTGTAAGGATGAGCTGGACGGATCTACATAGAGATCCTGCAAATACTCCCCTGTACAGTCCTTTCTGGACGGTATGCCCAACGCCATCTCCTTCTGGAACTCCGAGGACATCAGGTATTCCAGGAAATCCCAGGCGCCTTCCTTATTCTTCGACGCATTGTTCATCCCAACCCTGCAGTCACACACCAGCTCATATTCCCCGCCATCCCAGCCGGGGTACCCCACCAGTGTCGCCGCATAGTTTTCCCCTTCATATTCATAATCCTCTGACACGATCAACGATTCCTGCTGCACAAGATCCCATCCGCTGGATACCGCTGCCCCGTCAAACAGCCAGTCTCCTTTCTTCTGACTCAGATCTGACTGGTAGCCTCCCTCATCATAGGTATAAGTCTCCCACTTGCCACATTCCTCCAGAATCCGGCGAAATTCTTCCCCGTCAAAGCTGCAGGAACCATTCTCATAGTCTATAAAATGCCCGCCATAGTCAAGCCCCATGCAGTAATTAAGCGCCATAAAAGGGCTCTGGGAAGAAAACATCCTGTTCTCCCTGCCCATCTCCAGAAATTTCCACACTGTCCAATCACCGGATGTGACAAAGTCTCCCCTTGCCCTCAGGGTAGAAACGCTGAAAAAAGGCACCACTGCCACATGCTTATTATTTACCGTACAGGCCTCCCTCACCGAGTCCAGGATATCCCCGCTGCTAACCACCCCGCTCTTCTCATAATAAGGCTCCAGATCCTCCAATGCTCCCATCCCTGCCAGGTTTTCTACATAGACCCAGGACAAATCTACCAAATCTTCCCCTTCTCCCCGCAGAAGCTTTCTCTCCAACGCATCGATATCTTCCTCCAGTACGGTCTCTACCCTGTAGCGCCGGCTCTGCCTGTTATAGATCTGTACCATGTCTTCCAGTCGGCGTCCCAACGGGCCTGAATAACACAGCGCCAACGTAACCGTCTCCCTGCCCGGCCAGGCACTGCTGTCCTCAAAAGTAACGGACGCAAATACCGCCTTCTGCCTTTTGCGTGTATTCGAATCACCCAGGTACAGCAGGGTATATCCTGTCTCTCCCCTGAAAAAGCGCTCCGTCAGGCGGCCATCCATCTGTATATATTCATCCGACCAGTCCCACAGCTTCCCTGTGTCCCCGGACTCCGGGTTGTAACACAGCATCCCCTCCCCGGTACGCAGGCAGATTCCGTCACCGTATCCGTCATAGACCGCCAGCGGTATCACCGGACACACTCTTTTTTCCGTCTCTCCCAACCTGATAAACACGGGTTCCTTCCCGGTAATACAGTAACCGTAGACATGGTCTTTCTTTCCCGCTGCAATGCCTTCCAGTACCTCAAGCTCCGGCGTATATACATTTTCAAGCTTCCCGTCCGCCTGGAATGCAAAGACCTTCCCGCCCTTCCCATAGTTGTACAGGTACACACGGCCATCCTCCGTCACGGTTCCCTGGTTTAGCTGCATGCCCACGCCCTGCAGTTCTTTCGGTGTATAATCAACGCTCCACAAAAGTGTCCCATCCACCCCGTATTTGTCCATGGAGCAGACATCCTCTTCATGGTATGTATGCCAATACAGGTAGCAGTTCCCTTCTCCGTCCGCCAAAAGGAAAGGCACGCCCTCCCATTTCTTCCTGGCGCTTACCGCATAATTCTTCTCCTCATAGCTGTCGGATATCCGTTTTCTGGTAATCCCAATATAATATCCGCCCTCCCCATCCTCCACAAGGTCTGTCAGATATAGCCATTGGCTGTTTATGGCAAAGGACTCGTTGACATTGGAATGCGGCAGGGCAGAGTCCATCGCCATATAATGGAAATCAGCCACCGGGATAAGTCCCCCTTTCTCTTCCTTTTCTCCGGTATCCGTCCCTGTACTTTCCGTTGTCCGTCCCGCCGCACTGCTGTCTGCGCTCTCTGCTGCCTGTCCCGCCATGCTGCTGTCTGCGTTTTCCTCCCCGCCAGAAACGGGGTCCGGTTGATTCCAGATCCCGCAGGATGTTTCTGTGGCTAAAAGGATTGTGAAGAGCGCGGCGCTGAGTGCTGCTTTTTTTAATGTTAACGCCAGGTTTTTCATTTTCTCCTTCTATTTCCTTTCAATATTACTGAATACCATTATTATCTGGCATATCCTCTGTGCTGATTCCGCTCTATTTCTTCATGGCTTTCCTGCAATGAAGACTTGGGGCAGCCAGAACAGGAAATCCATGTCTCTACTACATAAACAATATCACATATTTT
>DKVC01000074.1:0-582 GCA_002490995.1 Lachnospiraceae bacterium UBA7188
ATCCTATGTAGCTTAGAAATCTACCTCTGTTCCATAATAAATGCAGGTGAACAGCTTTTCCATGGCAGCAGGGTCGATAGGACGGGGATTGGAGCCCGTGCAGGCATCGCCTACCGCAAGTTCGGAAATCCTTGCGATCTTCTCCTTGAATTCCTCTTCGATGATGCCGAATTCCTTTAAGGTCTTCGGAATGGAAAGCTGCACGTTAAAGTCGTCAATCTTCTCGCAAAGGCTGTTAATCAGCGCTTTCTCGGAAGTCCCTGCAAGTCCCATCCTGCGCGCGATTTCTGCATAGCGCTTTGCAGCCACAGGGTCTTTTGCATTGTATTTGATGACATAGGGCAGATACATCGCATTCGCACAGCCATGGGTGATATGTCCGGTGGAGAAAGCCGCTCCGGTCTTGTGCGCCATGGAGTGGACGATGCCGAGCAGCGCGTTGGAGAATGCCATTCCCGCAAGGCACTGTGCATAGTGCATCTGCTCTCTCGCTTCCATATTTCCACGGTAGGATGCCGGAAGGTAATCAAATACCATCTCGATTGCCTGCAGAGCCAGCGGATCGGTAAACGGGCAGTTCAG
>DKVC01000074.1:926-2809 GCA_002490995.1 Lachnospiraceae bacterium UBA7188
GCGACCTGCTTCGCGGGAAGTCCCGCTACCAGATCCGGATCTACGATTGCGACATCGGGTGTGATGTTGAAATCTGCCAGAGGATATTTCACGCCGGTCTGATAGTTGGTGATTACGGAAAATGCGGTCACTTCCGTCGCCGTTCCTGAGGTGGAGGGAATCGCCGCGAACTTCGCTTTCTGCCTCAGTTCGGGGAAGTTGAACGGGATGCACAGATCTTCAAATGTAGTTTCCGGATACTCATAGAACGCCCACATGGCCTTTGCCGCGTCAATCGGAGAACCGCCACCCATGGACACAATCCAGTCAGGCTCAAAAGCGCGCATCGCTTCCGCTCCCTTCATAACTGTCTCAACGGAAGGATCCGGCTCAACGCCTTCAAAAACTTCTACTTCCATTCCGGCTTCTTTCAGATAGCCCACTGCCCTGTCCAAAAAACCCTGGCGCTTCATGGAACCGCCGCCGACCACTAAGATGGCTTTCTTTCCTTTCAGATTTTTCAATTCTTCCAGGCAGCCTTTTCCGTGGTAAATGTCTCTTGGTAACGTAAATCTGCTCATGATACCTAATCTCCTTTTTTATCCGTATAAATACCTGATACCCTTTTATTATACCTCTGACAAAAAATTAACACAATCCCCTTTTTGCACTTTTGCAAAAATAGAACGCAGCAATAAAACGCAGCGCGCGCCTTAGTTAAAAATCGCTCCCATTTTCCTGAAAATCAATCTCCCTACAGCTCCTGTCCCAAAACGATATGCCCATATTTATCTCTGCCGACGATTCCGAATCCAAATCGTTCATACAATCTCAACGCCACTTCGTTCCCATCCACCACGGAGACCAGGACAGCAGCCGCATCCCCTAATGGCTTCCTTTTCACGTAATCCAGGAACAGCCTGATTGCCTGGGTGCCATACCCCTTTTTCTGATATGTCTTATCCACTAATATCCGGAACAGCTCATATGCCATCTTCTCTTCTAAGCCGGGATACGCTTCCCCTTTTACATACCGTATCTCCACCAGTCCAACCGGACTCCCGCCATGGCACAAGGCATATGTCACCGTGATTTCATCTTCGAATAAATCACTGAAAGATTCCGCCAGGGAATCCACAAAAGGCATCACAAAATCCTCCTGGCTTTCCAGCAGCTGCATCGCGATTATCTTCCCGGCATGTTCCATGCTCATCTTCTCAAAATGGACTCCTTTTTCATCCCCAATGATGTTTTCAGGATATTTTTTTGACTCCTTTATCTTTCCGACGAATTCACCCACGGCCGCATATGGTATCTTTTCAAATTCGCTTTCCGGCAGCGCTGTCCCACAGCCATGCAGTTTCCTGGACACCATCACTTCCCTTTCGGACGTCTCCCTGTCAAAACCGGCATTTGAGAACAATTTATCCGCAGTCAGATTGGAAGCCTTGTAAGCCGCGGTTACCGTTCCCTGGCCAAACTGGATAGAGAGCCACTTCATCACCTCTGACAGGATCTTCGTCCCGTATCTTTTGTTCTGCTCTGATTCATGCACGATCAGCTTGCATATCTCATATCTTTCCCCATTGCAGTTTACCTGGACATATCCTACTATTTTACTGTCTTCATACACCAGGAACGGTATCGGAAGGTATGCCTCATTCACGACAGCGACATAATTATCCACCATATCAAATATATGATGCCTTACATACTCCCATTGCTCATATTTAGCGGAAACCTCAAATATGTCCTCGAAATTCTTGTCTGTTACATTGACAAACTTCATCTTTCCCTTAAAAACTGTACACAATTCCTTACTCCTTTGGCTTGGTCTATAGATACTCATTTAGTATCATACATGCTCCGGAGCCTCTTTCCAACCTCATTCTTTTTTCGAAAAA
>DKVC01000074.1:3076-4312 GCA_002490995.1 Lachnospiraceae bacterium UBA7188
TTAAGCCAATCCGAATCCGGACTGGCTCGTAAAACAGACGATTTTTTTCACAGGCGCCCCGCCCTCATTTTCTGCAAAGCACTCTTCCGTCCATGTCACACAAGGGCCCGCAGAATATCAAGGGGCTCTTCCGCTGTGAGGAATCCGGCCTTGCTGTCGCGCTTTTGGGAATGCCGGTTGGTGTACCATTTTGCCTGAATCGCTTTCATTCCGGCCATCCTGGCGCCTTCCAGCTCATTGCTGCCCCCGTCTCCCACAAAGATGCATTCGCTTGTAGCGACTCCCAGCAGATCGGCGGCCCTTTCATAAATACGGATATCCGGTTTCTGCAGTCCCGTCTCATATGACAGTATCACCTGGTCGAAGCAGCGATAGATCCGGCTCTGCCTGATTACTTTTACTTCTTCCGAAGAGCAGTTGCTGACAATGGCCAGCCGCATCCCCATGACTTTGAGATGCTCCAGAAGCTGATACACCTCCGGATCGACATACTCGAAGCATTGGGCTTTTGTGCTCTCCCTCTTATCGATAATCTCAGCCAAAACCGAATCCGCAATCTGCCTGCCGCACCTTTCACAGACATATCGAATGGAATCCGCAAAGCTTATTTTACCGCAATACCTCTCCTCTTCCTTTTCATCCCAGAATAGATCGAACTTCTTCCTTTCTATACCCAGATCAGCGCACATTTCCCTTTTGGTGTACTTTTTATGTCCCCACTCTGTGATCAAGGTCTCAAACAGGTCGAAGATGACTGCGGCACAGTTCAACTTGTCATGCATTTTCTCTAGTCCCCCCTAAAATAATCTTCAGCCGATACCATTCCATTATCTGCCCTGAAAAGGCCTATCGTCAATAAAAACGGCATTCTGCTCAGAGACGCCTTCGCGCCCTAAAAGATATGATTTCATTTCACCTATGGAAGCAAAACGGCTGAGCTGGAACGGCTTTCATGCCACTCACAGGGCAGCCCGTTTCCCCTGCCTGCGTTCACCGCGCGGATGGCAGCCGTTATGACGGGGCTCCCAGCGCTCTGCCAATCTTCTGCGCTGTCCGCAATGCCCTCTCCCTTTTCTTTTGAAACATATGTCAATTATACAAAAAGCCTCGACTGTTTGCAATAAGCTTTCCCTGATAGTTTTCCCCATTTTGATACCAACCCGGCCTACCGGATTTCATTCCGAATACAGGCCTTTCATAAATGCCTTTCATTAAAACCTGAATCCGTGAACCTAA
>DKVC01000165.1 GCA_002490995.1 Lachnospiraceae bacterium UBA7188
GCCGCGTAGCGGCTTGGTACAATGAAGATAAAGCACAGATATTGGCTTTATCTGAGATACAAAATCATTTTGATATTCATTTTAAGGAGGTAACAGATAATGGTAACATATGAAAATGATACTTTGGTAATTCCGGAAGAATACAAGAAAATGTCTGTTTCCGAGCTTGAAAGGGAAAAGACACGGGTATTGAAAGAAGCCATTATTTCGGAACGGCCAAAGAAAGTAGTGAGACAAAATAAGAATAATATTAAATTCTGTTTTTAATTGCATTTTCGGGTTTGCAAAATAATGCAAGCTCACAATTTTTCCATTGACAATCCCGAAAGAATCTGATAAGGTATATCCAACAATATAAGAAAAGCGATGACGGAAAGAGTAGTCTGCGCGGAATCATCCAGAGAGAACGGCAGTCGGTGGAAGCCGTTTATGAGGAAAGCAGACGAAAACCATTCCTGAGCCGCAATGCTGAAGAACGGTATGAATTTTCCGGTAAACGTTGCCGTATGCCTGCGTTAAAGGATAGGATTTGATGGAATCCGAAGTGAAAAGTTAAGGTGGAACCGTGCAAAATGCACCCTTAAGACTGTTTAGAGACGGTCTTATGGGTGCTTTTCTTATGTTGTTGCAGCAAGGCGGCGGAATTATGGATCGAATCAGGGAAGTTCTGCTGCCGTCAATCAGATGGATGGTATAAAGAAAGGAGCAGCAATCATGAAGGTTCTACTGAAAAACGGAGAAATCAGAGAGGTATTATTCGAGGAACAGCATCCGGATGTGTTCGGCGCGGATGCGGAATTGAAGCAGGAGGGGAGAAAGGCATTCTGGCACACCAGCGCCCATGTGCTGGCACAGGCGGTGAAGCATCTGTACCCGGACGCAAAATGTGCCGGCGGTTCGGCCATTGAAAACGGTTTTTACTACGACTTTGACTTTGGGTTTCCCTTCGCGGAGGAGCATCTGCAGGAACTGGAAGCAGAGATGAGGCAGATTATCAGGAAATCATTATCTCTTCAGGTATATACGCTCAGCCTGGAAGAAGCAAAAGCGTATATGGAGGAACGCGGCGAGTGCTATCAGCTGGAATTCCTCCGGGACCTACCGGGGGAGGAAGCAGTCAGCTTTTACAGGCAGGGGGAATATGCGGAATGCTGTGAAGGCCCCCATATCTCCAACACAAGCCAGATCAAAGCGGTTCGGCTCCTATCTGTTGCCGGGGCGTACTGGAAGGGGGACGAGCATGAAAAAATGCTGACACGGATTTACGGTATCTCTTTTCCCAGGGAATCCCAACTGGACTCGTATCTGCATATGCTCCAGGAGGCAAAGGCCAGAGACCACCGGAAACTGGGAAAGGAACTGGGCATCTTTCTCCTGGCGGAAGAAGGGACGGGACTGCCCTTTTTCCTGCCGAAGGGAATGGTGCTGAAAAATCTGCTGCTGGACTACTGGCGGAGGCTGCACAGAGAGGCAGGGTACCAGGAGATTTCCACGCCGATTATGCTGGACAGGAGATTGTGGGAAAATTCGGGTCACTGGGAACATTACAGGGATAAGATGTATACCACCATGGTGGACGACAGGGAGTATGCCATCAAGCCCATGAGCTGTCCCGGCGGTATGCTGGTATACCAGTCCCGGCCCCATTCTTACCGGGAGTTGCCCCTGCGGCTGGCGGAACTGGGCCTGATTCACCGGCATGAAAAGTCCGGTACGCTCCACGGGCTGATGCGGGTGCGGGAGTGTACCCAGGATGACGCCCATATTTTTATGACGGAAGGACAAATAATTGACGAAATTCAGAATGTGGCCAGGCTTATTGATACGGTGTATCAGAAATTCGGCTTTGAATACCGTGTGGAACTGTCCACCAGGCCGGAGGAAAGCATCGGAACCGAAGAAGAGTGGGAGGTTGCGACGCAGGCGCTGGCCGAAGCCATGGATGCGCTGGAAGTGCCCTATTCCGTAAACGAAGGGGACGGGGCATTTTACGGACCCAAGCTGGACTTTCATTTGAAGGATTCCATAGGCCGTACCTGGCAGTGCGGAACGATTCAGCTTGACTTTCAGCTTCCCAGGCGATTCGGTGCGGAATACATCGGAGCGGACGGGGAGAAACACAGGCCGATTATGATACACCGGGCCATATTCGGTTCCCTGGAGCGCTTTATCGGGATACTGATTGAGCATTACGCAGGGAGATTTCCCCTGTGGCTGTCTCCCGTGCAGGTGAAGGTGCTGCCTGTGTCGGTCAGGTACCTGTCCTATGCGGGGGAGGTTCTGGAAGCTCTGCGGGCAGCAGGCATCCGGGCGGAATCGGACAAAAGCGATGAAAAGCTGGGATATAAAATCCGGGAGGCTCAGATGGATAAGGTGCCATATATGATTATCCTGGGGGAGAAAGAACAGGCGGGGCATACGGTGTCGGTGAGAAAAAGGGATGCGGAAGCCGGGAAACAGGATATGGGCGAGATGGAACTTCACGAATTGATCGAAATGCTACGTTCGGAAGGCAACGCCCCGTTTCGTATTTTCCACATGCCATCTGAAGGATAAAACAGGAGCAAGAGAGATCCGTCTGAACATTTACCATAGGAAGGGGAAGGGCTGCATTGAGGTTTCCAATACCTGCAGCCTTCCGGATCCCCGGGTCTGGACAGGCTGTTTGGCCGCTTCTGCCGGATGGATAAATCCCGCTCCAGTAACAGAAATCTTATCTATAAACAGTGGCCGGTGCTATTTTGATTATGCCTTGTGCATTTTGAACAATAAAAAGCGTATAAAAAGGATGATCTGATATTATATATGCATGCCTTTTTTCTATTGACATATCAATTCGCTTGAAATATAATTAAAATAATATAACTACTGATGGAATTTATGGATATATTTAATTGTTTGCGTTTGTGGGTATAAATTGGAAAGGCAGAAAAGGGTATGGGAAAAGTACTGGGATATCTGCTCGTATTATTCTGTTGTGTCCAGGCTCTGTCAGCCTACGGGAATTCCAGGGAGGTTAACAACTGGGATATCTCAGAGGACTCCCAGGAGGAGAGTGCGCCAGAAAGCGGCGGCACAGAGATTCCTGACGAAGCGGGCGAAGGTACGGATGAGGTAGCCGGAGCATCAGAACAGGAAAGTACGGAACACTTAGACGAACGGATTCCTTCCGAAGAGAGTGTTCCGGAGGAAGAACCGCAGGAGGAAGAAAAGAAGAAAGTATTTGCGGAAGAGGACACAATATTTGACAATGCGCTTCCTGTCAATGGTGAATTTACTATATTCAAGAATGATGGCGAGTCTCGGCTCAGCCGATCAACATATAACAAACCTATGGCAGAGAAGATACTTAAGGATATTCTGGAAGCAGGCGCAGAAGGGGCAAAGAGGGCAGAGGACTGGACACCGGATATGGCAGCGGGTCCTATTTATTCAATAATGGTCTGGGGTGGAGAGGGATGGCTTGAGCGTGCGGCATGGTGTAACGGATATTGGTTTTCGCCAAATGGAGTACCATATAAGTTTGATTATGACTTTGAGGCGGTGATTGACGGTTATGACTGGGATGAACAGGGAGCTTCCAGCAGAGCCGATGGGCGTCTTGTGTGGGAGTGGTTTAACAGGGAAGGCTGGTTCCCTCAGACGCTATGGCCCAGGGGAGAGTGGCCAGAACCCCCGGAAGGGCTTACGGCCGAAGCCATATCCATGGAAGACAACATCCTGACAGTAAAGATTACAAACAGCGGAGAGGAAAGCTGGGACTATGGGATGTCATTTACTTTGGATATGCTATTGGACGGAATATGGTATGGTATGCTGCCGATTCCCCGTCCATGGGGATTTGACGATTACTGGCTCTGGCTGGGGGCAGGGGAGAGTGTGGAAAGGGAGTATGGCTTTACCATGTATTATGGGGTGTTGCCGGAGGGTAAGTACCGTATCATCATTGCGGAGAAGCTGCCGGTTGAGTTTACTGTAGAATAAAAGAATATTACACTCAAGACCGCCAGGATTTACTAATCTGTCCACGGCAAGCATATGTGGCTGGCGGTCTTTCGTTGTAGTTCACTGCAAATCAAAACGGCATGCAGTATAAATCACAGCTGGGGCTGCAGGATTCGGCAGCCCCGCTTTTTTGGATGTGCCCATGTGATGGGTGCATTTACTTAGAAATTGTTGAAAATAACTGCTGCAATTTCCCTTTGATTACAGGGTTCGCGAAGCGGTTCCTGTAATTGCTTCAGGCAAAAGCCCGGAAATACAGGTATGCTTTTCGGAAGCGCTTTTTGATAGCTGAAAGGATAATTCACGCTGAATTACAGCCTACAAAATCCCTGCAATACCGTCTTCCGGCATTGCGGTTTTCTGCTCATAAGCGCTTTCCAGTTTGATAACCTTACCCTCCCGGTTGCTTCGTTCAAAGGCAGTCATAATTTCCAGCACATGGAGAGTCTGCTGGCTTCCGGCGCGCATATCACGGCCTTCCCGCAGTGCCTTTGCCATATCTGCCAGGCCCAGCCCGCGGCTGTTTTCCCTGTAATCAAAGGTCAGGGGAATCTCCCGGAACACCCCGTCTTCAGGGCGCAGCAGCATGACAGGGCCACCGAAGCCGTTGGGGTCGGGGACACGCAGTGTGCCCTTTGTTCCGTAGATTTCCAGGCTGGCAGAGTTGTCATAGTATACGTCAAAGGTGGTGGTGATGGTGACCACAGCCCCGTTTTCAAACTGCAGAATGCCGTTTACATGGGTGGGCACCTCCACCTTTACAGTCTGGCCGTAATGGGGGCTGCTGGTAATGGTACGCGTATCAAAGCTTTTGGATACAATGCCTGTGAGGCTGTCAGCCCGTCCCAGAAGGCTGACCAGTGCGGTCAAATAATAGGGACCCATATCCATCATGGGACCGCCGCCGTATTGATAATAAAACTCGGGAGCCGGATGCCAGCTTTCATGGCCGTGGCAGATCATTCTGGCGGAAGCGCCGATGGGACGCCCGATAAAGCCGCTGTCGATAAGCTTACGGCAGGTCTGGATGCCGGCGCCCAGAAAGGTATCGGGCGCGCCGCCCAGCATCAGATTCTTTTCCTGAGCCAGCTTTACCAGCTCGCATCCTTCTTCGTAGGTGGCGGCAAGGGGCTTTTCGCTGTAGACATGCTTGCCTGCCAGAAGGGCTGCCTTTGTGGTGTCGTAATGCTCAAAGGGCCTGGTGAGATTCAGGACGATTTCGATTTCCGGATCTGCCAGCATCTCTTCCATGGAGGAGTAGCCTTTGGCGATTTTGTATTCTGACCTGGCGGCTTCTACCTTTTCGGGGATCAGGTCGTAAACGCCGGCAACCTCTACTTCCCGGAACAGCCCGGTGAGGTTTTTAAGATAGATGCCGCTGATGGCACCCAGGCCAAGTATGCCGATTCTTACTTTTTCCATAGATGTTTTCCTTTCATGTAAATTTTATGTTTTCTTTTTCAGTTTTCAAATTTCCCGGTGGAAAGCCCATGCTCCAGGGCATACTGCTTTCCCTGAGCCGCCCAGAGCATACCGCGCTCCATCAATACCTGTGCCTGGGGATATTTCTCAAATACATCGTCATGGTGTCCCAGCGAATTGTAGAACACCCGGCCGTTGCCCCAGTATTTTGTCCATGCCACCGGCATATCTATCGGCTTATTGGACATATGGTAATATGGAAAGACCGGAAAACGGGTGGTTGCCAGCACCTCCACCGCCGGGTCCACATGCAGATAGTATTGCTCGCTGCACACTTCGAAATCCTCCAGGCCTTCAACGATAGGGCTGGAACCGTGACGGATGTTTACCTGATACCGGATGCCGTCTCCGCCGGGGTGGCTGACCCACTGTCCGCCGGTCATAAACTGCCATTCCGTATCGTCACGGAAAGCATCGCACATGCCTCCGTGGCATCCTGCCAGCCCACAGCCGGCGGCGACTGCCTTCGAAATATTTTCTCTGGCTTTCGGGTCGATGCTGCCCATTGTCCAGCAGGGAACGATCAGGTCCATCTCCATCAGATGAGCCTCGTCCAGCAGAATCTCCTGATCCGAATGGACTTCACAGGAATATCCGTGTTTTTTCATAATTTCTGCAAATCTGGCGGCTACCAGGGCGGGTTCATGGCCGTCCCAGCCGCCCTGGAAAATCAGTACTTTCTTTTCACTGTTCATTGTGATGCCTCTCTTTCTTTCCGGAATATCAGCAGCCCGGTTATTGTCTGCGGCTATGTTGACAGCAACATGATGCACTGTAAACAGTAACTGCGGCATCTGGCATCCGGATAAAATTTCGCTTCAGGTATTTACATTATAGCATGTGCGGTATTATAATGATTGCCAAATCAGAGAAACAATTCGCCAAAAATTGCTCTCAGGAGAGGTTTGGGTATGAAGCCGTTTTATGAAAGCAAAGACTGTTTGATACAAGCTTATGAGTCGGTTCATCTGGAGTTCCCGGAGCATCTGCATGACCATATTGAGATATTGCTGGTTGATGAAGGCAGTATTGCAGTACGAGTCATGGATAAAAGCCGGCTGCTGGGGAAGGGGGATTGTGCTGTGATTTTTCCGCAGCAGATTCACAGCTACCATACACCTGCGGAAAGCCGGACCAGGCTGTATATCTTTGACGATTCGCTTACCGGCAGGTATCTGCATGCGATCCGGAAGTGCAGTCCCGTGCAGCCTTTTTTGAGCGCAGAGGAGCTGTCTGAGGACGGGGTGCTGGCTTTGGACAGATTATACGGTCTTTCCTGCGATAAGTGTGAGGCGCAGGCGGATGGGGTCGTGGGTACGGTTGATTCGGCTGTTGGCGGAAAAACAGCTATTGCCGAAAATGCCGGCAGTGAACCGAAACTTACAGCCTATACAGGGGCATCCGCCGAAAAATCCGCGAGTGTGCAGAAAGCACCGGCCCCGAATGCGGAAGAACTGTGTGCGGCATGGATACAGGTTTTATTTGCACTGATATGGCATAGGCTGTCGCCGGAAAGGCGTAGCAAGTCAGAGGGGATGGAACTGACATGCCAGGTAGTGCAATATGTCATGGAGCATTTTCAGGAGCCTTTAACCCTGGAAATACTGGCACAGGAGCTGCATGTAAATAAATATTATATTTCCCATATTTTTTCCGACAGGCTGCAGATCCGCTTCCGAAGGTATCTGAACCATATCCGGCTGGAATATGCTGCGGAACTGATGAAAGAAGGCAGCGATTCACTGATCGATATCTGTATGGAAGCGGGGTTTAACAGCCAGCGCAGTTTTAACCGCGCATTTGTGGAGATCACAGGGATGACGCCCATGGAATACCGGGAGTCAGCTGTCGGGAAGAAGTGATTTTCGAGGAGGCGCATGTTCTGCTGCCTGGGATATGAGGAAGAGAATGGCGGGTGCGGGGATGAATTTCGTTGCATTTTGGGTTATAGAGTGTAGATGTTTATCGGGTGATTTTACTAAACCGGGATTTTAGAGCATCCATGAGATGAGGCTTAGAGATTCAGGGCGGCTTTGGGAGCGGAAAAGGAGGCAGGCGTCATGTTTGAACAGGATTATATTATGCGCGTTATCAAGGAAATGGTGAGGATGCTTTTAAAGCTGCTGTTTCATATTGACACGGAATCACCCACGGCAGAAGTGTTAAAGGGGGCGGAACAAAAGGAGACACTGGAATCCCTCCTGGATATGGTTGACGATGGTAACATTAATGAGGCTGAAAACAGAGTCTGGGAACTGGTTTCCGAAAAGAGTCCGGATGCCCTGGAGGTAGCGCTTCTTTTCTATTCCTGCCTCAATGACAAGACAGATGATTTCCTTGCGGAGCACGATTTTCAAAGAGAGGAGATAAAAGAGGGACTGGACAGGCTGGTATCGGAATATGGGTTAGGAAGTCTGGCAAGCGTGTTTTTAGAGGATATCTGAGGGTAGGAAGAGATTCGGAAGCAGACGAAATAAGGTGTCAAAACAGGAGTTAAGGGCTGTGAAAGCATATCGGCTGACAACAGACGGCATATACGATTCGGACGGCACATTTGAGAAACACCGGATACAGGAAGTGCCGGATATAGGAATCGGATGTAAAAACGGAAGAAAATATGACTTGGAAACAGGGCGAGCGGGCGACGGGAGGAGGAAGGAATGCTGATTCGAAGGTATGCTCCGGCGGACTGCAGGGAGCTGGCGGAACTTTTTTATCACACGGTTCACCAGGTGAACGCGAAGGATTACACGAAAGAACAGCTGGATGCGTGGGCCTCCGGCAAAGTGGATTTAGAGCAGTGGAACCGGTCTTTGCTGGAGCATTACAGTGTGGTTGCGGTTGAGGACCAGGTGATAACGGGGTTCGGGGATATCGATAGGACGGGATATCTTGACCGATTGTACGTTCATAAAGACTATCAGGGCAGAGGGATTGCCACTGCCATCTGTGATGCATTGGAGAGCACGGCGCAGGGAAATATTACCGTTCATGCATCCATTACGGCAAAACCGTTTTTCGAAAGAAGGGGCTATCGGGTTTTAAAAGAGCAGCAGGTGGAACGGCAGGGAATATTCCTGACAAATTATGTTATGGAGAAGCCTGCGCGAGATAAGCCTTTGACAGAAAATACGCCTTTCCTGGAAACGGAGCGTCTGATATTGCGAAAATTTACGAAACAGGATTTGCCTGCCCTGTTTGCCATTTACAGTGATGAAGAAGCAAATCGGTTTCTGCCCTGGTTTCCGCTGAAGACCATGGATGAGACGGAGATTTTATGGAAGAAACAGTATGAAGATGCGTATGCCCGGGAGCGTGCTTATCAATATGCAATCTGTTTAAAGCAAAATGATATTCCGATTGGGTATCTGCATGTTAATATTATGGATGAAAGTCATGACCTGGGCTATGGATTGCGGACGGAATTTTGGCACAGGGGCATTGCAGCCGAAGCAGGGAAAGCTGTGATTGAGAGGGTAAAAAGGGATGGTTTACCATATATTACTGCTACGCATGACATTTGTAATCCCCGCAGCGGAGGGGTAATGCGGCAGTTGGGGATGCAGTATCAGTATTCCTATGAGGAACAGTGGCAGCCGAAGGATATTCCGGTTACTTTCCGGATGTACCAGCTGAATCTGGACGGTGAAAAGGACAGAGTGTATAGAAAGTATTGGGAGAACTCGGAGATACATTTTATTGAAGAGGAGATGCGGCGGTTATGGACAGGAAAATGATGATTGACGTGGATTAATTTCAAAACAGACAAGGAGGAAGCAAAAAATGGCACTGTTACACGTAGATTTCTTTTCAACGGTGCTCGGGATGAGCATGAACATGGATGTGATACTGCCCCAGCAGACCTGGGGGCAGATCGGAATGGAGGGGAAAGGCGCAGACGGAAAGGTGAAGACCGTGTATCTGCTCCACGGCATGAGCGATGACCACACAATCTGGCAGAGAAGGACGTCTATCGAGCGTTACGCCAGCAAGCTGGGAATCGCCGTGGTGATGCCGACCACGCATCTGGCATTTTACACGGACACTTCCTACGGGATGAAATACTGGACGTTCATTTCTCAGGAACTGCCCAAAATCTGCCGGGAATTCTTTCCTCAGATGTCGGCGGAGCGGGAGGATACCCTGGCTGCGGGATTGTCCATGGGCGGTTACGGGGCGTGGAAGCTGGGACTGGGAGCCGGCGACACCTTCGGCGCGGCTGCTTCTCTGTCCGGGGCGCTGGACATTTTGGAAGATTATTGCAGAAATAAAGCGCAGAATTCGGAGCGCCTTGCTCTTTTCGAAGGCATTTTTACTTCCGAGGAAGCGCTTGCAGGGTCGGACAATGATCTGATGGCCCTGGCGGAACGGCTTGCGGAGGGAGATAAAGATTTGCCCAGGCTGTATGCGTGGTGCGGCACAGAAGATTTTCTGTACCAGGGGAACCTGAAGGCATGGGAGCATGTGAAGAAGCTGGGCTATGACCTGACCTGCGAGGCGTCTGCGGGGGATCATCAGTGGAAATACTGGGATGCCAAAATCCAGGATGTGCTCCGCTGGTGGCTGAGGACGGATATGGATCTGCAGTAACAGGTGTATTTTGTGAGGGAAGGAGGCTGCCATGCGGATTCTGCTTGCCGAGGACGAAAGGGAGCTTGCGAAAGCCCTGAAGTTTCTGCTGGAAAAAAATAAGTTTTCTGTGGATACCGCATATGACGGAGAGGAGGCTCTCGACTGCTTCCACAGTGCGGAATATGACGTTATTGTGCTGGATATCATGATGCCGAAGGTAAACGGGATGGATGTGCTGAAGACAATCCGCAGGGAGAAGTCAGATGTCCCTGTGATGATGCTGACGGCCAGGGCGGAGATTGAAGACCGTGTTGAAGGGCTGGAGGCAGGAGCGGACGATTATCTGCCCAAGCCCTTTGCCAGCCGGGAATTCATTGCGAGAGTGAAAGCGCTTTCCAGACGTAACACGGGATACACGGACAGGATTCTGGCTTTTGAGGATGTGCAGCTGGACTGCAACCGGTATGAGCTTGTCTGCGGTAAGGAAAGCGTGCGCCTGAACAACAAAGAGTTTCAGCTGGCGGAACTGTTTATGAAGCATCCCCATTTCGTATTTTCCACCAGCCATCTGATGGATAAGATATGGGGACAGGACTCGGAGGCAGAGATTGACGTAGTCTGGACATACATCGGGTTTGTGCGGAAAAAATTCAGACAGGTAGGAAGCCGGGCAGAGATCAGGACGATTCGTGGAGCCGGCTATTCGCTGGAGGGAGACAAATGCTGAAAAAGATGCAGCGCCGGTTTATTCTGGCGGCAATGGCGGCTTTCGGGACGGTTACATTGGTTTTGCTGGCCGGAATCAATATCGTCAATTATTACCGCACTGCGGCAGCCCAGGATGATATGGTGCAGAGCCTGCTGCAGAGGGAAACGCGTCTGGCAGAGCGTCCCGGGGCTGTTCCGCCTCCTGTGGGAGATATGCCCTGGGGCGGCCCGGAAGCAGAATTTACCACCCGCTTTTTTGCAGTTCATTATGACCTGTCAGGGCGGGTGCGTTTTATATCAAGGGACCATATTTCCTCCGTAGATGAAGAGACAGCGGAGGAATATGCGGAGGCGGTTCTGGAAAAGAGCCGGAAGAAAGGGTATTACGGGGAATATCGTTACAGGGTGAGCGAGGGCGGGACGGGAATGACCGTGCTGTTCCTGAATGCGGCGGGACCGCTGCAGTACATGCGCTCGCTTTTTTTGGTGTCCTCTGCCATAGGCGCAGCCAGCCTGCTGGTGGTTTTGGGGCTGGTGGTGTTTTTTTCCAGGTATGCCGTCAAGCCTTATATGAAAAATATAGAAAGGCAGAAGCGCTTTATCACGGATGCAGGGCATGAGCTGAAGACGCCGATTACTTCCATCGCTGCCAGCGCCGACATTGCGGCAATGGAATATGAGGGGGATGAGTGGATAGACAATATTCGGAAGCAGACGGCGCGCCTGGCAAAGCTGGTGGGGGACATGGTGGCATTGTCCAGGCTGGACGAGGAGGCGCCGCTGCCGGAAAAGGCTGTGTTTTCACTGAGCGATGCGGCATGGGAGACGGCTGAGCCGTTTGCTGTCCTGGCGAAGGCGGAGGGAAAGACATATACGCAAAATATAGAAGAAAAACTGACGCTGTACGGAGACCGGGGCACGGTGCAGCAGATGATTTCCATTTTGCTTGACAACGCAATAAAATATTCCGGCGAAAACGGGGAAATCCGCCTGGATATTTACCGTAGGAGGGGAAAAATATGCATTGAGGTTTTCAATACCTGCAATCTTCCGGACATTTCGGATCTGGGAAGGCTGTTTGACCGTTTTTACCGGGTGGATGAATCCCGTTCCAGCCGCACCGGCGGTACGGGGATAGGACTGTCCATGGCCCAGGCGATTGCTGAGGCGCACGGAGGACGGATTGGGGTGAGGAGTGAGGAAGGGAAGAGGATCTGGTTTCAGGTGGTTTTGTAGGGTTTCACTTTCTGTTTCATGTCGTGATATTTCAAGAAATTTTTCAGAAAATAAACACATATTTTTTCAGGTACATTTCAGGAGGCATTTTTATACTTCTTAGGTACTGCCGGAAATAACTTGCGCAGGCTGTTCAGGGTAAAGCTGATAAAATCAATGAATTCGCTATAAGCCTGCACAGGTTATTTGGAGGCATTTCCTAAGGAACTGCCGGAAAATAACTTGCGCAAGCCGTTCAGGGTAAACCTGATAAAATCAATGAATTCCGCTATAAGCCTGTGCAGGTTATTTGGAGGCATTTCCTAAGGAACTGCCGGAAAATAACTTGCGCAAGCTGTTCAGGGTAAACCTGATAAAATCAATGAATTTCGCTATAAGCCCGCGCAGGTTATTTGGAGGCATTTCCTTACACAGCTGGAGGTGTGAAAATGGATCAGAAGCAATGTTTTCGCCATGAATTGAAATACGGAATCGGATATCCGCAATATCTGGAGCTCAGGAGCCGCCTGCAGGCTGTCATGAAGGCAGACTCTCATGCGGGAACGGACGGGCGCTATCTGATACGCAGCATTTATTTCGATAATTATGCTGATAAGGCGCTGCGCGAGAAACGGGACGGCGTTTCCACACGGGAGAAGTTCAGGATAAGATACTATAATGACGATTTTTCGTTTATTACTTTGGAGAAAAAAGCCAAGAACAACAATTTCTGTATGAAAACCGACGCGGAAATCACGGAGGAGGAATGCAGACGGCTGTTGGAGGGGGATCTAAACTGGATGAGAGGGCATCCCGCAGCCCTGGTACGGGAACTGTATGCGAAGATGCGATATCAGATACTGCGCCCCAGGGTACTGGTATCCTACATCAGGGAACCCTACATCTATGCCGCCGGAAACGTGAGGGTCACTTTCGATTCCGACATCCGGACTACGCTGTATCACGGAACCTTTCTGGAGAAAAAGGTAGCGGACATCGGCACTGCAGAGCATCCCCGGGATATGGTGCTGGAAGTCAAATATGATGCTTTTCTGCCTGAGGTGATCAGGAGCATCATTCAGACGGACACTTTGCGGCAGCAGGCATTTTCCAAATATGAAGCGTGCAGGCGATTCGGGTAGAAGAGGTTTCTGCCTGGAACACTGTATCAGTAGTTTCCCGACAATTAAACATTTGCCGATGTAAATATATAACAAGCGGATGTCTCTGTATTGCAGAGCAGGAAACCAGAAAATAAATGTGCCTGCAAGTATAGAAAGCTGCGTTCTGAGTGCTTTGGGTTATCGAATTGCGTACAGAGCAATAAGGATGACAGTTTTGCTTGATTAATAAACGTAATTACGTCATGCGTACACATAACAAAGGTTTTGTAATGGAGGAAAGAAAAATGACATTCAATGATATTTTTAAATCCAGTTTTCTGGAAAGCGTAACGGAATTTTCAGCGGTGGACACTTTGATCGGCATGGTGTTTGCGCTGGTTATCGGATTGTTTATCTTCATGGTTTATAAAAAGACTTTTAACGGGGTCATGTACTCCTCGGGATTTGCCATGACGCTTGTAGGGCTGGCTCTGGTGACCACGCTGGTAATCATGGCGGTAACTTCCAACGTGGTGCTTTCGCTGGGCATGGTGGGCGCGCTCTCCATTGTGCGTTTCCGGGCAGCCATTAAGGAACCTGTGGAAATCGTGTATCTGTTCTGGTCAATTGCAGTGGGAATCGTTATAGGAGCCGGTATGATACCGCTGGCTGTCATCGGTTCCGCCATTATCGGGATTATCCTGATTTTGTTTGCAAACCGTAAAGTGCATGAAAATCCCTATCTTCTGGTCCTGAACTGCAGTGACGAGAAGGCGGAAGACACTGCGTTGAAGCTGGCGGAAAAAGCTGTGGCTCGGTTTGCGGTGAAGTCCAAGACAGTAAATGCCTCCGGAATTGAACTGACAGCGGAAATCCGTATGAAAGACGCAGGGACTGCTTTTGTCAATCAGCTCAGCTCCGTGGACGGGGTTAATTGTGCTACTCTTGTAAGCTATAATGGAGAATATATGTCATGATTACCAGCAAATACATAACCAGGATAATCGGCGCCGCCATGGCAGCAGCCGTTCTCGGCTGTCTCCTGGCGATGCTTTTTTCACAGGAATTTGTGGAAGCGTTCGGCGGAAGCACTCTGGCGATGCAGTATCAGGCAGCATTGTTTGATACGGAACAGGTAATGCAGGTCAATGTTATCATGGAGGAAACGGAATGGGAAGACATGCTTGCAAATGCCTCTGCGGAAGAATATTATTCCTGTAATGTAGTCATTAACGGCCAGAGAGTAAATCATGTGGGTATCCGCCCCAAGGGGAATACCAGCCTGTCGGCCATTGTCCAGGATCCGGATTCAGACAGGTACAGCCTGAAACTGGAATTTGACCATTATGTGGAGGGGCAGACCTGCCTGGGGCTGGATAAGCTGATCCTGAATAATAATTATGCAGACGCCACGAATATGAAAGAGGCTCTCATCTATGACATGTATCAATATCTGGGGGCGGATGCCTCTTTGTACAACTATGCCGAAATTTCGGTAAACGGGGAATATTGGGGCGTTTATCTGGCATTAGAGGCGGTGGAGGACAGCTTTCTGCTCCGCAACTACGGTGCTGAGGACGGAGCGCTTTATAAGCCTGAAAGCATGGGGGGAGGCGGAAGCTTTGACGGGGCGGATTTCGGCTTCCGGAATCGGGACAGACAGGGGCAGGAAGCCGGGAATGGGGGATTGGAAGCAGGCGGATTTTTCCCTGGAAACGGAATGCCGGAGATGGGGAACTTCCCTGGTGGGGAGGCTGCGGAACCAGACGGAAGCTTTCCAGGCAGGGGAATGCCAGGAACGGATGGAGCTGCGCCCGGAGAAGGAATGCCAGGAACGGATGGAGCTGCGCCCGGAGAAGGAATGCCGGGAACGGGTGTAGCTGCGCCTGGTGAAGGGATGCCGGGAACGGATGGAGCTGCATCCGGTGAAGGAATGCCAGGAACGGATGGGGCTGCGCCTGAAGAAGGGATATCGGGAACGGATGGAGCTGCGCCCGAAGAAAGGATGCCGGGAACGGATGGAGCTGCATCTGGAGAAGATATGTCCCGGCAGTCAGAAAACATACCTGATAGCAGAGGGGATATAGGTGGTTTCGGGCCTGCAGACAGACAAACGGCAGCAGGCGGCAGAGGCCCTTCTATGGGCGGCAGCGGATCCGATTTGAATTATACGGATGATGATCTGGAAAGTTACTCCGCCATATGGGAAGGAGAAGTAAAAAACACAGGTGAGAAAGACCACCGCAGAGTAGTCACCGCACTGAAAAATATCAGTGAGGGAACGGAACTGGAAACATACCTGGATGTTGACAATGTGCTGAAATATATGGCAGTCCATACTTTTGCCGTAAATATGGACAGCCTGTCCGGAAATATGGCACATAATTACTATCTGTATGAATATAACGGAAAGCTGAATCTTATTCCGTGGGACTACAACCTGTCTTTCGGAGGCATGAGCATGGGAGCAGCAGGAAACGCTTCCGAGATGGTTAATTACGCCATTGACACACCTTTTCAGGGAACGGAATTTTTTGATGCCCTGCTGGAGGATGAGGAATACCTTTCCAGGTATCACGAATACATGCGGATGCTGGCGGAGGAGTATGCCCTGGGCGGCAGGTTTGAAGAAGTATATAACGGAATCCGGAATCGGATTGATACCTTGGTTGAAACAGACCCTACAGCATTCTATTCTTATGAGGAATATGATGCGGGAGCCGGGATGCTCTTTCAAACGGTTCTGTTGAGGGCGGAGAGTATCCTGGGACAGCTGAACGGTACCATACCTTCTACCGATGCCGGGCAGCGCCAGGATGCATCCGGCCTGGTGGATGCATCCGGCATTGATATCAGCGTGATGGGCGTATTCAATATGGGTGGGCAGCGTTTTCAGTTTAATGGGGTGGAAGTAAGCTTTTCTGAAGAGAACGGCGAGGCAGTACAGGATGAGCCGGCTTTGGGGTCAGCCGAGCCGCAGGAGGAAGGAAATGCGGTTTCGGGGATGCCGGATAAGTATGGACAGGAGAGTGAATCGGCAGAGCCCGGAAACCAGGGTTTCCAATTCCCGGGAGATGCGTTGCCGGCTATGAATGAAAATGTACCGCAGGATTTCGGGGCACCCGGTCTCGGAGCACCTGGAAGCTTTGGATATGCAGGGGGCAGAGACGCACAAATGACGGCACAGAATATAGTCATATTTGCAGCCTGCCTGGCAATATCGCTTGTCGCCCTGCTTGCGGTAAAATGCTACCAGAGAATTCCCGGAAAGCATCGTTTGGGACAAAAACGGAAAGCTTCAATAGAAAGTAAGCTGTGAAAACCTGTTCCATTTACCGCTCAAATGATGTATAATTGCCAAAAAGGGATAAAACTTCTTCTTTACTAATTTGTTCACAGTGGTCATATATGGCTGGCAGTCTTAAAACCATTATAACGATAATGGCTTGCCGCTGTAGTGATAGTGGCATTGTTGTTGATTACTGCAAATTTCAACGGCGTGCAGTATAGATTGAACGCCTGCGATTGATTGTGGCGAAGGAATGGCGGAAACGTAGAGAATGGGCGAGATAGAGAAAATGAACCGGAAGCTGCTTGCTTCACAGGTTGAGGAAGAACTGATGCATTATATCCAGCAGGAATCGGTTCTCATCGGAGAAAAGATTCCCAACGAATTCGAACTGGCGGAGAAATTCGGAGTGGGCAGAAGCACCGTCCGTGAGACCGTGAAGAGCCTCGTGACAAAGGGCGTCCTGGAGGTGCGCAGAGGTTCGGGGACATATGTGGTCAGCAAAAGCACGATAGAGGAGGATCCCCTGGGTCTGTCGAAATTTACGGACAAGTACAAGCTGGGTCTGGAGCTTTTCGAAGTCCGCCTGATGCTGGAGCCTGAGATTGCCGCCCTGGCAAGCGATTACGCCACCTCGGAGGAAAAGGAAGAACTGAAACGTCTCTGCAACGAGGTGGAGCAGATCTACAGAGCCGGGAAAAATCACACGAAAAAGGACATAGAATTCCACACCTGTATCGCAAGATGCAGCAGGAACCGGGTGGTGGAGATGCTGCAGCCGATTATGCAGACAGCCATTGTCACCTTTGTGAACCTGACCCATCGAAGCCTGATGGAAGAGACCATAGAAACCCACCGGGCGATTACGGAGGCGATTGTCAGAAGTGACCCTGTGGGCGCAAGATGTGCCATGATCATGCATCTGACCTACAATCGCCAGGCACTGATTAAGATGATGGAGGAAAGAAACCGATAGAGACGGGTTAATAAGGAAGTGTCTACAAATA
>DKVC01000104.1:0-159 GCA_002490995.1 Lachnospiraceae bacterium UBA7188
GTACCATGTAATTATTTTACCAGAATACTTATTAATATAAAACAGGGGATTTCTTTAAGAAAAGATTAAATTTATAATAAATCCAGTCGCAAACGAAAATATCATAACAAACGCAATATACAGAATAAACCGCTTTATTCCCAGCACAATCTTTACCGC
>DKVC01000104.1:466-694 GCA_002490995.1 Lachnospiraceae bacterium UBA7188
TATTCCCAGCACAATCTTTACCGCGCCAAGATTTGTTATCTTCGTAGCAGGGCCAGTAATCATAAATGCGGCCTCGCTTCCCATACTCATCCCATCAGAAAGCCACGCCTGCAGAAGCGGAATTGTCCCGCACCGCAGGCATACAGCGGTACCCCGATAGTCGCCGTCATCAAAACGCCCCATGCCTCGTTTCCGCCGAACAGCCCGGTCATCATATCCTGCGGCACA
>DKVC01000104.1:920-8128 GCA_002490995.1 Lachnospiraceae bacterium UBA7188
CCGCCGCAGGCATACAGCGGCACACCGATGGTAGCCGCCATCAGAACGCCCCATGCCTCGTTGCCGCCGAACAGACCGGTCATCATATCCTGCGGCACATACCGCTGAAATACAGCAGAGAGCGCAACACCAGCCAGAAAATACATTCCGGTAGCTCTGATATTCCTACCAACATTCTTCAAGAAACGCAATATGATATTGGGATCGGTATCCCGGCTTTTCGGTTCATCAAATCCGGTAAAATGAAAGAAAGCCTTATTTCTATAAAATATCCATATCAGCCGCCCTGCCATGCTCCCACACAGAAAGCAGGAAACAATCCGTACAACATGGGCAGTCTGCTCCAGGAGCCGCACCACTACCCAATTCAGCTCCCCTGTCCAGGAAAGCGTAAATGGCTCCCGTTTCCCTGTCTTTCATGCCAGCTTTCCTCCGGCCCCAGGTATGCATCCTCTACAGCCTTTCCCGCCTGATAGATCTGAATCCTTTCCAAAGTAATCCCCGCTTCCATGGCGCCGATTGCAAGTTCCTGTACGCCTTTCCGAAACGGCAGTTTCACACAGGTTTTTCTCACCTTATCCAGCGCCGGTTCTGCCCACCTGTCATCGCCGCTGTCCCCGGAACAGAAATCGGCGGGAATCAATTGGGCTTTCACGGATTTTTCTCCGGAAGATACTGTCAGGTTCACGCTCTCCCCGTTTACCAGAGGGTTCGCAGGCGCCGTATACAGTTCTACCTGGTACTCCCCTGTCTCTTCCGCCAGGAAACGGTAAACCAGTTCCGGTCTCTCCTCTTCCTCCCCAAAAGCTGCCGTGCCGGGAAATACCTTCACTCCGCAGCCGTATTTTCCGTAATCCTCAATGACCTGGAAACCGCCCTTTTCCGTGTCCTTTTTCCGGCAATAATGTTCTGCGCCAATGGTAACGACGCCTTTCCTGGGGAAAAAAGTCATGGGCGGCAATGTAAGCGCTGTGTCACAGCCTTTCACCGCCTGTCCGGATACTTCCACGGTTACTTTGGTCTCTCCATCCGTCACGGACAGGCTGACAGTCTGTTTCTCCAGGGGGAGCTTCTCCCTGCGGCATATCAGGCTGACCTCCTGCAGGCTTTCCACTGTCCCTTCCATAGGGAAAATTTCCAGCCACTCCGGCAGCGCTCTCAAACTTTTACCACCGGCTTTTGTAACCCTCTTCTCATTGTTTACAGCTTCTGCGGCACTTTCTCCGTTGATTACAAGTTTTGCATTTTCCTCTCCGCCGTCTTCAGTTTCAGCAAGCCCTTCCACGCTATTTACCGTGATACAATAGCGGAATCTTCCGTATCCCCCGTTCCCAATCTCCAGCGTCATCTTCTCACAGCCAGCATCCATAAAGTCCGGCACCGCAATCACCATGGGCTCACCGTATTTTTTTGTGGCTGTCTCTTCCCTGTCTCCCCTGGAAACGCTCATCACAGGGTGTCCGACCGGCTCCACTTTCATCACCACAGGATAACGGCAGTCGTCCTCGTTCCACTTCGTAAACCCGATATGGGGAGCCATCTGCATGCCGTTCCATTTTCCTTCCCGGAAAAGCGCCCATTCCTCCTGGTACTTTCTGTCCAGTCGGATGCACTCCTGAACCAGTTCTCCGTACAGATTGGCTGCCTTTCTGCCCTGGGCGGCATAATGATGGTTTTTGCCCGCATATAAATGCATCTTCAAAAGGTTCATGCTGGCCATGGCCGGATAGTGAACCATGCTGTAATAGGGCCGGTTGTCCTTCATTTCTTCCATCACCTGGCAGGAGAGTTTCTCCGTCTCCAGTGCTGTTTCCAGCATCCGTTTCGTCTCTCCGTAATGGCAGGGGTGGTAAATCCCGGCATGAAGGGCTTCCGGCCGGCGCAGGCTGTTCAGCCGGATATATGCCGTGAATACCTGAACAGCTTTCCGCTGAAGCTCCCGCTCTTCCTCCGGAAAAGACTGCCTGGCCCACAATTCGGTATATTCCTCGCAGCTTTTCCTGTTTCCGTAACCCCATCTGTCATAATCATATGCCAGAGCTAAAAAAACGAAAGCGGAACCTCATGAAATTTCAGGTCTCCCACATTCACCATCCATGCTTCCCTCACGCCGTACTCATAGGCTTCCGACATCTGCTCCCAGATCTGGGACAGCGGCGTGGAATCCACCCACTCGTAAGACACCGGCCCTCCGTGGTAGTCCAGATGATAATACATGCCGAAGCCGCCTTTGTGGCCGCGTATGTCTGCCTCGGGCAGGGTGCGCATATAACCGTAATTGTCTTCGCAGAACATGCAGGTCACCCCGTCCAGCCCACCCCAGTCCTTCAGCCCGGGGGTATGGGCATCCCCGTAGAAATATGGCTCCACTTCCTTATATAGAGCAAGTAACTGCGGAATTGTTGCGCTATCCTGCTCTCTATTATGCTCCGAGTAATTGCAGCTTCCTTCGTTATACTCCGAGTTCCTGCGACTTTCTTCGTCCTGCTCCGGATTCTCGCAGATTTCTCCGTAATATTCCGAATTCCTGCTGCTTTCTCCGCCACGTTCCTGATTCCCGCAGCATTCTCCCATGTGCTCCGGGTTCCCACAATATTCCGGTTTCACATAACGTTCTATCAGTTTCCGCTGCTTTGTGATAATATTTTTCAGCAGAGTGATATTTTCTTCCAGGGAATCGGCTCCCAATACGGAAGTATCCCTCTCCCCCCGCATGCCCACGGTAATGATATGCTCATACTTCCCGCTGCGCTTCAGGCCGTCCTCCCAATAGCGCAGCAGCCCCTCCTCATTGGTCCGGAAGTTCCACTGGTTTCCGTATCTGCTTCCCTCTCCCCGCACCTTGTCCCATTCCTCGCTGGCGCGCAGGCAGGGCTCATGATGGGAATAACCGATGACTACGCCGTACAAGTCGGCAAGCTCTTCATTCGCGCTTCCCGGGCCGTCCAGTGGAAAAGACGCGCTCCACATGGCGGGCCAGAGATAGTTTCCCTTCAGCCGCAGAAGAAACTCAAATACAAACTCATATGCTTTACTGTTAAAGCCGCCGAAATGCTCTGTCACCCAGTTTCCGAAACAGGGCCACTCGTCATTGATAAAAAATCCACGGTATTTCACACTTGGCTCTTTGGATACGGTTTCGATATCCTGATGCAGAATAATCCTATCCCGCCGGGCAGGCTCCGCGTCTCCCCAGAAACTGAAAGGCGATACCCCAATGTATTCCGACAGGGCGAACATACCGTAAATCGTCCCCCTTTTATCACTGCCGCAGATCAGCAGCACCCTGTCAATTCCCTCCCATGGAAATCCGGATTCTTCACGGTCATCATGCGCTTCCTGTACATTCTGTAGTACTCCCTCCACTTCCTGTCCTTCCCGTCGGAAAGCCTTCCCGCTCATGTCAATCATCTTAATCTGATAAACTTCCCATTTTCCATGTCTGCCTTCCCCTGCAGAGTGTTTTTCTCCTATGAACCGCTCTTCTACTGCAGAATGCCCTCCCTCAGCAGCTTGCCTTTCATCTATAAAACGCTCTTCTACTGCAGAATGCCCTTCCTCTGTAATGCCCGGCTCCATCAAGGATGTTTTTTCCCCAGCGAAACGCGCTCTCTCCAGGGACCGGGACTCCGCCACAAGACCTCTTAAGTCAACAAGTCCCTTCCGGGCAAGCTCTTCAATGGCAGGGCTCCTCCCCAATGTAGCGCACAAAATGACCTGGGAGCGCTCCCCCGAGGGCAGCTCCTTCTCCGTCACCACTTTCGGCATGGCTCCCATCACCTTTTCCACATCCTCCGCCACCCTTGCGGCAATCCTCCTCACCCCTTCATATGCGCAGCTTTCCACCAGAATAAAAGGAATATTTTCCCTGGACAGTTCCATCTCCATCGTAAATTCCACCTCCATAAGCACCCGCCTGCCAGAATCGCCATAATAAGGAAATGGCTGCAGGAAACTATCTGCTCCCAATCCAGGCAGACAGAAACTATACTCAAGACCGCCAGAATTTACTTATGTGATTTTGACGAGCATATATGGCTGGCGGTCTTTCGTTGTTGGTTACTGCAAATTCATACGGCATGCAGTATAAAACTCTGCATGTTTCACAGAAAACCATATAAGCTTCTATTCCACATATCCGAACCCCAATATGGTAAACGCTTTCTCCTGCTCCCCCTCGTCCATACGGATTTCCACCTGATGCCGCCTGCACTCACTTTTCCTGATGCAGATCACCGGATTGCAGTGGGTCCAGCCGTTCACGTGGGGATCCGCCGTGAGAACCTCTTTTCCGTCCACCCATACCTTCGCCCGCCCGAAAGAACTGCTTCCGGAATCCTTAAAGATAAGCAGCAGGGCACTGCATTCCAGGCTCAGGTAAAACGGCCTGCACTCCCCTTCCTCTGTCTCCCCGCGGTACATCCAGTTGAAAGGAAATTCATCCGTGGGTTCCAGGTTCATGTCCATTTCCACAGCCTGCAGCTCCTTATCGCAATGGCAAAAGCTCCCGCAGTCAACGGAAATCCCCTGGATATGGCTGCTTCTGTCAAAGAAACGCACCTTCTCAAACTCCCCTCCCAGAGGCGGCATAATCTCTCCGAGTTTCAGCGTATCCTCTTCTTCCGGCATTTGATCCACCGTCTGCAGCAGGTGCAGAAGACAGTCCGCCATAACGGTATGCCCCAGGTTGGAAGGATGATAGCAGTCATAGAAAAACTGGTTCTTGCTGAATACCCTTCCCTCTGCGGGTTTCTTATAAAACTGCTCCACCACGGCATCCCGGATGCTCACCATGGGCAGGCTGTAAGCTTCCCCCACAGACTTCAGCCTCTCCTGCAGGTTCCAGTCGTCCACAAACACCGCAAAAAGCAGGATGACTGCCGGGGCATTCTCTTCCGCCAGTATCTTTCTTACCAGGGAATCATAGCACTCGCCCCCGGTCTCGTCCCCCATGTCATTCACCGCAAATTCCACCACCACAATATCCGGCTTCGCTTCTCCTCTGACTACATCCCTGTCGTATCTCAGCATGCCCAATTCGGACGGTGTTCCACCCACCCCGGCTTTCCTGTAATGCACATTTTCCTCCGTGCCCTTCCCTGCAAGGCTGCAAAATTTCCGGAAGGCTTTACAGGCATAGCATTCCGTGTTGATGGGAACTGCTCCCGCTCCCTGGGTGATGGAACCGCCTATAAAAGCGACTGTCACATCCTCGCCCTGCCTGGCCTTCCGCAGAGCCTTCTGCAGTCTGGCCGGATTCCCCGTCTGTACCAGTGACCTGCGCAGTATCTCCCCATATTCCGGAGAATCCAAATCTACCGGCTCTTCCTCCACCGGCTCCGGCGCTTCATAGCCGTCCTGCAGGTACAGCTTCACCGACACCGTGGCCAGTTCCCCTGCATGTGGAAATTCGAACCGGATCTGCCCTGGCACGCCGTCAGCCTCCGACCACCTGCAATCCGCCAGGGTAATTCTGTATTCCATCCCATCTGCAGGCAGAGAAAGCCGCAGCTCGGTTCCGGGAGTATCGCAGCCCTTTTTCGCGTACATCTGAAATACAAAATCCACCGTCCCTGCATTCTCCGTTTCCGCCACTATTCCGATGCTGTGCACAAGCCTGCGGAAGCCCTCCGTCGTCCGCAGCATATCCAGGATACGCTCATCCGTAACGCCTCCCACAAGGCGGGCGCTGCTCACCATCCTGCCGTCATCCATAAACAGGAACTGGATTCCTCTTCCGTCCGGCTGGGGAGAACCCGCAATCTCCTTCCCCCTCATAATGTAAAATCCGCTGCGCTTCCCCTCCGGGTCTCTGGGCGCTTGGGGCCTGTTTTCCTCTGTTATTTTCTGGTTCATGGCTTGTCTGACCTCCTTTATCAGTTTCCTGCTTCTTCGCGGAATCTCCGTCCGAATCCCGCTTCTTCGCGAGGTTTCCGTCCGAATCCCCCCGCTTTCCCGTTTTCCTCCGGAATCCCAGGCGTTTTGAAAAAATAAATCCCCTTATTCTCCAATATTCCGGGCACTATAAGGAAAAAGGGCTGCCGAATCAAGAATTTATATTCACGATCAAAAACATTTGCCAACAGAAAGCTATAACGAGCGAGCGCATCTGTATTGTAGAACAGGAAATCGGCAAATGAATGCGCTCGCGAGTATAAGCCACAGAATATGGTATTTCCACGCAATAATGTGCATATACCCTGTGTCTCAGCATCTTAAATACAACAGCCCTATAACACCGCCTTTTATACTCACGGCCGGAAACATTTGCCTACATGATTTACATTTTACCCGGCCTGGCTTTGCCCGGCAAAATTCCGGCCCCGGCGAAACTGCCGACACACGGCAAATAACACATTAGAATACATCCAGTACCGCGCTGCCCTCTTTCACAAACGCCGCAAACTGATCCAGTTCCGCATGCACGGTAACCCATGCTTTCCCCTGGTAAACCTGCCTGTCGATGACGGAAATCCATCTGCCCTCCGGCAGGTACACTTGCCGTTGCGTCTGTCCCTTTTCCATAATGGGCGCGAACAGGATGTCCGGCCCGAACAGATACTGATCCTCCAGTTTATAGCACTCCTCATCCTCATAATACTCAAAGAACATGGGCCTCATCAGCGGCGCACCGGTTCTGCGGTTTTCTTCCATATGCTCCATGATGTATGGACGCAGACGTTCCCGCAGCTCGATAAGGCTCTTGATGATTTCATAATTCTTCTCACCGAAGCGCCAGATTTCGTTAGGCCCGCCGCTCCTCTCTATAATGCCGGGGTAACGTTCCGGCTGGTCCTTCGTCCGGAGTCTGGAGCCGTGGAGCCGCATGATAGGGCAGAACAGGCCGAACTGGAACCACCTCACCAGAAGCTCCCGGAATTCCTCACTCTCCGTGTCTCCCATCAAGAACCCGCCGATATCGCTGTTCCACCAGGGAATGCCGCACATCCCCATGGACAGGCCGCTGGTGACACTCTGCCGCAGGGCGTTCCAGTCGGACATGATATCACCGTTCCACACAGCCGCGCCGTATTTCTGGCTGCCCGGGTAAGCCGCCCTGGTCAGAGAGATAATCTCCTCCTCCCCTTCCGACCGCAATCCCTCATAGAACATTTTTACATAATAATAAGGGTACAGCAGCGCAGTCTGGGCTCCGTTTCCCAGATAAAAGTGCAGATGCCCGAACTGCTGGGGATGCACCTCCGGCT
>DKVC01000104.1:8427-10121 GCA_002490995.1 Lachnospiraceae bacterium UBA7188
ACTGCTGGGGATGCACCTCCGGCTCCGCCTCATCCAGCCAGAAATTCCTGATTCCCTTATCGTAATAATTCTCCTTCACCCTGTCCCACACAAAGGCGCGGGTATCGGGATTCATAGTATCGATAAAGGTCTGCTGCCCGTAGAAATCAAAGGTGCCGTACTGCCCGTTCTCCGTCCGCACCAGCATATTCCCCTCGCTCATGGCATGGAAATTTTCGCTCTTGGGATTGATGGTGGGCCAGATGGACACGATAGGCTTGATTCCCATCTCTTCCAGCTCCCGGCACATGCCTTCCGGATCCGGCCAGTATTTGGGATCAAACTTCCATTCCCCCTGTTCCGTCCAGTGAAAATAATCAATCACAATGGCAGAAATGGGAATGCCTCTCTGCCTGTACTCCCTGGCCACCTCCAGCAATTCCTCCTGGCTCTCATACCGCAGCTTGCACTGCCAGAATCCGGAAGCCCAGCCGGGGAATTTCGGCGCATATCCCGTCAAATCGCAGTAAGTCTTCATCACATCCGCCGGCTTCTCCCCCACAAATACCAGATAATCCGCCTGATAAGCGCTGTCCGCACACCACATGGTATGGTTCCTCGTGGTCTCGCATCTCCCCGGAGAGGGATTGTTCCAGAAGAAACCGTACCCCAGGGAGGAATACAGATAGGGCAAAGTGGATTTCGTGTTGTAATGCACCAGGTTACAGGTACTGCCCTTCCTGTCAAAGGCATCCTCCGTCTCCTGCCCCAAACCGTAGAAATGCTCCCCCCGGTTGGCGTCGAAAATCACCTTTACCTGATAGTGATCCCCCTCCACATGGACATATTTATTCACATAGTCCCCTTCGTATTTGGTATGCAGAATCTGCTGCCCTTTCCGGTAGTAGGTGAGGATTCCTCCGTACCAGGGAGACCCGGCCTCCAATGTCACCGAAATATCCCCGTTGGTCATGGTGACAAAACTTTCGTCCCCTTCGATGACGCAATTGTCTTCTGTCGCGGGAGGCAGCAGCGTCCAGCTCTCCTCCAAGACTCTGGCATTTCTGGTGGAACGGCAGCGGATACAGTTCCTGCCATAAGGCTCCAGGACCGTAACCTCGTCCCTCCTCCTGAAAATCATCCGTTTGTCTAAAATGCTTATTTTACCCATGCTGACTCTATCTCCTTTCCGATTCCATTCTTTTCCTGTGTCACCATACCCTGTCTGCACCTTTCAGGATGTCATGGAACAATTTATGCAAAAGGGTTCTCCTCCTGACCGTTATAATATTTTCCACGGTTTTTCTTTGAAAGGCAGCTTCCGCTATCTTTTTCAATTTCACGCTTCCCGAATCCATGATGAAAACTTTTGCGACAGGAAGCATGAGGATTACTTCCGATAAATCATATTATACCACTCTCTTATACCACTCAGGTCTCCAGAATTCTTCTCACACTTTGCTGATTTGTCACCACATATTGCTCTATATAAACGATATTTATACTGCACGTCAATAAACTTGCAGCACATACCACTTTTCAGGAACCGGGACCAGGGGATTTGTAAAAAGACAGAACCATGGCTAAGGCAAAAGCCAGATTCGCCAAAATCCACCACTGATCCAAATATTGAGCAAGATTTGAGAAGCCTTAAGCAAATTTTGAAGAGATATCATAAAAGCACTGTGATACAATAGAAATGCGGAGTTTCACCA
>DKVC01000128.1:0-4051 GCA_002490995.1 Lachnospiraceae bacterium UBA7188
TTCGGAGACGCTGTTCTTGGTTCCGATATCAGCTGTCGCATCGCTGGAGCCGGTGGTTTCCTGTCCGGAGGTCTTCCCGGATGTTTGTCCGGACATGCGGTTTCTGGCGGCCTCATATCTTTCTCTGACCGTGCTGTGGGACGCTCCCGTCGTGGAATTGCCGGAACCGGAATTGCTGTTTCCGGTGGGCTTCTCAGAATCGGTGCCGTCGTCTTCGGCCGGATTGTCAGCAGATTCGAGCATCTCTTCGACGCGCTCGCCGGGATTCTCCGCGGCAGACGCAGGCTCTTTGTCTGGATGCTCGACGGAGCCGGAGGGAACGGTCGCGGATACGGCAGGGGCAGAACTCTCATAACCGTAATCGCCATTTTCCATCCCGCAGCCGCACAGCATGGAGCACACCATGGCCGCTGCGAGAGGCATCATGACCTGCATGGGAATTTTTGTCTTCATGGTCTTCTTCAACATATTCAACATAATTGTCACCTGGACCTTTCTGTCAGAATAGTATCTTGTTTTCAGCCTTTTATTTACGTTTTTTTGTCACTCCGATTATCGTCAGCACAGACCTGGCCATCATCCAGATAAGCATTCCAGAAGAAAGCGCATCCCCTCCATAAATCCCCTGCCGAACAGCTCCTTTCCCAGTTCTTCATGAAAATGATTCAGTTCTTCCTCTATCCGCAGATACTCCTCACCGGAGATATGGGCCGAAAGATCTGCGTACAGATTTTTCTCCTTCCGTTCCAGCTCCGGCGGCCTGTCCCCGACCCTGCCGGCATATACCGCGTCTGTAAAATAACGTTCCACAGCAATCCCTCCTTCTTCCGGCCACATCTCCTGTTGATTTCCGGGGTGCGTGCCTTATGAGAATAATATAGCAGGCCCTTGACTGGATATTCGTAATTATTACGGACAGTAAAAACGACCCAGCGGCACCAGCCGCTGGATTGGCACCCCGGTCTTGCCGGAATTCGCAGGACGCATCGCCTGGGCGGCAACGCGGCGAGCGAACCGTTTTCAAACAGCACGCTGCCAGCGCCTTGCCATTCTGAGATACTGCGTTCTTGGTCTCCGATCACCATTTTTTCTTTCTCTTTGTGCAGGCGGCTATAACGATAGCCAAAAAGATACCCAGCCATACCTGGTCAACACAACTGCCCAGTACTGCACCGATGATGATGGCAACCACATAACGGCCTATCCGGCTACGGGACCGGCGGCCGGACCGGCGGCTTCGGTAAGATGACGGGTAGGAGGCCGCCGATGTGTATGTTGTGTATGAACTTGGTTGAGATTCATTGGAGTCATTGACCCATTCGTTTTCCCATCTGGTTTCATAGGTCACCTCCGTCCCTGTGCCGTGGCATGCGCTGCAATAGCTGGCCCCTGACCCGCCGCAGTTCGGGCATCGCTGGTCGGTGCCATAAATGGGTACATATACCATGCCTTTCCCGCCGCAGCGAATACAGACCTCCTTGCCGGATCCACGGCAGTAAGAACATGGTCTTGTTACTTCGTATTTCACTTCCTTTTGTTCTAACCGCATAATGAAACTCTCTCCTATCTGCAAGAAATAATATCCTCTGCTTCCAAAATGTCAAGAATCTGCGGCTGGGTCAACTGGGTCTTATCAATTGCCTTCAGAGCCAGCCTGTGAACCAATTCGTGGTTTTCCTCCACAATTTGAAGCGTCCGGTCCCATTCCACTTTTAAGATAAGGTTCAGCTCTTCAAGCAGCTCCCGGTCCATCTCCGCTGTCCGCTGGCTTTCAGGAATTCTCGCCAGGCTGTCACTGGTCCTGCCCAGCCCCGACACGATCTGCCTGGCATACCAGGTCGCGTGTTCCAGATCGCTGGCCGCCCCGGTATTGACCGCCTCCTTCAACAGCTCCGCGTCGCCGGCATTCTCCGCGTAATATTTATAATATATCATTTCTCCGGCCCGGCCCGCCAATGAGATTTTGATCTGGCTGCGGAGGCTTTTTTCCGTATGGACGCTTCGGTCAGATTCTTTTTTCTGTACATAGCCCCCGAAGTCGCCTCTGGAAACAATCGTCAGGAACGCAGGCGTCTCCCCCATCTTCCAGGCCATGAATGCGTGCGCCGCCTCGTGATAGGCCGTGGCGGTCTCAGGCGCGGCGGACCGCTCCCCGAACTGCATCTCCTGGACAGCCTCCAGCAGCATTGCCTCCGTAAACATCTTCTTTTTCGTTACGCCGTCCAGGTTCATCACAAACTGCCGCCACGCATATTCCAGCAGGTTCTCCACAATCGCGAGGCTCTGCCCCACGGTCTGATCCGCCAGGCTCTCCGCCATGCTGCCGATCTGCTCTACCTCTATCAAACCCGTTTTTTCCGCCCTCTTTTCCAGGCGTTGCCGTCGCGAACAGATCCCGTATTTTCTGCTCCCCAGTCCCTATGTATTTCTGCGCGAAATCTGACGCGCTGACAGCAAGAAAGGACACGCCGCTCTCTCCTGCGGCGGCTCTGGCCAATTTGGTCTTGCCGGTTCCGGGAGGTCCGTAGAGCAGGACTCCCCTCGGCATATCGAGCCCCATCATCTCGTAATATTCAGGCTTGTTGATATACTGAATGAACTGCCGGAGCTCGCGGACCGCGTTTTCGGCGCCGATCACATCGGAAAAACGATCCTTGGGGCGCTCCCAGTCCGACAGCAGTAAGTCCTGATTTCTTTTCCTGGTGGCGGCGTCCTCCACATTGGCCTTCCGCAGGACAAAGTCTGTAAACACAATCGATCTCTCGCTGACCTCTGTCTGATAATCCAGCACCTTCCCTTCCTGGCTGAGCTGTTCAAGGCTCCGCAGCGCATAGTAAGTGGACGCCAGCTCGGTCCATGCGTTGTCCGGGTGGCGGGGAAGGATACCCTCCACACCCTGCCGGAACAGCCGCCGCGCCAGCTGTTCATCCAGTTCCCCATCGAAAGCTACATAAATATGGTTCCTGCCTGGATTTTGAAGGATTGCCTGCAAAAATTCATTCCTCTGAGGATCCTCCTCAGGAAGGCCGGGACTTTTCCTGCTTTGCTTGCCCAGATCCACAACCGTGATGTCATAATGGTCACGCTCGTGCAGATCCATGAACTCCTTTTCCGCCATTTGGCTCATTATAAATCCTCTGCCGAACAGCTCTTTTCCCAGTTCCTCATGGAAATGGTTCAGTTCTTCCTCTATCCGCAGATATTCCCCGCCGGAAATATGGGCTGACAGCTCGGCGTACAGCTGTTTTTCCTTTCGTTCCAGTTCCGGCGGCCTGCCCCTGACCCTGCGGGCATATACCGCGTCTGTAAGATAACGTTCCACAGCAATCCCTCCTTCTCCCGGCCGCACCATGCCGTACGTGCCTTACTGAAAATAAGTATAGCAGGTCCGTTCGTGTAGACTCGTAATAATTACGGGCATATTTCCCGCGCACGGAAGAAGGAATCTACTGCCTCCTGGCTCGCCTCCATTTCCTCCAGAATTTCAAAGGCCCAGAGGAACGTAAAAAGCTGCCTCTTTAGCCAAGGTTATAGCCAGGGCTGCCCCTTTCGTCAGGACTGTCCCTTTAGCCGTGGCTGCCTCTGTAACCGTGGCTGTCTCTTAAGCCCTTCCTCCCCGGATGGGGCCTATAAGGTGCCTGATATAGAAGCGCTTCATGTTGTATGCTTTTCTCTCCTTTCCTTTTTGCAGGCCGTTGCCTGAAGGCCGGCCTATATGCCGTTGATCCTCATTGCCCCATCCCTGTTCTTCACGGAACGCTTTAGAGCGCGGAGCCGGATTGCAATTTTGGTCTTTCCGGCTTCACGCTCCTGCCGTATCGGCCTGTACAGTTGAAAGCGGTACCCTCACGCCGACAGATACGGCGCCACCCACAGCGTGTACAGATACGCCGCCGACATGTTGATCTCCTCCATGGCGCGGGCCATCCGTTCTTCATCGATGTTCTTCTCCAGAAGCTCCCGGAAATCCCGGAAGGGCGTCTGGGCAGCCAGCGCGCGCAGAGACTCAGGGCTGCAGGCATGCTCCGGCAAAAATACCTGGCTGCGGACA
>DKVC01000128.1:4317-7743 GCA_002490995.1 Lachnospiraceae bacterium UBA7188
GGCAAAAATACCTGGCTGCGGACAGCTCCCGGGGCAAGCCCTTCGCTGCCGGGATCCGGCACATCCTCCGGATATTCACCGGCCAGGGCGAGATAATGCCCATAAGGATCCGGGCAGTGTCCCTCCGCCTCCATCAGCCTGTGTCCCTCCAAACCGGGACAGTACCTGGCCAGGGCCTCCCGCAAGCACCGTGCGCTGTCCGCCTGCACCCCTCCCTGTTCCTCCAGGCGGCTGGAAAGGGCGTCCATGCAGCGGAGGATATGGTCCAGACGGCCAAATACCTGCTGCGCGGCAATATAGCGCCTGAGGATGTCCGCCAGCGCCTCCCCCAGGGGCACGGAGCCGTCGCGGTTCTTTAAGAAGCTCTGTCCAAACCACCGGAAATCTGTCTGGGACGATCCCGGTTTCCCTTCCTTCCCGGAAGTAAACTCTGCCAGGGCATCCAGGTACTGTCCCAGTGTCATCCCCATGCAGTGGCAGATGTCCCTGATCCTTCCCCTGCCCTTCGCATGATCCAACAGCATCAGCCCCAGCAGAATGACGGCGTTGACCGTGTCGGCACTCCAGATGGGCTGGCAGGGATCACAGGAGTCCTCCACGGACAGCATCGTTCCCGGATGCAGCAGCATGCGGCTGGCGGTATCATAGGTTATCGCCAGCCTGAAGGTCTGGCAGAAGCCATGATAGGTATTCACGTCCACAGAGGGATGCTCAAAGAACTTCCCTATCAGTTCATTCATGGCAGCCAAGTCTTCCTCTCCGCAGAAAAAATACCCGGCGGGGATTTCGGAAAATTTCTGAACCATCCTTACGGCTGCTTTGTGCTCTTTCTCCATATCTGATTTCTCCTTTCCTTTTTACAGGCCTGTACCATACCGTTGATTTTTAAGGCGTTCGCCTTACATAGGATAGTATAGCAGGCTCTTTTTTCATGCCCGTAAATTTTACGGTTTTTTTGACGGATAGTGTCTTTTTTCATTGATTCCGTCAAGCGCAAACATGTGCCCTCCGGACACGGCTTGCAGCATAGAAAAATAATGCATTGTGCAGATTCCATAAATCCATTGCTGTCAGTATTATTTGGATATACTATAGGCATCGGAGGGATTTTATGGAAGAGAAGACGTTGGGCAGGCGCATACGGGAGGAGAGGCTGAAGCTGAATCTGACACAGGAGAGGCTGGCGGAGGATGTAAACCTTTCCATGGCATATATCGGGCAGATCGAACGGGGAGAGCGCAGCCTGACTTTGGATAACCTGGTGGCGGTGGCGAACCGGTTGAGCGTCACGGTGGATTATCTGCTTTCCGATTCCCTCGCTCCGAAGGACGATACCGAGTATCTGATATTGCGGCAGCTGCTGAATGGCAGGACGAAAGAGGAGAGGGCGCTGACGGTCAACATGGTGAAGCTCATGTTCGGATATCTGGATAGAAACCTTTGATTCCCGGCGCTGCTTTGGAACAAAGAATCGGAGCTGTCGAAAAATGGTCATAATCTTTCGACAGCCAGTTCTTAGTAAGAAGTTGTCTTACTTTTCTTCCTCAGTCAAATCTTCCTCGATCACCAATCCTCTTCATCCTCTTCCGGAAAATCCGGATCAGATTCCATATCATCCACTGAAAAATCCGGATTAAATTCCATATTATCCGCTGAAAAATCCAAATCAGATCCCATATCATCCACTGAAAAATCCGGATCATATTCCATATCATCTTCTGGAAAATCCAGATCAATGTCCGAATCATCTTCGGCAGAATCATCCCTATAGGGTTTGCTATATGAGTATTCTTCTTTCGTGGACTCCCCATTTTCTTTATCATAGTGGAAAGAGCTCCGAAGTGACGCAGAAAAGGGGAAGTAATCCAGATTCTTCTTTTTGGCTATATAGCTTGAAAGATGCTGGAACCATCTATACAGGACAGCCTCCCCATGGCCTTCCGCTTCATAAAGCCAGTCAGCGCTCTCCGTATCTGCAAGGATGTCTTCGCCGTTTTTCTCCAATGCGCTGAGGAGCTTTGACTGATCATAGCCCTGCCAGCGCAGGGCGTATTCCCCGATAGCTTTCAGCAGCCTGGGCAAGCTTTCGAATAAACCGCTTAAATTCTTCGGCGAGTAACCGATATGCTTCAAATCTTCATTGTCCGTCTGGTTCACATCCTCATCGTCCGTCTGCTCCGCATCCTTCTCAAAGTAAGAGGGGGAAATCGTTGTCCACAATTTAAATTCTTCAATCTGTTCTGATTCGTCAATTTCTATTCTGTAAGAGCCGAAGTCATCCCATTCATCGTCATCTGTTTCCCCGGGTTTCTTACATATTTTTGCCGCGCGGATGATTTCCGTCAATTTAGGGCTTTTGATGTTTATTGTGACATAGTTGCTGCTACTGGAATTGGTCACAAAATCAGTCCTGATCTTCATAGTTGCATGTTCCTTTCCTGTTTCGTTTTTTCAACATTCCCATTTTTCAACATTCCCATTTTTGCGGGATTGCAGTCATTTCCTGTGCTCACTGCTGCAGAATACGATTTCCGGCATCAGCGGGCAGCCGCCCAGGCACAGCTTACGTTTTTTGCAGTCTGGACATGCGCTGCGCATATGGTTCCGGAAACCTTCAAAGGGTTCGCTGTTCCATGCTTCCTCGATTGTGCGAGGCTTAAGCTTCACCCCATACCGCCCCTCCTGGTCAAAGCTACAGGGCGACATCACCATATCGGCGCCGATGTAGCAGCTGAACCGCCCGCCCTCGCAGGTGTCCAGAGACTGAGGCAGGATGTTCCTGCAAAAGCGGATGGCCCCCGGCACGTTGCAGCTGTCCATACCCACCCTAAAAGAGTGGCTTCTGTCTACCTGCGCGAAGAACCGCTCCACCCTAGTGTCTGACCGCGCAAGTACATTTTCCCGGGTCCCCTGTCCGGCAGGTTTATGGAGAAGGAAGATGACGGCGTTGATGCCTGCCGGGAAATCGTCCCTCTCCAGGCGCTCTATGGCTTCATCGATACTGTTTCGGCCCAGGACATAATGAATGTTCGTCTTCACTCCGGCGTCCAGGAGCATTTGGATGGCATTCTGCGTATATGTGCTGCGGTACCAGCTCACAGCGACCGCCCCACAATATTTCCTGCAGACAGCCGCCAATTCCGGCGTCAACCCATAGCCGGAGGTGGTAAAGTTGGGAACCAGTCTGTTTTCCCGGCAGATCTGAAGAAGCTCTTCAAAGTGTTCGTGCTGGTCCGGGTCGCCCCGTCCGCCCAGGGCAAACTGGTTTGTCCGTCCCCGGCACTGGGCCGCGATCCATCGAAAATCGTCTGTTGTCATATTGGGCTTTTCCGTCACGGCGCCGTTCTGGTAGCAGCCGATCCCAGCTTTCCGGCACAGCCCTGTTTTCCCGTGGATACAGTACCCCATCACCCCCACGTCGATGAG
>DKVC01000209.1:0-6453 GCA_002490995.1 Lachnospiraceae bacterium UBA7188
AATATTTAAGCAACGCTGTACTAGCTTCCGCATTCCGGTCAGTCGCCCATCCCTTGAATAAATAACCGCCTTTTTTAGGTATCATGCTCGCTATGGTGAATGTGGCTGATTCATCTGTGCTGTCTGCCTCTATGGTCATGGGCGCCGGTACGTCTGTAACACCCTTTCCGTTTCCATCATATACCAGCATATACCGCACAGCCGCGGGCAGGTTAATCAGCATCAGGTTGTCGTCCAGCCAAGTAAGCTTCCCGCCGGGCGTTTTGATTTCCGGCGCGAGGTCTGTCAGCCGGTAGTTCTGCGTCGTATACACGTCCTCGGCCACTGTCCACACGGTGCCGTCCGGCACATCCAGTATCACATACTGCCCGGCTTTCAGGCGAATCTCCCCGCCCGCTCCTGTGGTTCCGCTCTTATTGCCCGTCACCTCGGTGCCGTCCGTATTGTGGATGGTGTAGGGGACGCCTTCTCTGGACTCGGATTTCAAAATCTTCACTCCGTAATTGTCCTTGTCTATCTCGCTGGCGCTGCCGTCTATAGCCACTACCTGCTTCAGTATCATGGTGAACTCCTGATAGGACCTGGTCTCCATGTACTTTTCGATTTTTATGGAAGCCTTTTTGTTGGAGTTATAGAAAACTCTGGCCTCACCAGCCCCAACGTCATTTCCGCCGTCCCAGGAATAGCTTCCGCCCGCACTGGTTCCATAGCCTACCAGCATACCCCATCCGCTTCCGGACTCCTGAGGTACTTCCACCAATCGCAGAGTGCCGTTACTTGTCAGCATGTTGGACGGATTGATATATACGGTTGCATCTTTGAACCATACCTCCGGCCAATGCCCTTCCGTCTTTGTCAGGATGACTTTACCGTCCGTTTCTGTCTTCTTCATCTCATTGGAAATCGGCGTTCCCTCTTCGTCAAAAACGGCATACTCGATTCCCTCTTTCGGGCTCCAGGTTCCGTTCTGGCATTCCTCCAACCTCCATACCAGCTCCTGCCCGGTGGGCACTTCGCTGGAAGCGGATGTCATCCGTTTTCCGATTCTGGAACCTTCAAAATTCGGCAGCGTCGAGATTTCGTTGATGATGGTCGCATTCGGTGCGCTTGCCGCCACTCCTGTGATGGAGCCTTCGTTGGCGGGATATTTCTGACTAATCTGCAGGTAGTTATCGCCTGATTTTATTATCCGCTTCCGGCTGGACTCCACTTCCGTCAAGGTGTAAGTGGCGTTCTGAGGAATCTGATTGCCCCCATTTCCAAATTCAATGGACAGCGTAAACCAGGGAGGCAGTTTAATGCTCTTTCCGTTCTGCCATTCAAAAGTGGATTCCTTTCCTGTCTGCTGATTCGTACCTATCACATAGGCACGGCCTCTTTCCGCTTTTGGCCAGATATATGTGCCGCTCTCGTCCGTCACTTCCAAAATAAACTCTGCCGCATCTTCACCTGAATAGCTGTTTATTATTGCCCCGTCATCTTTCCAGGGATGAAACTTGCTTCTCCAGGTTTCTACTGTAGACCCTGCAGTTACATCACCTGCTTTGGCCACATACTCCTTGCTGATACGAAGCGCATTGGCCGGTCCATTTACAAAGGGAGCCTCGCCGCCTTCTCCAGACAGTGTGCCTGTTGCCGGAACCGGTGTCGTCCCATTCACGGGATATGTCTGGGTATATTCATCATATGGAATCTCTGTTATCTCAAAACTGTCCCCCAGCATGCCCGCATCCTTAAAGATCACTGTCTGGCCGTCCCTGAGATGGAATATCCCGGTGCCATCGGTTGTTCCGGTTTCAATCACATTCCCCTGTTCCTTTATGGTATAGGAAATCCCCGCTGGCAAAAGCTGGCCATTGACCTTTATGGTAAATTCAAACGGGGCTGCATCCGCTTCAGGCTTATTGTCTCCGCTGACCGTCTTTGTCAGGGACAAAGGCCTCTTCAGGTAATCGTTGGTAATGGTCACTTCCTTCTTCACGCTGTAGGCGGGCATCTTGAATTCCGCCGTGTCATTCACCGGGCGGTACAGGACGGTGCCGTCTGCCTCCGTTTCGATGGCTGTCTCCTTCACCACGTAATACTTGCCTGCCTCCAGACCGCTGATTTTGACAGTCTTCCCGGCAAGGGCACAGATGAATTCCCCGTTTCCATTCAGAGTTCCGCTTGTGGGACTGCCTTCACCAGATGTCCCCTCTGTTTCGCCGGTCGTCTCCTGAACCTGCGCGTCCAGCAGTTCCCATGTCAATCCTTCGGTTACCTGCACTTCCTGTCCTTCGGCATTGGTCTTCTTCACTTCGATGACGTTCCCCTGAGCGTCTTTCGCCAGTTCGCCGTTTTCATCCAGTTTTAACTCTGTAATCCGGAACGTGAATTTCCGGGTGCATTCCGCAGGATCCTGATGGGTTATTTTCTTCGTGATATACAGGTCTTTCCATCTGTAGTAGTTGGTGATGCTTTCGCTGTTTCCTTCGATGCGGACTGTATCTGTGACACCCGTCTCAGCACCCTCAGCTGTCTCGGCCATCACAGGGCAGTACCAAATCGCATTCCCCGCCAGACCGTAGCCGTCTGCGTCCATGTTCTCCTCTGTCAGCTTATATTCCGTTCCCACTGTTCCCGGGAACAGGGCTATGGTCTGCCCCTCCCTGATGGAAAAGGTTCCGTCGGCTCCGGTTCTCTTTGTATCTGCGACGCTGTTTTTTTCTGTCCAGACTTCCCCGTCCCGATTTACCCGGATGGGAATCCCGCCGTCAGCAGGCACGCCGTCCACATACCAGAACTCTGCGTTTGCAAGGGGCTGGTATTCGCCGTTCTTTTTCACCCAGAGCTTAAAGGTAAAGGTCTTATCCGCATCGGTAAGGTTCACGTCCTCCGGAACCGCCAGCAGGCGCTTCTGGGCGTACAGCACTGGTCGGTAGGTGTTGGTCCAGGTTCTGACATGGGTATTGCCAGTAACCACTTCGTTGACAAACTCGCCGTCTTCGTTCACAGTCTCTCCGGGAGCCGGGTTTGATTCCCAGAATACGTTGGACTTTTCCTCTACCACGACGCGGTCTGTATCCGCTATGGTAAATACTGCCTTCTCACCGGCTTTCAGATAGAGATAGCCGTTCTCGTCCGTAGCATGGAGCTCTCCCTCCTGCTTCGTCCATGTGCCGTCTCTTTCTTCCTTATAAAGGTCATAGGCCTGAAATGCCAGGTACTGGGGCTTCCCGCCTGTGGTATATTTCTCATGGAGACGGAAAGTAAATGTCGCATCCTTGAAAGCTTCGGGTACCACGCCTGCAGTACGCTTTACGATTTCCAGCTTCTCCGTAGGGCTTACGCCTACACGGACTGAGTTGCTGCTTACGATGCTTCTCGTATCCTCCTGACCTTTCGTGTAGGACGAGAAAGAGACGCTGTTGTAAGCATAGCCACCGCTTGTGGTGCCATCGGGCACTTCCATCTGAATCCTGAAAGATGCGGAGCTGTCTTTCGGCAGCACATAGTCAGGTTTGAAGCTTACTGCAACCGCCTGGACATAATCTGTCCACTTAGTATAGTTCTCACCATATTTCTGCTGCATCTCACTTTCAAATGCAGATTGCTCATACCAGCCCTTCTCTGTATTGCTAAGGACATCGTATGGACTCTCTCCTTCTACCGGTACTGCCGCATTTCGGCTCTCGTTATAGTAAACTTTCGTCCCGGTAATGTCCTGCTTTTCCAGTGCGCTCAAATCTACCGCTAGGAACTTGCCCGTCCAATCAGCATTCTCGAATGGTGAAAAAGGATCTGCTTTCCCGTCTGTCGGGTTTGCACGGTCTACTTTAGCATTTTCCAGGCGGTCGAAAATCACGATGCCCTGGATATCATTTTCATCGGCGCTTACGGTGGTTTCGTAGGTATAGGTTCCGCCCTCGGATACGGTAGTGCTCTCCCGGAACGTTCCGAACTGGTCTTCGTCTGCACGGACCAGCTTCTTTATATCGGATTCCGAAGAGGTGGACACATAATCATTCAGCTTCTCCTCAGCGTAAAGGACATTGCGGTACCACTTTTCTACCTCTACATCATTCTCTTTAACAGTATATTTATCATAAGCTTCATTTCCGTCTATATTGCCTCTCCATCCGCCGGCTCCGGTTTTGCCTTCCAGCAAATCTTTGTATACTGCCGCTTTCCCCGCGTCAGCAATTTCGCCGTTATCCGCGTATACACTGTCACGCAGGCCGTACAGCATGGGATTGCTCCGGTTTATGGCATCGACATAACCTTCGTTGAAGTCCGGCATAAAGGCGCAGAGGTTGGCGTTTGCATCCACCTTGTTGATGGATTCCATGTTCTTCCACTCATAGTAAGCCCGGAAGGACACGCCCCATCCCTCTATCCATTTGCCGGAAGTGTAGGAGGCGGAATCCCCACCGCTGTATGCGATATGGAACGCTACCATAGTCCTGCCAGTCCCTTTATAGTTCTGGATAATGTCTTTGTCAGGATCTACGGTAACAGTGACCTGAGTGCTGTCCCAGCTCCTGGTCTTCGTCATATAGTTGCCCTTGCTGTCCAACTCTTTGATCCGGCCCGCAGTCACAGGCGTGGAAGCATCGAACTGCATTCCGTAAGGCAGAAGGTCGTAGAACACCACATGTTTCCTGCCCGGGGATATCAATTCCTGATCCGATTTCTTCAGATAGTCCAGACAGCTCCTGTCATATATTTCATACCCGTCATAAGCCGTCAGGTAATAATCCACCAGCACCCGGTTGTTCTTCGCATCGTTGTTGCTCGTGTACTTCTTGTTGGCCTGAGAAGTCATGTTCAGCCATGTGACAGTCCGGGAGGCGCTGTCGCGGACCAGAAGGTTATTTTCATATAAATTCTGAGTCTGCGTTTTTAGTTCATTCCTGCCGTCATAATTGAAGCCGTTTGGTTCGGCCTTACCCTCATGGGTGTTTTGAGTGTTTTCCTCATTAGAGTCCTCTCCATCAGGGTTTCCCTCGCCAGAGCCTTCTCCCTCAGTTTCTTCTCCGGCGGCTTGTTCCTTATGCCGGAAAACAGTGGTGCTGCCATCCGCATTGTGCCCTGTGCCGATGACCCCGGAGATATTCTCAAACTGAATCTGGGGGCTGACTTCATATTCCGCTCCCTCATTCCGTGCATTCACAATTTGCTGCATAGCATCAGATCCGGCTTTGATCCGGACGGCCAGCTTTATCTCGCAGACAGTTCTGTAATCTATAGAGTCATGCTCTACTTTTACCCTGAAAGGTTCCCGGGCAATCTGGTTTTCATCGAAAACATAAGAGGCCTTTCCCGTTTCATCCATCATGACATCGCCAGCAGCCAACTCCCATGTTGGGTTCTCATTCTTCGTTGTTTTGTCTGCTGCTTTGCCATACATGGCATACACTTTTACACTGCTGTCAAAGTTCTGCAGTTTGCCCGCATTTATCAGGGCCTGACGCTCGGATACAATCTCCTTATCCTCATAGATATCATAGCCATAATCCGTCTGGTTGATTGTGACGCTGGAGAAATAGTAGTCGTCCGCCCCCAGGAGATGCTCATTTTCTCCCCCTTTTCCGTTATACATATAGATAAAGTCATCCACTGTCGTCAGGGTATAGTAGGTTCCCTCTTTATACGCCCCCAGATCTGCTCCCTGTACATGGTGGGTGATTTCATAGCCTTTCATACGGCCCGTGACCGTAAAGGGAATCTCTCCGTAGTCTTCTCCCTTTGCCTTTGCCCTCTTGTAAGCTTCCAGCCATCCTGTATACTCTATATTGTCATTGGCGCTGTTCCAGCCGTTCTTCTTTGTGACACCAATGATATCTCCTTCATATATCCAGTCATAATTCTTATAGCTCCATGTAGAAGGAGTCGCCTCTACGATTACGTCTTCGTCTTTTCCGTCAACAGGATGCAGCTTTACGGTAAAGTCATTCTTGACCGTTGTATTGGCTTCCACTTCTTTGGCATCGTATGCGGTCACCACCCAGAAGCGGTTCCCCCAGGATTTTTCCTGACCGCTGGCGGCCCAATCGTAATAGCCATAGTTGCTATATGTTGACCTTATATTTACTGCGTACTTATAATTTGTTGTGGGATCGGAATTATCCTTATAACCGACTACTTTCCCTTTGACTTCCTTCCCTTCGACTCCCAGGGTATCCAATACGGACAGCTCCCAAGGCTGGGTAGCGCTTCCTGTTATCTTCACATTCCAGACTACATAGCGATAATCTTCTGTATTTAGCTTTCCGCTCTTTATGTATTTCGAATCGATAATATACACATTCCTCACATACTTGGATAACTGATCCAGCGTATACAGTCCCGGCGAATATTTTTTCCCCGCCTCGTAATAAGGAGTCTTGACTACACTGTTTAAATATACAGAGGAAGTCACCGCCGCCGGCTCAACCACCAGCCTTGCTGGTGGTTTGAGGTTGCCCCCTCCAG
>DKVC01000209.1:6659-16476 GCA_002490995.1 Lachnospiraceae bacterium UBA7188
CAGGGGCATGTTGCGTTTCCGCCTGAAGGCGGTCTGACAAACCTTGTTCATCTTGTTACTGGTGGCCGCTTAAAAGCGGCATTTCTTAATACTTACTTCCTTTATTCCCCTTCCAATCGATCCTTTTCATACTGCTCGTCGATATACCGCTTTATCGTTGCCTCGTTTACATTGCCGGCTGTTTCGCAGTAATACCCCCTTGCCCAGAAATGGCAGCCGTTCTTGTCCCTGTACTCTGGGTGCCTGTCGAAAATTATCAGGGCACTCTTCCCTTTGATTCTGCCCACTACCTTTGCCACACTTTCCTTGGGCGGTATCGACACATACATATGCACATGATCCGGCAGCGTTGCTGCCTTTATGATTGTGACACCTTCCAGCTTGCATACCTTACTAATGGCTTCGCCTACCTCTTTCCTCATGTCCCCAAACATCACTTTCCGACGATATTTAGGGATAAATACAATATGGTACGTGCAATTATAGCGACTATGTGCTAAACTTTGATTGTCCATGGATATACCTCCGTTGTGTTTTGTGCGGTTTGCCAGACCTGCACCTATTATACAACGGAGGGTTATATCCTGGTACTCTGTTTATCGCCACTTGCGTCTGCTAGTCTCCCCAGCTCTGCTGGGGGATTTATATCTGTTTCATTAAAGGTAAAGTTGGACGGCTTGATTGTGTATGCATTATTCGCATTACTTATGTCTGCTGTCTGTAAAGGCGAGTGTTCCGCATAATCTATTTCATAACTGGAAACGATAATCTGTCTGAATATCTGTTTATCATATTTTTCAGAAATCGCGCCGTCTGTCTCAAAAGCAGCATTCACGCTGTCTGTCAGAAAACGCATTTCAGGCGAAAGACTTTCGTAATAATTAACGCCCATTGTTGACTGATAGATATAAGTCTGTGCCGCTTTTGCCATACTGGCTATATGATTGTGCTTGTTGCTGGCGTTCAATTTCTGCAGGACTTTAAGGTATTTTTCTTTATTTTCACGGCGAAAATCCCGGAAATCGCTGGAGTGCCAGTCCAGTGGGCTCCGGGATTTATTATACTGCAGACCGCCAGGATTTACAGTGGTGTCCCCGAGAAAGCAGATTCAGGATTTGCCTTTGTGGGCGTGCGAAAGCCTGTCAGCTTTCCACGGCCTGGGGCAGATTTTCCACAGGCAATTCTTGATTTTCCTCCAGAAGGGCTGTCCGGAAAGAGAGGCATGCCCTGGAATGGGAATACATCCTGCGGAATGTCCTGTCTATCCGCATTGCAACATTCTGGGCGTCCGCAAATGAAGTGCCGGTCAGCATCACGACATAGGAGACGGCATCCAGTTTCGCCACAGGATCCCCCGACCGCAGGCTGTTCAGCAGGACGCGCTCCAGGCGTTTTGCGTCCGTACCGGGTATGACCTGGTTCTCCAGCCCCACAATCATCAGGGTGGAGGTACCTCTCGTCCTGGCAAGATGGCGTCTCTCCAGGCTCACTATTTTCTGGAAAGTCCGGAAGGTGCAGAAGAAGGCACGGCCATCATTCTCTTCCTCAGTGACCATCTTCAGGATATCATCCTTTCCCTGGATCCCCCTGCACATGCCGGAGGCCAGCGCATAGGTCTGTTCCATCTCTTCCGAAGGGGCTATCTGGAATTCCTTCCAGAGCCGTTCCCGGAACTGTCTGTACTGTTCCATGGCCCGGGCGGATTGTCCCAGGGAGATCAGGGCCTGCATCTGGAAATTCACGAAGTCTTCCGCTGCGAAATCCACATTCTGGGCCTGTTCGCAGACTGTAATAATCTCCATCCACCGCTCCTGATTCTGGAGCAGGGGGAGAACTTCCCGGCAGGCATCAAGGTAGAGCGTCTGGTAATACCGCCTCATGGGGATCACCCAGTCGCTGTCGTTCCCTGCCAGGAAATCTCCTTTATACAGGGGAAGCGCCTGGGAAAGTATCTCCGCAGCCTCCTGCGGCCGTCTCCTTGCCTCCTTGCAGGCCTGTTCAAATACTTCCGAGTCCAGCTCTATCTGCAGGGCCGGATTCCAGCCATAGTTGCCATGGCGGGTTACGATCATGTTCTCTTCTTCGGGAAACATTTCTCTCAGGTATTTCCTGATCTTATAAATCATGCCCCGCAGGGCATTGATGGGATCATTGCTCTGGGCCCAGAAACGGTCGATAAGCTCCTCTGACGAAACGCTTCTGGCATGATTCACAATCAGATATTGCAGAAGGGAGAGTTCTTTTCTGCCTGCAGTGTTCTGTCTCCACTTGTCGTCTTCCCCTTTTCCACAGGAAAACAGACCCAGAAGCTCGAATCTGATACTCTTTCTCCCACTCATTTTATTACACCTCTTTATTACTTTTCGTTATGTCCGCATAGTACCGTTCCAGGAAATCCTCGTGCATCTCCTCGCCCCGTTCCCTGGCCCTGACCGCCTCCGTTTTATCGTCATAGGCGCCCAGATAATAGGTCTTTCCTTTGAAGGTAATCTGGGCGACCCATTTACTGCGCTTTTTGTCCCTGTAGACGCCGGTATGCCCGCTGGTATTGCTGGAAATCAGCCCGTGATTCTTTCCGGCCTCCAGGATGGTCACAGAGGTGCCGTCTATGAGCTTTAAGTTCTTCCGGTAGATTTCCGACTGAAGGCAGCCGCAGCTCTTTGTCTTTCCGGTCTGTAGGCGGGTCTGCCCTACGATAGTCTCCCGCCCGCAGTCACAGACGCACTTCCATTGGTGCATTCCGCCGCACTTGCCGGCATACTCCGTAACGGTCAGCCTGCCGAACCGCCTGCCAATATAATCCTTTCTGGCCGGATGCCCCAGACACCCGCAGCTCTTCCGATAACCCAATGTCAATTGGCGGAGTGGGACATTTATCACATTTCCGCACTCACACATGCACTTCCAAACCGCAGACTCATACATCATTTCACCGGTTGATTCGAGAGCTGTCAGCCTTCCAAACCGCATCCCGGTAATATCCCTCTGTCCCGGCTTTACTTTCGATATGCAGCCGCAGTCCGTGACGGTCCCTCTCTGCAGGCAGCGGGTATCCAGCAGAATCTCACCGCCGCAGCTGCATCGGCATCTCCATACCGTATATCCGTTTTTCCGTAGACCGGTGGCTTCCTCCACCTGCAGCCTGCCCACACGGCATCCTATCCCAATCTTCCTCCTTACCTGGCCGGCCTTTGTCTCTTCTGATTCCATAGCATCACCTGTCCTGTTGTCATCAGGGTCTCCAAATTCCATACCGCATGAATATCTCCTTGCTGTCCCTCCGGCCTTTCAGGTAATCTATACTGCACACCGGTTAAATTTGCAGTACACCCCAACGACAGACCGCCAGCCAGGTGCTTTCCCGGAGATACCACTGTAAATCCTGGCGGTCTGCAGTATAGCTGTGCTTCAAGTCCTGCCTCCTCTCTCTTCGCAGATGGGCTTAATCTACGCAAACAGGTGGCAGCAGACTTCTCCATTTCATTACCTAAAAAAGGCATGTGCTCCCCCTGCATATGCCTTTCAATCTGCCTATAAAGTTGTCTGCCTGCTACTTTTTATACAAAACGTCGTTCTATGTACTGACAGCCCATAAAGTAGGATGACAGTTTGTTACTAAAACTTTTTTTGCACGTGAAAAAACGCAAACACTGATGTTTATGGTGATAAGGAAGTATAGCCTCATCCCCAGTATCAGGAAACAGTTGGGTGCCAGCTCCAATATTACTCCCGCAACTCTTTCAACATAAGATACACATCGCTCAACGCCTCCTTGCTACCCCTCAGGTCAAAGGAAAGCGGATCCATCTTCAACTCCGCAATCAGTTCCGGGGGCAGGGCTGTAACTGCCTCCGGCGCATATCAGAATATCCGCCAATGCAGCTGCTCCCTCCTGTCCGGGAATTCCCATAAAAAGAATGCTTTTAACAGCCGGGTAACGCAGGCTCCAAGACAGGTCAATCAGCCCATAATCCCCTCTAAAATGCCTGTCACACTCCTCGCCGCCAGAATCTCTTCCCAGCACCAACACTGCTGTATCGGTAAAATTCTGCGCCCTATCAATCTGTTCCACTGAAAGATCGGCCTCCGCTGCCGGTTCATGGTACCTTGCAAAAAATTCGTACATGAGGCCGCTGTTCACCGTCCCAGTGGGATTGGACCAGTCGATTTCTTCTCTCCTGCTCTGAGCTTCCAAAATAGTCGAGCCACTCATGCATGCACTTCCAGAAATCTTCCAAAATCCTCACATCACCATAAGCCTGGTATACCGTCCAGGGAATGATGACCGCGGCATCGCTCCAGATGGCAGAACTTTTTACTTTTACACCAATGTTCAAACGGAAAAGTAATAAGTGTTATGGATCTCATTACCCCAAAACGCAACTGCACTTTCCTGTTCAGGAGCGGCTTCAATCTGAGAGCAATTCTATGGAAGACGGTCTATCAGATAACAGCTATTACTTTGAACTGAATCTATATCAGCACATCCGAAACGGCAATATCAAGACCCTGAACGATTTCTTTACTTCCAGTGCGCTTCGGTTCCGGGAAGGAAAAAAGGCGCAGACTCCTCTGCGCCATGCGAAAAATGTGTTCATCATGACAGCTGCCAAAATCGAAATGATAGGAGCCATTCACCATACAAATGAGCCGCTCTGTGCAGATGATGTGGCCAGACAGATCCACCGCAGCAGCTCCTACATTATGAAAAAGTTTAAAAACGAACTGGGGTTTACGATTGCGGACTTCATCATGCGGTGCAGGCTGGAAGAAGCAAAAAGTCTCCTGACATTCAGCGATAAAACCTGGCAGATATCAGCAGCTATTTATGCTTCTCCAGTCAGTCGCATTTTCAGAATCTGTTCAAAAAGAAATTTCATATGACTTATCCCGATTGTTCCAAATCGCATTGGCTGTGGAATACGCTTTTTTCTTCATACTCCTTACCTCCTGCTGTTATGCGCCCTTTTCAAACTGACTGTTATAAAGTTCTGCGTAAATACCCTTCCTGGCGAGCAGTTCTCTGTGGCTGCCGCTTTCCACAATGTCCCCGTTCTGCATGACCAGAATAAGATCGGCGTTTCGTATCGTGGACAGACGGTGTGCAATGACAAAGCTGGTCCGCCCTTCCATGAGAGTACTCATAGCCCGCTGCACCAACAGTTCCGTTTTGGTGTCCACAGAGCTGGTGGCTTCATCCAGAATCAGCAGCGGCGCGTCCGCGATCATCGCCCTGGCGATGGTGATGAGCTGCCGCTGCCCTGCGGAGAGGCTGGAGCGCTCACTGAGCCTGGTATCATATCCGCCGGGCAGGGTCTTCACATAATGGGTAAGGCCCACCGCCTGACAGACCGCGTCGAGCTGGGCATCCGTGACTCCCTCCTTGCAGTAGACAAGATTCTCCCGCAGAGTCCCCTCAAAAATCCATGTGTCCTGAAGCACCATGCAGAACAGGCGGCGGACATTCTCCCGCTTCATTTCCCGAATGGGGATTCCGTCAATGCGGATCTGCCCGCCATCGGTTTCATAAAACCGCATCAACAAATTGACAATGGTGGTCTTCCCCGCCCCGGTATGACCCACAATAGCCACTGTCTGACCAGCCTTCACAGCCACGGAAAAGTCGTGGATAATGGTTCTTTCCGGACGATAACCGAACCGGACATGGAGAAACTCCACATTGCCAAGCACAGAAGACAGGTACTTCGTCTTGTTGCTTTCATCCTCCAGCTCCTCTTCCCCAAGGAACTCGAATACCCTGGTACTGGCGGCAATTGCCGGCTGCAGACTGGTAAGTACCTGTGCGATCTGCGAGAGCGGCTGGGTAAAAAGCCGGATATACATGGTAAAGGAAATAATGACGCCAAACGGGATTGTCCCCTTTGCCGCCATGACGGCGCCTAGAACGCAGACCACCATATAGCCAAGATTCCCTACCAGCCCTATGACAGGCATCATCATCCCGGACAGGAACCGGGATTTCCACGCGCTGTCATACAGGCTCCTGTTGATTTCGTCAAAGTTTTCCTGGGCCGGGGCTTCCCCGTTATATGCGCGGATGATCTGCTGACCGGAAAACATCTCTTCAATATATCCATTGATTTCTCCCAGAGTCTGCTGCTGTGCCAGGAAATACTTCTGAGAGGTCCTGGCAATCACAATCATCAGGACAAACCCTATGACTGAGGCCCCAATGGCGCTGAGAGCCAGCACTCCATTGGTCACGAACATCATCACAAGCGCGCCAATCAGCAGTGTGGCAGAGGACACCAATGTCCCTATCCCGCTGCCCAGCATCTGACCGATGGTGTCCACATCGTTGGTCAGACGGGAAAGGATGTCCCCGAAGCTGTTCGCGTCAAAGTACCGCAGGGGCATACGGTTAATCTTCTCTGCTATTTCCGTCCGCAGCCGTTTTGACATCCGCTGGGTCACGGTCGTCAAAATATACTGCTGCCCATATCCGAACACGCCGCCAAGGCCATACAGCATCGCAAGGAACACCCCGATCTGCCCGATTCTGCGCAGGTCCATGCTCCCTGTCAGTCCCTGCTCGATCACATTCACCATATCCGCAATTCTATCCGGCCCAACGACGCTGAATACAGCCCCCGCCCCGCCAAGAAGCAAAGAGACAAGGATGGCCGGAAGATAGCGGCGGCAATACGCAGACAGCTCTTTCAGCGGTCTGATTTCTTTCTTCTTATCATCACCCATGGTGCAGTTCCTCCTCCGACATCTGGGAACGGGCAATCTCCTGATAAATCAGGCAACTTTCCAGCAGCCCGGCATGGGTTCCCATTCCCGCTATTTTTCCGTCCGCAAGGACGATGATGTTATCCGCATGGCGGATGGTCCCGATGCGCTGGGCGACGATCAGCTTTGTGGCATCCTTTGCACAGCGCTCCAATTCCTGCCGCAGCAGCCGGTCCGTCTTATAATCCAGCGCGGAAAAAGAATCATCGAAAATATAGATTTCCGGATTCTTGCAGACCGCTCTGGCAATAGACAGCCTTTGACGCTGGCCGCCTGAGACATTGACGCCGCCCTGGGCGATTTCGCCGCTCACGCCTCCCGCCATCCGGCTGACGAATTCCTCGCTCTGGGAGACGGAAAGCGCCCTGCCCACTTCTTCCTCCGTGGCATCCCGTTTTCCCATGGCCACATTGGACGCTACACTGCCGGAAAACAGCACTGCCTTTTGGGAGACATAGCCAATCTTCTCCCGAAGGGTATGAATCTCGTAATCCGAAACCCGGATACCATCTATCAAAATCTCTCCCTCAGTGACATCATAATAACGGGGCAGCAGATTGGCCAGAGTGGACTTTCCGCTGCCGGTAGCGCCGATGAACGCCACTGTCTCTCCGGCATGGACGGTGAAGCTGATGTCATGCAGCACATCCTCTCCGGCCCCCGGATAGCGGAAGGATACATGGCGGAATTCCACGCTTGCGGTTCTTTCTGTGGCTCTTCCTGTGGTTCTTTCTGTGGTTCTTCCGTCTTGCGTCCCGCTCTTAATCTTCACCTCCGTATCCAGCACTTCATTGATACGGTGGACGGAGACCATCACACGGGGCAGCATGACGAACAATACCGTCATCATGGCAAAGGCCATGATCACCTGCATGGCATACTGGGAAAACACCACCATATCGGAAAATATGTCCAGCCGTTCCATCCCTCCCGCGCCCGCGCCGTCCAGAAGATAAGCGCCAATCCAGTAAATGGCCAGGCTGATCCCGGAGGTCACAAGGGTCATGATCGGCATCAGCAGGGCGGTCACGCGGTTTGCGAACAGATTCGTATCGGTCAGGGAGGCGTTGACCTGCTCAAACTTGCCCTGCTGGAACTTTTCCGCATTATAAGCGCGGATGACCCGGATGCCGGTCAGATTCTCCCTTGCCACCCGGTTCAGGTCATCCGTCAATGCTTGGATGATCTTAAAACGGGGCAGCACAAGGATGGCCACCAAAAGAATCACAAGGCTAATCATCAGCACCGCAGCGGCAACGGTCAGGCTCCACTGCCACTGCTTACGGATGATCTTGGTAATGCCCCAGACCATCATGATCGGCGTCTTGGTAATGATCTGCAGCCCCATGGCCACCAGCATCTGGACCTGGGTAATGTCATTGGTGCTTCTGGTGATCAGGCTGGCCGTAGAGAAATGTCCCAGCTCTTCATTATAGAAACCCATGACCTTGCAAAACATCCGGCTCCGCAGCTTTTGTGCCAGAGAAGCAGCCACCTTTGCCGCAAAGTAGCCTGTGGCGATGGAGGCGGCCATGCTCCCCAGTGCACAGAGCAGCATATACCCGCCGTTTTGCAGGATTTCATCGATTTCCGAGCCGGGTGTCTGCACCAGCAGCGTAATCCCGGACATATACTCCGGCATTTTCAGCTCCAGCCATACCTGAACCGCCACGAACAGGATAGGCCGCAGCCGCTTTCCCGGACAGGTCATGCCGGTAGATGCTCTTCCCCTCCGCGCTGGTCTCGGCCACCCGCACTGACATGGGTATGATGCTATCAAAGACCCGCAGCTTCCCATCATAAGTATTGTGCAGGAGCTCCACGATGTCCTTAGCATAGTTTGTCCGCATATCCGCCATAGTCACAAGAATCCCGGAAACGGAAAGCCCCGGATTGATCTGGCGGCGCACCTTTGCAATCGTCCTGAGCAGCTGCTCCAGTCCCTTGATCGAGAGGTATTGGCTGGCGCAGGGAATAATCACATGGTCAGCAGCCGCAAGGGCGTTTATGGTCAGCATTCCCAGAGACGGCATGGTATCCAGGACTATGGCATCATAAGAATCCCGCACCAGCTTCAGGAACTCCCGCAGGATCGTCTCCCGGCTCATGGTGTTCACCAGCGTAAACTCCATGCCCGACAGCTCTATGTTAGCCGGAATCAGATCCACCCCTTCCTCATGCTGGAGAATTCCATACCCCTCCGGCAGAGGTATGTCATTGATAATGCCGCCCAGTATATCAGACAGTGTGACCTCAAGCCTGTCCGGCTGCTGGTATCCCAGGCTGGCAGTCATTGAACCCTGGGCATCCATGTCAATCAGGAGCACCTTCTTTCCCTCACGGGCAAGCCCGATGCCAAAGTTGACACTCGTGACGGTTTTTGCACATCCGCCCTTCTGGTTATATACCGCATAAACAGTCGCCGCCATAATAATCACACCTCCCCTCTGACCCGGACAGTCAGGCCATCCATCTCCACGTTGCCGCAGCCAACCAGATAATAGCCATTTTCATTATGCTCCAGCCTGGTCCACACCCAGTACGACACTTTCCGTCCTCCACCAGGGCCTCAATGGAGCTTCCGCAGGTATAATAATGCCCTCCGTCCGTCTCATATCGCCCGGATTCATTTTTATGCAGCCGACTTACCTCCCGAACCGGGAGCGCAAGATACAGGAGCCTGCCCCTCACATCGTCCAGGTTGCGTATAATGGACTGTTTTCAGGTCTTTCATGTGGTTTTTCCTCCTGTTCCCTTCCCGATGCTGCCCCTGCTCGTCTGAAAACTCAGCAGCGATATCAGGGATTTCTTCTCCAAACCTTATACACTGCCATTTGCACCCTGCACACTGCCGTCCTTCCTGAGACAGGAGAACGGCAGTCAGAACCCATCAGACAACGCAGTCCCGGTTTGTTTTCAGTTACTTTCGGTTACCACTCACATGCTTCCTTTTGCAGCCATCCGCACTATTTTGTCCCGCATAAAAACTTTTTTGCCCACGAAAAAACCCGCAAACACTGATGTTTACGGGCTTTTTCAAGCTCCCCGAGTTGGGCTCGAA
>DKVC01000176.1:0-9017 GCA_002490995.1 Lachnospiraceae bacterium UBA7188
GGACTAATTATCCCCCTATCCGATTCAGCAGATCGAACAGAGAAAATACCCCTTATCCCGTTTCATCAATTTTCTGCTAACAATGAAACGGAAATTTTCATGAAGATTTTATAAAGGCACTTGTAAAAAAGATACAATTCCGATACAATAAGAGAATCAGCATAGAGAGGCAATCCCTTTTTGGCTTTTTCAGGGAACGTGAAAAGGAAGCGGACACTTCCTGAGGGTTTTCGGTTGGAAAAGAGAAAGGGACTATGATGAAAAAACGAAATATTCTGACATTTTTATGGATTGCGGCAGCCTGTATCCTGTGCTGCGGCTGTGGGAAAAAGAGCGGGACCATCCTCATCGGGAGCGGGGATAACGGCGTTTCCCGGGCGGAGGAAAGCCAGGGGGAACAGGTTTCTGATGCGGAATCTGCAGCCGGTGAAGACGCAGGAGCGGCGAGGGAAGGGAATACCTCGGCGAGTGAGGAAGAGGCAGCAAAAGAAACGGTAATCCGTGTCTACGTCTGCGGCGCGGTGGTAAAGCCCGGTGTAGTGGAGATTGCCGCGGGAAGCCGGGCGGAGGATGCGCTTCTGGCGGCAGGGGGCTTTGCAGAGGAAGCGGCCAGAGAGGCAGTGAATCTGGCGGACTGGGTCAGCGACGGGCAGAAGCTGTATTTTCCCGCAGAGGGTGAAGAGTATGCGGCGGATGCCGGAGGGACGTCTTCCGGCGGGGAAGCGGCCTCCGGGCTTGTGAATATCAATACGGCCGATGCTGTAACGCTCTGTACGCTGCCCGGTGTGGGAGAGAGCCGGGCGGCGGATATCATAGCTTACCGGGAAGCCAACGGCGGCTTTGGCAGCTGCGAGGACATTATGAAAGTGCCCGGAATCAAGAATGCAATGTATGAGAAGATAAAAGATAAGATTACTGTGAAGTAGGGGAAGTCCTCTGCGGCCGGCGTGTCGGCTGACAGAAATCATGGAGGTTGCTATGGCTGGGAAGAGAGCTTTGGTGGTAGACGATGAAAAATTGATTGTGAAGGGCATCCGCTTCAGCCTGGAACAGGATGATATGAAGGTGGACTGTGCCTATGACGGGGAGGAAGCCCTGGAATATGCCCGCGCCAATCAATATGACATTATTCTTCTGGATGTAATGCTGCCGAAGCTCACCGGCTTTGAAGTCTGTCAGCAGATCCGGGAATTTTCCAATGTTCCCATTATCATGCTGACTGCCAAAGGCGAGGACATGGACAAGATTCTGGGCCTGGAATATGGCGCGGATGACTATATTACCAAGCCTTTCAATATTCTGGAGGTGAAGGCCAGAATCAAGGCAATCATGCGCCGTACGGAGCCCAAGCGCATCATGGGAGAAATGCCTGCGGCCAAAAGTGTGGAGCGGGGAGAGGTGCGCCTTGACTGCGAAAGCCGCAGGGCGTTTATCTCTGGTAAGGAGATTGGTCTCACTGCCAAAGAATTCGAATTATTGGAACTTCTTATGCTGAATCCCGACAAGGTATACAGCAGGGAGAGTCTTTTGAAGTTAGTCTGGGGAGCGGATTATCCGGGGGATGTGCGCACGGTGGACGTGCATATCAGAAGGCTTAGGGAGAAAGTGGAAGCCAATCCCAGCGAGCCCAGGTACGTACACACAAAGTGGGGCGTAGGTTATTACTTCCAGGTGTAAGAAAGTGTTTTGTTTTTCTTTCTGTTACTAATCTGTCCACGGAGGGCATATATGACTGGCAGTCTTAAACCCATTATGATGATAATGGCTTGCCACTGTAGTGACAGTGGCTTTGTTGTTGGTTACTGCAAATCACAACGGCGTGCAGTATAAATGCCGTTTATATAGTAGGAATGCCCTCAAAACAAGCCGGGCATCAGGCGGGAGCGGCAAATGGCAGCAAAAATATTCGGGGAGCTGAAGAGGCTTCTTTCTCTGCGCAGCTTACAGGCGCGCATCTTTATTATCGTGCTGGCGGCGGGTTTTATCCCCAGCATGATTGTACGCTATGGAATTCTGGACAACTACGAAGAGCATTCTGTCCAACACAGGATCTCCACCGTTCAAAACCAGCTGATGATCGTGGGAAACCATCTGATCAGCAACAATTATTTTAATACGAAGCCGGAAGGATACAGCAGCAGTGTGTCCCGGGATGTGATCAATGCGGAACTGGAGATGATCTCCAACCTGTATGAAGGGCGCGTCATGATTATTGATTCCAGCCTGCGGGTTGTCCGGGACACTTATGACATCAGCGAGGGCAAAACCATTATCTCGGAGGAGGTAATCAGATGTTTCCAGGGGGAAAGCATGTCCAATTATGACAGGGAGCATGGTTACATAGAGATGACTACGCCTATTGTCGATGCCAGTGTGGATACCGGGGAGATTGTGGGGGTGATGCTGACCAGCATTTCCAATGATGCCATCGTTGCCACACTGGAGGTGCTGAACCGGAAATCCGTGCTCCTGCAGAACCTGATGATTGTGGTGATTGTAGCCATGGCAATGGTATTGTCCGTGATATTGACACGCCCTTTTAACCGCGTGACGGAAGCTATCAATGAAGTACAGGCGGGCTACAGCGATGAGAGCATTTCCGTGCCGGACTATGCGGAGACATCACATATTGTGGACGCCTTCAACCAGCTGCTGAAGCGGATGCGGACATTGGACAACTCCAGGCAGGAATTTGTGGAAAATGTGTCCCATGAGCTGAAGACACCCATGGCGGGAATCAAGGTGCTTGCAGATTCCCTGCTTGCCCAGAGGGATGCTCCGGCTGAGCTGTACCGGGAATTCATGGAAGACATCGTGTCTGAAATTGACAGAGAAAACCAGATCATTACCGATTTGCTGGTACTGGTGAAGATGGACAAGAAGGCACAGGAGCTGAATATCGCATCCATAAGCATCAATGATTTAACGGAATTGATACTGAAACGGCTCCGTCCCATTGCACGAAAGAAAGACGTGGAAGTAGTCTTTGAGAGCATGCGCCCTGTTGTGGCCGAGGTGGATGAAGTGAAACTGACGCTGATTATGACCAATCTGGTGGAGAACGCCATAAAGTATAACAAGGAACATGGCTGGGTGAAGGTGGAGCTGGATGCGGACCATCAGTACTTTACCTTCCAGGTGCGCGATTCCGGACTGGGGATACCGGAGGACGCGCTGTCGCATATTTATGAACGGTTTTACCGCGTGGATAAATCCCATTCCAGGGAGATCGGCGGTACCGGTTTGGGGCTTGCGATTACAAAAAGCGCCGTACTGATGCACCGGGGAGCCATTACGGTGACCAGTGTGGAAGGGGAGGGATCCTGTTTCACAGTGAAGATCCCACTGAGCAATGCAGGGAGCAGTGTCGTTTCATAGCCAGTCTGTCCGCACTTTATGTTTTGCGGAAATGGAGGATGAGCATTATGAAAAAAATATTCAGAATATTACCGTTTATTGCAGCCGTTTTGCTTTTGGCCGCATGTTCCGGAAAGGAAGCGGAAGGCGAGAATGTCTATCAGGTATATTATGTCAGTAATTCCGAGACGAAGGTGGAGATGCATTCCCATGTGATGGAAGCGTCGGCGCCGGAAGCGCAGTTGAAAGAACTGATAACCTGTCTGTCTACGGAGCCGGAGAAGCTGGAGTATAAGGCACCTTTTGCCATGGGGTTCCAGGTGCTGGGGACGACGCTGGAGGGAGGAAATCTGCAGATTGATGTGGATGCGGCCTACAGGGAACTGGCGCCCATCACGGAAATCCTGGTACGTGCCGCAGTGGTGCGCACTTTGACACAGCTTCCGGAGGTCAGCCTGGTGATGATTACGGTGGAGGGAAGCCAGCTTCTGGATAAGAAAGAGAATACAGTGGGATGGATGAATGCGGAGCAGTTTATCGACAATGACGGGAATGAGATCAATACCTATGAGGAAGCCAGGATAAGGCTGTATTTTGCGGACGAAAGCGGCACAAAGCTGATTGCGGCGGACAGGGAAAAACATTATTCCACCAATACACCGATGGAGCGTTTTGTGGTGGAGGAGCTGATTGCAGGCCCCAGCGGGCGGATTGAGGGGCTGTTCCCTTCTGTCAACCCGGGCACGAAGATTGTCAGCGTCATGACGAAGGACGGCATCTGCTATGTGAATCTGGACGAGACATTTCTGGCAGTGGTGAACAATGTATCCACAGATGTATCGGTGTATGCCATAGTCAATTCCCTTGTGGAGCTGAGCAGCGTAAACAAGGTGCAGATACTGATCAACGGAGAGGTACCGTCCAGCTTTTCAACGTCAACCTATGAACGGAATCTGGATATTGTGACCACGTTGGAGAACTGATAAATTTGCAGGCATTTCCTTATGTCTGTAAGCACATTCATTTGTCGTTTACTGCTGTTTATTGCAGAAGCGCTCACCTGTTATATATCATGTTTTGCAAATCTGGGCCGTGGGTATAAGGAAGTGTCTACAAATAACCGCTGCAAGTTCATAGCGAGTTTTATTGTATTTCAGGGGAGTATGCCTAAATAAGTTGCAGCGGTTATTTTCCGACAATTCCTAAAATGTACATGGCCTTGCAGGAACGGGAGATATCAATCATATGAAGGAGACGCCGTACAAGATCTTATTTTTGGAGGACGAGCCTACCATCCGGGAGGTTCTGACGGAATATATGCTGATGTCCGGGTATCAGGTTACCACAGCGGAGCGGGGGGATGCGGCAATCCGCCTGGTGCGGGAACAGGATTTTGACCTGGCCGTGCTGGATATCTGCGTGCCGGGGGCGGACGGCTTCGAGGTGCTGAAGTGCATACATGCCAGCCGGAAGAAGACGGCGGTGATCATGCTGACGGCTCTGGAGGACGAGAAAACCCAGGTGAAGGCTTTTAATCTGTATGCGGATGATTATGTGATCAAACCGGTCTCACCCATTATCCTGCTGAAACGGATGGAAACCATACTCCGGCGCACTGTGGGACATGCGGGGGAAAGCGAGGAAGAGCAGAAGGGACTTGTGCTGAAGGAGGAGGCATACTGTGCGCTGTATGACGGGGAGAAGCTGCCCCTTACCCTGAGCGAATATCTGCTGCTGCAGACGCTTTACAGGGAGCCTGACAGAGTGTTTACCCGGGAGCAGCTTATTATGAGTATTTTCAATGAGGACTATATTGGCAATGACCGGATTATTGACGCCCATGTGAAGAATCTGCGGAAAAAGCTTCCGGTGGCCTGCATACGGACTGTCATCGGAGTGGGGTATCAGTTTGACAGGACATTTTTAAAATGAAAGTTTCCTGCCTGTCTCTACAGGGGAACTTTGGGTTGCATCAGGCTGGGGTACGCTAAACAGGGATGTGAATGGGAAGGATGGAGGTGGAACCGTGCGCCTGGGGCGAAAGAATCTGCTGTACAGCATGGTGCTGGCAGGTGTCATGATGCTGTTTCTGGTAGGTTATTTTATCTGTATGCTGCCATCGCTCTATGTGGAGCATGTGATGGAACAGAATCTGAAATCTGTTTACGAACAGCACAGGGCATATATGGAAACCGGCAGTTATGACGGCGTGCGGGTGAAAAATGCCACGGCATGCTTTTCAATGGAGATTCCGATGGAAGGAGACTGCATTCTGGTGGCAGGCAAGGCATTTTCCGCGGAAATTACGCTGAAGGACAGGCGGATTGCGGAGATTCTGGACAGCTGCCGGGAGAAGCTGGAAGCCGGCGGAATTCTGGGGAAAGAGGAAGCCGAACGGGAGATTGAACTGGCGGATGAGATGGAGGCGCTGGGAGAGGTATTGAGAGAGATGATATCCGATACCGAATCTTTACCTGTGAAAATCCGCCTGTTGTCCAGGAGCGGGATTGAGGAAGATTTTTTTCATGAATCCATGAAGGTGCATACTTACCCGGGAGATTTGGTTATTATGGAATTCAGCGTGGAGGATGAACATAACCGCTATGCCAATTATATTGCCCTGGAACAGACGAAGGACAGTATCGTTTTTTCCTTTCTGCCGGTGGTGGCGCCGGATGTGGATGAAATCCGGCCGGTGGTTCTGACAAGCATACCCATGCTGGGGGCGGTGATTGTGCTGCTGGTGCTCTTGTTTTCCTGGATGTATTCCCGGGGAATCGTGGAGCCTGTTCTGCGCCTGGCCCGGCATGCGGAGGAGATGAAGCATGCACGGAATTTCCAGGTGGCGCCTTTGTCTGAGGAGTGGCCGGACAGGAAAGACGAGATGCGGGAGCTGGCCGACACGCTGGATGATTTTTACCGGCAGATCAGGGAAAGCTGGCAGGAACTGGAGGAGAAGAACCGGGAACTACAGGAGGAAAACCGGCGCCAGGAAATATTTCTGCGCGCTTCTTCCCATCAGCTGAAAACACCCATAGCGGCGGCGCTTCTTCTGGTAGAGGGCATGATAAACGAGATCGGCAGGTACAGGGAGACGAAAGTATATCTTCCCAAGGTGAAGGAGCAGCTGCTTTCCATGCGCAGGATGGTGGAGGAAATTCTGTATCTGAACCACTGTGCGGAAGACAGAAAGCTGCAGCAGATAGACGTGGGCGGACTGCTGGCGCAGCGGCTGCAGTCCTATCAGGTGGAACTGGCGGACAAAAAGATTTCGGCGGCTGTCTCCGGTCCGGAAAGCTTTTCACTGTACACGGATGAGATGATGATTACCCAGATTCTGGATAATCTCCTGTCCAATGCCGTGAAGTACACGCACCGGGGCGGGTATATTAAAACTGAGCTGATAGAGTGTAATGAAACGGGAAGACCGGAAATGCGGATAAAAAATTCCGGGACACCTATAGAGGGAGACCTGCTGCCTCATATCTTCGAGCCGTTTGTCAGAGGCAGCCAGGAGGGCGGTTCTACCCTGGACAGCCACGGACTGGGGCTGTATATTGCCTCCTATTATGCCAGAAAGCTGGGCATAACCCTCTCGGTACGAAACGGGGAGGATTATGTGATGGCTGTACTGGTATTCGCGGAGTAAGGAAGTGTCTACAAATAACCGAGGAAATGTTTACAAATTTCTAAGATGTGTGGTTTTCGGGAAAATGCGGAGGATGCCTGTTGCGTTCCTAAAGGTGTCAGATTTTGGCCGGTGTGCATGTTCCGGGAGCCGGCTGTCTGCGTGAAATTCTAATGATATACTCAAGATATTCATAACGGATGCATAAAAACACCATCCGTTCTTCATACGAAATTCATACGGTTTTGATAAAATATACTCACAAATAAAAATAAGGGAGTGATAGATTCATGCTGTTATCCATTCAGAATCTGACCGTGCGATATGGGGCGGATACAGTGCTTTCCATCCAGTCGCCCATTGAGATTGCGGAAGGCGACCGGGTGGGAGTGATCGGTTCCAACGGTGCGGGAAAGACGACGCTGATCAAGAGTATCCTGGGACTGGTTCCCTACCAGGGGATTATTAAGACCGGACTGAAGCCGGAACAGATGGCGGTCCATATGCAGTTTAACGAGTACACGGATTCCATGCCGGTAAAGTACATTATGGAAGCGATTCTGGGCAGAAAGATTTCCAGGGACAAAAAGCTTCAGGAGCTGATTTTCTTTTTTGAGTTTGAGGACTGCCTGCGGAAGAAATATACAAAGCTTTCAGGGGGACAGAAGCAGCGTTTCACCATTATCCTGGTGATGATGCAGAATGCGGAACTGACCTTTTACGATGAGGTTACCTCGGGGCTGGATTTTGAAACGCGGCAGAAGCTGGTGGAAAAGCTTGTAGAGTGGTATCAGGGGAAGGATGCAAGCTTTCTGATGGTTTCCCATTATTACGAAGAACTGGATCAGCTGGCGGATAAACTGCTGATCCTGGATAAGGGACATGTCATCGACTACGGCAGGCGTGAGGAATTGTTCCGCAGGTACTGCGGAAGAGCGGTCATTATCGTCGGCAATACCGAAAAGAATATGACAATTTTGTCGGAATATGAGAAGCTTGCGTCTCCGGCGCATTTGATAGCCATGTCCTGTGAGAGTGAGGAGAAGGAAAACCGGATTGTCAGGCTGCTGCTGGAAAATGATATCAATTACAAGCGGAGCAATAACGATATCGAAATGCTGTATATCAATGCGAAGGCCAGGGCCGACATGACAGGCGCAACAGTCCATTCCGCCGGAAAGGAGAAGTATGCAAAATAAGAGTAAGAACAAAAGGCTGATATCCGGGCAGATGCTGCTTTTCGAGTTTCGCAATACCATTGGCAATCCGTATGTGCACATTTTCGGAGTGGGCATGCCTGTATTGATGATGATCATTATCACCCGGGCCGTGGCGGGGGAGATGCCGGAGGGCCCCATGCTTTCGGCTACAATGACAAGTATTTTCCTGGGGATAGGGGCGCTGATTCCCATGGCGACCATATTTATGGGGTACGGTGTGGCCCATGCCCAGGAGCTGGAAAAGGGGATTCCCCAGAGGCTGGAGTTATTCGGCATTCAGATCAGCGTCACCCTCTGCAACCGGATTCTTTCGGAAATCATTTTTATGTCCATTGCATTTGTTATTTATTTCGTGGCGGGATATGGATTTGCGGAGGTGGAGTCGCCGAGTGTGTCAGGAGCCCTGCTGTACATGGTCTGTATCCTTGTGCTCAGCATAATACTGTTCTGCCTGTCTCATGCAATCGCTTCACTGCTGAAAAAGTTCGGAGCGACTTACTGCGTGACCATGATACTGTATTTTGCGCAGATGATTCTGGGGGGCATGATGGGCATCAGCTATGACAACATGCCGTCACCCATGCAGGTCGCTGCGAAGCTGCTGCCGGTTACTTATATTAACCGGGATTTTTATACGGTGTGGAAGGGGGAGCATTACAATTTTGTCCCCATGGTGCAGTCCTATCTGCTGATGGGAGCAGTGACGGGGATTCTGCTGTTTGTGACAGTGCGGAAGGAGAGACGGGAACTGCATTAGGAATTGTCGGAAAATAACTGATACAACTTCTTTAGACAAAAGCCCGGAAATACAA
>DKVC01000176.1:9335-16258 GCA_002490995.1 Lachnospiraceae bacterium UBA7188
TTATTTGTAGACACTTCCTTAGGCTGGCAGCCCACTGCATGAAACATTGAGAAATCATGAAGTATCCGTAAAGCCGAAACATGGGACTATCGGGAAATAACAGCATTTCCACAATATGTATTGAGGATCAATGCTGTTTCCCGACGATCCTGTAGAAAGGGGGAATTTATATGAGGCGACCATTATTTGCGGCCGCCCTGTTCCTGGTGATCATTGCCTCTATCCGGTTAGGGACCGGATGGGCGGAAGAAGTACCTTACGGCTGTATCAGCACGAATCAGCTGGACATCGGAGGGGAACTTCTTATCACCGGACAGGTCTACCAAAAAAACGAGACATCTGTTTATCTGAAATCAGTCGTTTTAGTAACATCAAATGCCTTCGGGCAGTCAGCCGCGGGTTTGCGGCAGGAAATTCCGATTCAGGAAAGTAATATAAGTAATGGGATTTACGAAAATATCATATGTGAGACGCAGGAAGCGCAGAAGATTCCCCTGGGGAGTTATGTGGCGGCCAGGGGAGAATTTTCGGCTTATTCCCATGCCACAAATCCCGGGGAATTTGACGCTGCAGTCTATTACAGGACGATGGAAGTGGGAGGAAAACTCAGGAAGGCGGTAATCCTGTCAAGGGGAGAGGAGTACTGGCATGTCAGGGAATGGCTGTACGGGCTGAAATGTTACTTTAAGGAGCGGCTGTACCGGATTTTCCCGGAGAAGGAGGCGGCGGTGATGAGCGCGTTGCTTCTGGGGGACAAGAGCGAGCTGGATGGGGATTTGAAAGAACTCTATAAACGGAATGGTGTTTTGCATATATTAAGCATATCTTCATTGCATATCACCATCATCGGGATGAGCATTTACAGATTGCTGCGAAAGACAGGCCTGCCCGTTGCACCCTGTGCGCTGGCGGGAAGCGTGATATTGATTCTGTACGGCTGTATGACGGGCTTCAGCGTGTCCGCCTGCCGTGCCATAGGGATGTACCTGATCAAGATGGCGGCGGAGGTTGTGGGAAGAACCTATGATATGCTGACAGCCCTGGGCGTAATGGGAGCGGTGATGGTGCTGCGAAATCCTTTTTATCTGCAGAACAGCGGATTTTTGCTCTCCTTTACTTCGGTGCTGGGGATCGGGGTGGTGTATCCTGTCCTGGAGCCGCCGCTGCCTGCTGGGAACGGAGCCGCAGGAGGTGGATTGAAGGGAAAAGCTGCAGGCGCATTGAAAGGAAAGGCGGAAAGGGAAAATGCGTCAAAAGGAAAGGTGGAAAGGGAAAATGCGTCAAAAGGAAAGGCGGAAAGGGAAAATGCGTCAAAAGGAAAGGAGGAAAGAGAAAATGCATCGGAAGGAAATGCCGGAAAGATTGGCAGCAAAAGCCGGGAAGCGCTGGCTGCCGCGGCAGGGAGCGGACAGAATCTGATGAAATCCCTGATACAGTCATTCTTTGCCAGCCTGTCCATCACATTGACTACTCTTCCTGTGCAGCTCTGGTTCTATTATGAAATTCCTGTTTATTCCGTATTTCTGAACCTCTTTGTGATTCCGTTTTTGAAACCAATGATGATTACAGGGCTGCTGGCCATGCTGGTGCCGGGGCTGGGCGGTCTGGGGATTGTGGGCCGGGCGATTCTGGGAAGCTATGAATTGATATGCGGCTGCTTTGATAAGCTTCCCTTCCATACCTGGAATCCGGGATGCCCGAAAGTATGGCAGATTGTTGTCTATTATCTGCTTTTATGCGGAGCGATCGGCATTCGGATAACAATAAAACGGCTTGAAGAGAGCAAACAGGGGAAAATGTCAGGTGAAGGTACGAAAAATAATGCAAAATCTGTGGGAATAAAGGGGGCTGAGGCAATTGGCAGAGCATGTACAAAAGGCAGCAGGCCGGGAGAGGAAGCCGATAGTCCCGGTTTGAAAAGGCCGTGCATGGAAAAGGGCGGGCTTAAAATGGCAGGAGCCGCCGGAAGTACGGCTGTTCTGATCCTTGCCGTGCTGCTGTTTGCCATACACCCGCCGGCGGAGAACAGCGTCACCTTTCTGGATGTGGGGCAGGGAGACTGTATTCTGCTGCGCACAGCGTCCGGGGAGGTATATCTCTTTGACTGCGGAAGCAGCAGCCGCAAAAATATCGGCAAATACATTATGATACCCTTCCTGAAATACAACGGCATTCATACCATTGACGCCGTTTTCCTCTCTCATCCAGATGCAGATCATATTAATGGAGCGGTGGAGCTGCTGGGCATAGGCGGGGAAAACAATATTACGGTAAACCAGCTTCTTTTGCCTGATATTGAAGAGAAGGCAAAGGAAGAGCAGCTGGGTGAACTGCTGAAAGCAGCCAGGGAGGCAACGCAGAGGGAGCCTGTTCCTGTGGGTTATCTTTCCGCGGGGGACGGATGGACCTGCGGCAGTGCGGCCTTTACCTGCCTGCACCCGGTTAAGGGCTTCAGCGCGGCGGATGTCAATGCTTACTCGGAATGCTTTCTGGTGGAATTTACAGAAGGACGGGGCAGCGTCTTCCGGGGCGGCAGAGAAGGCGGTAAAATGAGCGGTGAAACGAGCGGTAAGACGAGTGGCGAGACAGGCGGTAAGACGAGCGGAGAGACAGGCAGTGAAACGGACAACGGAACATGCAGCCTAAGCTGGACATTGCTTCTGACAGGAGATGTGCAGGAGAAAGGGGAAGAGGCTTTTTTCAGGGAGATTCAGGAGCGGAATATTGAGGGAATCACTGTCCTGAAGGCAGCGCATCACGGTTCTCGCAATTCCACATCGGAAGAATTCCTTAACCGGCTGAAACCGCTTTTGACAATTATTTCCAGCGGCAAAAACAACCGTTACGGACATCCCCATGCGGAACTGATGGAACGTCTGGAGGCATCCGGAACCGTGATTGTGCAGACAGCACAGTCCGGCGCAGTCACGGTCCGCTGGCAGGACGGCGGCCTGGAGGTTTTCGGTATGAGGGAGTAAGGAAGGAACCCTGTAGTCAAAAGAAATCGGCGGCAGTTTCATATCTGTACGTAATTACCTGTCGCCCCGCAGTATGACATCGGCGCAGAATATGCCATCCTCGTAAAAAAACCGGCTGTACCCGCCGTTCTTTTCCGCGATATGCCGGACGGACTGGATTCCCACGCCCTCGCCCCGGCGCTTGGAGGATTGGAACACACCGTCTTTTTCACGGATCGCTCCTTCGAAAGTATTCTCCACGGTCAGCATTACCATATGGCCGGAATGCAGATGAGCCTGCAACTTGATCCGGCGGTTGGCAGGAGCAGTCTTTAAGCTTGCTTCCAGAGCGTTTTCCAGGAGGTTTGACATGGCCAGGCAGAGGTCAATTTCCCGCACCGGAAGCTCAAAGGGCAGGTCAAGCTCGAAGGAGAACAGGATATCGTATTTACGACACAGCAAAGCGTAATAGCTTGCTACACTGTCCGCCGCTGGATTGTCGCAGAGGTTAAGCTCGGCGTCAGGAATGCTGTCCTGGGCATCGGAAAGGTATTTTACAAGGCTTTCCCATTCCTTCTGCTCGGCGAGTCTGGACAGGACGTTAAAATGATGGCGCATGTCATGGCGGGCTTCCCGGGGCTGATGGTATCGCTGACTGCCACTGAGGCTCCCAGCATGCAGGAAAAGACGCCGCATACCGCAAGGAAGACACTGACGGATTTCCAGCGTGTGATGTTGAGCGTGTGGACATAGAAAGTGCCGGCTATGGCAACGGCGGGAGCGAACAGCCAGAAACCTGGGACGATGAAAAAGCAATGCAGGACACCGCCGGCAAGGCAGATGAGAAGTATCAGCGGTACCGTGAATGCCGCAAGCATGGCGGGGCGCATCCGCAGGTACTGCTTCATGGGCAGGTAAGCCATCAGCATACCTGGCAGCAGGACCATAAGCTCCAGTGTAGAACTCAGGAACTCATTCATCTTTCGCGCCTCCTTCCAAACAGAAAGTCGCCGAAGGCAAGCCTTGCAGTTTTGGCAAGGTCGCGGCTGACAGGAAGCCTTTTCCCGTTTTTCAGGATGAAATCCGTGCCGTCGAAGTCCTCAGCGTATTCCAGATTAACGATCAGCCCCCTGCTGCAGAGAAAGAAACGTCCGTCTGACAGTTCGGCAGTAAAGTCCCGGAAGGTCCGGCGCGTCACGGCTTCGGAACCATCGTTTCTGTGGATATGGATCTGGTGCTGGTAATGCTCGGCATACAGGATTTCCTGGAAGCGCAGGCGGACGGTGCCGCCTACGGTATTGATGTCAATGTATTTGTCCGGGGCGGGAAGCCGTTTTACGATTTCGTCAAACAAGGCGGCCAGGTCATCCTCCGTGTAGGGCTTCACCAGATAATGGAAGGCAAGGACGCGGAAGCCGTCTAGGGCATGGTCCCTGGAGGTGGTGATAAACACCAACAGGCAGTCCGCGTCGAAACGTCGCAGCGCCCCTGCCGTATCCACACCGTTCTCGCTGCCCATATAAATATCCAGGAAGGCCAGGTCAAATCGTTCTTTCCCGGCAGCGGCCAGAAAATCCACACCGGAACCAAATTCGGAAATCCCGGCGTTCAGGCTGAGCCGGGCAAGTTGTATATTTAGTTTGCAGCATAAATTTTCGCGTTCTGACGCAATGTCATCTACTATGGCAATCCGCATGTAAAAGCCTCCTGTTTCAGGGTATGGTTGGAATTTATGCTCCCCACTTTTTCAAAGCCGTGCTTTTCTAACTAAATCACTGTCATTCATAGCTAATTCCAGCAAGCGGCTTAACACTGCTCTATATTCTTTTCCAAAAGAGTGCGCTTTGTCCATATTTTCTTTGGAAAGTTCCAAAGTAACCACTGTTTTCGCTTTTTTATCGATTGCCGCCTTTCTATAACGCTGCATCTGTTCTATAGTTAATTCTGGGGCTAATTCATCATAAACCGGCGTTCTTTTTGCAGCTTCCCTGATTTCCTGGCGCTGTTCTTTGGTCGGTTCCTGTCCTTTATAAATCTGAATGCTGGTTATCATAATAAAATCTCCTGTTTCGTACGTTTTTGTCTGTGTCCCATTCGACAGTCAAACCGTTTATTTTTTTATCACAAAATTTCCCCTTCTTCCAGCTTTTATTATGCTGCAAATATAACTGGTGTGCAGTATATATTCTACCATCAGACTTTTTATTTATCAAGTACGGCTTTGCTGTTGGTTGTTCCGGCCCGCAGTCTTCAGTGGCATAGAATCAGGAAAACTGTGAGAGGGGAGTGGGTTGGGTGGGGGATGCAATTTGGGACGGATTTTTACAATTCGTGCCATAGCTATGGAGAAATTGCTAAAAAACACTATACTGATAGAAAACGCAGGGTTCTTTCCGGCAAAAATGTCAGCCAAAGAATGTGCAGGATGCATAAAAAGGGTGTACTGTACTTTTCCCTTATTTTACAAAAAGCAGGAGGTAGATCAGAGATTATGAAGAAGACGAGGAGACAGGTACTTGCAGTCATACTTGCGGCAGTGATGGCGTTCACGTCGCCAGGGACGGCTTCCTATGCCGTGGCAGAACACGGGACGGCAGCAGAAGACAGTCTTGAAGGCGGCAATGTGACATCACCGGAAGAGGACGGAAGCATGGCTGGCGAAGCGGGAACGGAAACGGACGGAAGCATGGCCGGCGAAGCGGGAACAGGAGAAAGCACAGCCGATGGCTCGGGAACGGAAACGGACGGAAGCAGGGCTGGTGAGCCGGGAACGGACGAAAGCACAGCTGGCGAAGCGGGAGCAGGTGAAAGCATGGCTGACGGACCGGCAGCGGGCGAAAGCACAGCTGGTGAGCCGGGAACGGGAGAAAGCATAGCGAATGGCCTGGGAACAGAGGAAGGCATAGCCAATGTGCCGGGGGCTGAAGATGCGGATTCGGAGGACACCGGACTATGTGCCCACCATCAGGAACATACAGAAGATTGCGGTTATAAGCCCGCTGCGGGGGACGGAGAGGGAAGCCCCTGTGAGTTCGAGTGCCATATCTGCCGGATGGAGAAGCTGCTTTTAGCCTTGCCGGAGGAGGTCTCTGAGGACAATGCCGACGAGGTGCGCACACAGCTGGAGGAAATCCTTGCCCTGTATACAGAACTAACCGAGGAAGAGCAGGAGCAGGCGGACATATCCCGCTGCCTGGAACTGCAGGCTGCGCTGGACATTCTGGGGGGGCAGAATTATGCAGGGAAACCAGCCCTGATTGCGGAAGCAGTGTCCTATCAGGACTGCGATGAAAAAGGGCAGAACTGGGTAACGAAAACCTGTGGGGAATATACGGAGGTAACGTCTGAAAACCCTGTTTCTGCCTGGTCTAATGGCTGGTATGTGGTAAGCGGGGAGGTTACAATTAACAGCAGAATCACGGTGAGCGGCACAGTGCACCTGATTTTGACGGATGGATGCGTACTGAATGCCAGGAAGGGCGTTTCTGTAAACGAGGGCAATAGCCTGACGATTTATGCCCAGTCTGACGGTGATAATATGGGCAAACTGACAACTGCCGATACTGGAAGCTGGTGTGCGGGAATCGGAGGAGATAAGGGAAGCAGCAGCGGAACGGTCACCATCAATGGGGGAAGTATTACAGCCACTGGCGACAGCTTTGCGGCTGGTATCGGAGGCGGAAACGGGGGTAGCGGAGGCGGAAACGGGGGTAGCGGAGGGACAATTACCATAAACGGGGGAACAGTTAGTGCCACTGGCGGCAGCTATGCGGCTGGTGTCGGAGGCGGAAACAGGGGTAGCGGAGGGACAATTACCATAAACGGGGGAACAGTTAGTGCCACTGGCAACAACTATGCGGCTGGTAGCGGAGGCGGAAACGGGGGTAGCGGAGGGACAATTACCATAAACGGGGGAACAGTTAGAACTACTGGCGGCAGCTATGCGGCTGGTATCGGAGGCGGAGG
>DKVC01000034.1 GCA_002490995.1 Lachnospiraceae bacterium UBA7188
GAGCCGTTTTCCTTATATTTCAGGGCTTTCCCCTAAAGAAGTTGTATCAGTTATTTTCTGACAATTCCTAAAACTTGAATGAGGCCGTGGGGCGGCTTCGGGGATGGAGGGACTATGGAAGATTTGAGCGGGAACTCCCGTATACATAAGGTAGTAATGACCAACCGGAGAAACTGTACGGTGAACGGCGTGAACGATGTGCTTTCTTTCGATATTCATGAAGTCCTGCTGGAGACGGAGCAGGGAATGCTGATGATCAAGGGAGACGATCTTCATGTCAGCAGGCTGACACTGGAAAAAGGGGAAGTGGATATCGACGGCAAGATTGACAGCTTTACCTATTCCGATGTGGCGAACGCAGGACATAAAAATGAATCGCTGTTGAGCAGGCTGTTCCGGTGAACATGGTAAGCGAAAACGAGTTTCTGCTGCATTCCCTGATCATGGGGGGATTTCTCCTCTTTGTGTATGATATCCTGCGGATCATCAGGAGGGTAATTCCGCATGGCGGTTTCTGGGTAGCGGTGGAAGATCTGGCTTTCTGGGTTTACTGCGGGGCGGAGGTTTTTCTGTTGATGTACCATGAGAGCAACGGGACGCTGCGGTGGTTTGCCGTAATCGGCGCCATGGCAGGGATGTTTCTCTACAATAAACTGTTCAGCAGGCTGTTTGTGAAGTATGTATCCCTGGGGTTTAAGAAGCTGCTGGCGGGCATCGGCAGGATATTGGGGTGGCTGCTGCGGCCTGTGAACCTGGCCGGCAGGAAAGTCAGGAGAGGAACGCGCCGTACGATGGGCAGGCTGAAAAGGTTTCTGAAAAACAGGTTGACGTATTTTCTGAAAGCACTTAAAATAAATATGAAGGTATGAGTTGGTTCGATGATGCAGTGTGAGAAGGAAAAGTTTCACACGGAGGTTTGTGTCTGCATCCGGATTTGCTGGCTGCAGCAGGAATGGAGATGAATATGGCGAGACGGAATCGGGTTGCGTACCGGAAACGGGCTCAGAACCGCTTCAGTATGTTTCTGGTGACATTGGTGGTGCTGTTGATTCTGGTTCTGGTACAGATGGGGAGTATGGAGCTGCAGCGCAAGATTGATGTGAAGGCGGCGGAAGAGGCATCGCTGAAGACCCAGATTGAGGCTGAGCAGAAGCGCGAGCAGGAGATAGCGAATTTCGGCAAGGAAGTTCAGACCAAGGGATATATTGAGGATGTGGCCAGGGAGAAGCTGGGGCTGGTTTATGAAGATGAGATTCTCTTTAAACAGAAGGATTAGGCGGGAGCATGAGGCTTCCGCTTTTTTTGTCGCAAAACTTTAAGGGGAGAGCTCCGTATTTTTGACAAAAAAAGTTTTTCCTGATTTTTATAATGGTACTGCTGCAGGGAGGGAGACGGCAGCGGAAAGGGGTGCTTTGGCGTGATGAGACACGGGAAAAAAGACCTGCAGACAGCACAGGTATCGGATCTGTGCAGACGCAGGCTGTTAAGCTATGCAGACAGCTTTTATGAGCTGGCAAGGAGTTATGACGAAGAATTCGAGCCGGAACAGGAGAGCCGTGAGACCGTTCTGATGGAGAGAAGGTTATGGGAAAACAGGCAGATTATCAGCGGGCATCTGACGGAAATGGCGAAGATTATGACAGAGGCGGCCAGTGAAGTGCTGGTGTACTGGCCCATGGAAGGGAAAAAGAGACGCCGCCTGGTACAGGCGCTGGCGGAGGAAGGCATTGAGGTGGAAAGTCCCTGTTACCTGCCCAGGGAGGACGGCAGACAGGCAATTGTGCTGACCATGCATACCCGCAGAGGAGCCAGGGTATCCGCGGATGATGCGGCAGATATGATTTCCGTATTGCTGGACAGGCGGCTGGCGCCTTCCGTTACCAGTCCCAGTGTGGTGGAGACTGCGCCCCAGAGCTTTGTACTGGAGGAAGAAGCGGCGTATCTGGTGCTGACAGGGTTTTCCAGGGCTGTGAAAGAGGGGGAATCCGCCTCCGGGGATAACTATGCGGTGGTGGAGGCAGAGAAGGGAAGCGTGACGGTAATGCTGTCGGATGGCACAGGATCCGGGGAAAAAGCGGGCAGAGACAGCGAGAGGGTACTGGACCTGATGGAAAAAATGCTGGAGGCGGGATACGGAACCGATACTGCCGTCAATATGGTAAATACGGCTCTGTTTGCCTCAGGGGAGGATGACAATCACCCTACTCTGGATATCTGTGAAATCGATTTATATCAGGGAAGCTGCCAGCTGAGAAAGATAGGAGGCGCTGCCAGTTTTCTGAAGCGCGGCCAGGAGGTGGAACAGCTGGTGACGGGGAACCTGCCGCTGGGAATCTTCGGGCAGGTGGAGGCACAGCCGCTGTACCGGCAGCTCCAGGACGGCGATTATCTGATCATGGTTTCCGACGGGGTGGTGGATGCTTTCGGAGGGGAGGACTACGAAAATACCTTCATGAGCATTGTTGCCGGACTGCAGGAGCGGGGGCCCGGAGAACTGGCGGACAGGCTGCTGCAGATTGCCCTCCATGCCAGCGGGGGGCGGGTTTATGATGATATGACAATCGGGGTTGTGGGAATCTGGGAGACTTGAGCTTGATTTCTGAAGCTGTTTGCTGTAAGATGAATCTATGGAGAACAGAGAGAAGATAGAGAAAAAGGTATTTTCCTATATAGAGGAGCACAACATGCTTAAGCCTGCCGACAGGGTGGTGGTGGGCGTATCGGGAGGGGCGGACTCGGTCTGCCTTTTTCTGTTGCTGTGGGAGTATGCGAAGCGGGTGCCGCTGGAATTGAATGTGGTGCATGTCAATCATGGTATCCGTGAAGAGGCCGGGGAGGACGCCCGATTTGTGGAGGAGCTGTGCCGGGAGAGAGGGATTCCTTATTACCTGACAGAGGCTGATGTACACGCCCTGGCGAAGCGGGAAGGGTATTCCGAGGAAGACGCGGGACGCCGGGTGCGGTACGAAGCATTTTCCCGGCTAGCCGGAGACCTGGGCGGTGCGCGGATTGCCGTGGCGCACAACAGCAATGACAACGCGGAGACCATGCTGTTTCATCTGTTCCGGGGAAGCGGGCTTCAGGGGTTAAGCGGTATCGCCCCGGTACGGGGGGATATCATACGTCCTATTCTGTGTCTGGAGAGGCGGGAAGTGGAGGCGTATCTGGAGAGTGTTTCAGCCGGGTGGTGCCGGGATGTCACGAATGAAGAGGATGATTACAGGCGAAACCGGATTCGGCATCATATCCTGCCCTATGCGGAGGAAGCGGTAGTATCCGGTGCCGTGGGGCATATGGGCAGGACGGCCAGACTTCTGAGGGAGACGGAAGCGTACATGGAGCAGCAGACCCGGGAAGCTGTCCGGAAGTGTGTGACGGTTTTGCGGAAGGGGACGCAGAAGGAGGGTACAGATACCTTGTGGCAGGGCATGAAGGAAGAGGGCACAGATGCCTTGCCGGAGAGGACGCAGGAAGAAAGCGCAGGTGCCTTGCGGCAGGGGATGCAGGAAGCGTGGCCGGAGGGAGCAGGAACTTTGGCAGGGCAGAAGCAGGCGGTGCGGGGGAACATTTCTCCGCAGGAAGGTCAGCCTGAGGGGTTCCGGATAGAAAGAACAGCTTTCCGGGAGTTTCATACGATATTACAGAAACGGATTATCCTTCAATTGTTAAAACAGCTGTCTCCCACAGGAAAGGATATTTCTGCAACCCATGTGCTGGATGTTCTTAGATTGTTTGAAAGAGAGGGAAACGGGAGTGTCAGCCTGCCTTTTGGGATAACAGCCAGGCGGCAGTACGGCAGCGTATTTATGGAGCGGCGGGAAAGCAGGGCTTTGGCAGGGGGCAGCTTTTTCGGGCAAAAGTGCGCCGGAGAGAAGGAAGCCATAAGAGAAAGGGAAGTCATAAGAGAAAGGGACGTCATAAGAGAAGGGGAAGCCATAAGAGAAGGGGAAGCCATAAGAGAAAGGGAAGCAATAAGAAAAGGGAGAGCCATAGGAGAAAAGAAAGCAGCGACGACAGAAGCTGCAGGAAAAGGCAAGCTGCCGTCCATATTCGTACCGCATATGGCGGAAATATTTCAAACGCCTCTTGTTTACGGGCTGGAAAACCGGGGAAAAATAGAATTTACGGGAATTTTTACAAAAAAAGGTCAGGAAGTTCCCATAAAACGGTATACGAAATGGTTTGATTATGATAAAATAAAAGAATGTGTAGTGATTCGGTCCCGATGTCAGGGGGATTATCTCACCATAGCCGACGGAAGGGGAAATATAATACGAAAATCCGTGAAAAATTATATGATCACGGAAAAGATTCCCAGGCAGATACGGGATGAGATACCTGTGGTGGCTGTGGGCAGCCATGTGGTGTGGCTGGCAGGCTGGCGGATCAGTGAGGCTTTTAAAGTGAGTGAACATACGGAACGTATATTACAGATAAAGCTTTTGGGGGCGGAATTCTGCGAAGACGGCGAAACGGAGGAGAAAGATGGCGGAGAGCATTAAGGTACTTTTGACGGAAGAGGAAGTAGATGCGAAGATTCAGATGATCGGGGAGCAGATCAGCAGAGATTACGCCGGGAAAGAGGTGCATCTGATCTGTGTGCTGAAGGGCGGGAGCTTTTTCATGTGCGAGCTTGCGAAGCGGATCACGGTGCCGGTGTCACTGGACTTTATGGCAGTGTCCAGTTACGGCAGCGGAACGCAGTCAGGCGGTGTGGTCAAAATCGTAAAGGATCTGGATGATCCTATCAGGGATAAGAATGTGATTGTGGTGGAGGATATTGTGGACAGCGGCAGGACATTGAGCTATCTTCTGGAGATGCTCTGGGCGAGAGGGCCGGAGTCACTGCGCCTGTGTACGCTGCTTGACAAGCCGGAGCGGCGGGTTGTGGATGTGGATGTGGATTATACAGGTTTTCAGATACCTGACGAATTCGTGGTAGGATATGGACTGGATTACGATCAGAAGTACCGCAATCTGCCTTATATCGGTGTGGTGAAGTTTGAGGATTAAAGGTGCGGCATGGGTGGACCGGATCCGCCCGGCTTAAGCCTGCGGAGGCGGCTCTGCGGACAAAGCGGGTGCCGGCGAAAGCGTCCGGGACGCGGACGGCAGGCTGCAGACGGAAGGCTGGTACAGCCATTGAAGAAATAGGAGGCTTGCAAGTTGAGGCAAAACAGTAGAGGTTTCAATTCATATTTTCTTTTTATTGTCCTGCTCCTGATGGGAGTGGCGGTGCTGACCACTCTGAACGGAGCGGATGATGATTATACTCTGGAGCAGTTTATCGGCGATATGGAAGCCGGCAGGGTGGAAGAAGTCACAATCAATCCCAACAGTGAGGTTCCCACCGGATATGTGAGGGTGGAGCTGACAGGCGGCGCCGACATGAAGCTCTATGTGACGGACATCGGGGAGGCGGAAGCCCTGGTGCGTTCCTACGGTTTTGATCCGCCGGTGCGGGATGTGCCCAGGGAGGGCTGGGTATTGACCACGCTGGTTCCCATGCTGATTGTACTGGCGGTGGGCGTGTTTTTATTTATGATGGTCAATGCCCAGAATGCCGGTGGCAACAACGGCAAGATGATGAACTTCGGCAAGAGCCGTGCCAGGCTGTCCATGGGCGACAAGAATGTTACCTTTGAACAGGTGGCAGGCCTGAAGGAAGAGAAGGAGGAGCTGGAAGAAATCGTAGATTTCCTCAGAGAGCCGGGGAAGTACACGAAAGTGGGTGCCAGAATTCCCAAGGGAGTTCTGCTGGAGGGCCCGCCCGGAACCGGCAAGACGCTGTTGGCCAAGGCTGTGGCAGGAGAAGCGGGAGTTCCCTTCTTCAGTATTTCAGGTTCTGATTTTGTGGAGATGTTCGTGGGTGTGGGCGCTTCCCGTGTCCGGGATCTGTTCGAGGAAGCGAAGAAAAATTCACCCTGTATCGTATTTATAGACGAGATTGATGCTGTGGCAAGACGCCGGGGCACCGGTATGGGCGGCGGCCACGACGAGCGTGAACAGACACTGAACCAGCTGCTGGTGGAGATGGACGGCTTCGGCTCCAACGA
>DKVC01000039.1:0-2073 GCA_002490995.1 Lachnospiraceae bacterium UBA7188
AAGCAAAAACATTTTAACAATTAGTGTAGCAAACAGGCGGAATCTATGATATCCTGTCACTATAAAATTACCGGGCGCTCTGGTCTTCTGTACAAAATAGTAGAATACCAGCCCCAGTGGCAGGATTAGACGCCTGACACAAAAACCTCGCACTAAATGGTAACATTTCGTTCTGTCCTGTCCGGGTTAAGGAAACACGAACTGAAAAGAGGGAGAAAATGCCCGATAAGAAGGCTTTCGAAGCAGCAAAAAGAAAAGTAATCGGAATCGACAGGCAACGCCCTGGCATCGGCACCCTGTCAGAGAAGACAGTCCATGCCATCCTGAAGAATTATTATGAACCTGATGAAGACCATCAGGAAATACCCATTGAAAATTACGTGGCTGACATTTATGCCAACGGAGAAATCATTGAAATCCAGACCCGGCAATTTGACAAACTGCGGGGAAAGCTCGCCGCCTTCCTTCCCCTGTATCCGGTGACTATCGTCTATCCCATCCCCCGGGAGAAGTGGATCATCTGGATCGACGAAGAAAGCGGGGAGCTGAGCAAAAAGCGGAAATCTCCCCTGAAAGGCAATCCCTATCTTGCTTTTCCGGAATTATATAAGATCAAGATGTTTTTGAAAGACCCCAATCTCCGCCTGCGGCTGGTTCTGCTGGATATGGAAGAGTACAAACTGCTGAACGGCTGGAGCAAAGATAAGAAAAAGGGCGCCAGCCGGTATGACAGGATTCCCACGGAGCTTGTCCGCGAGATAGAGCTGGACTGTCCGCAGGACTTCCTGCAGTTTGTGCCATTTGAGCTGGAAGGGGCTTTCACCTCCAGGGAATTCGCAGCGGCAGCCCATATTCCGCTTTCCCTTGCTCAGACGGTATTGAATATTCTTTATCACATGAATGTAGTAGTCCGCGTCGGCAAGAGGGGACGGCTATACTTATATGAGGCAAATGAAGGGGAATTATAGACCCTTTTGGTCTGCCCGCCCCCTTCTCACTTTCGCTTCCCCATGATCCGACAGACTGTGTATTGTGGAATGGACTTAAAGGCCGTCGGGAAATAACTGCATTTCCACTGCCATTTCCCGACAGCCCCATAAAAACCACACCTTTCTCAATCCAGCCCCACAATCCCGTCCACCGGCAGCGACATCACAACGCCCTGAGCCTTGCTCTGCATGCCGCATTTCTGCCCGATCTCCTTCATGATAGCCAGCTTATCCTCCTTCGTGGCCAGGATGATGACTACTTCCCGTTCTTCCTGTACGCTGATCTTCCAGAATTTCATCGCCTCCTGGCTTCCGATGCGCCTGCTGTGGAACACCGTACCGCCGGAAGCGCCTTTGGGCCTGGCGGCATTCATCACATCCTCGCTGTATCCCTGGTTTACAATTGCCATTATCATACTGTATTCATTTTCTGTCATATCGGCATCATTCCTCTCCAAAAATTTCCTGTCCTCTTCCGGTTCCAGGCTTTCAATCAGCTGCACAAGATGTCCGCTGCCGCCGGACATGAGCACGGTAAACGCAATTCCGGTATTCGGCATCCCAAGATGCAGTTTTTTCCGCAGTTTCTTAAGCATTTCGTCCGCAAAAAGCTTCGGCATCATACTCATCAATATATTCTTATCCACTCCGTCCAGTCCCAGCATATCCATGACCTCACTGGTAGCAGTCCCCTGGGCATGGAAAACATACTGCATGGGGACATTTCCTTCTTTAAACAAACCTGTCGCCTTATTGACCAGCTTCGGCGTAGCGATCAGAAATAACATCCGGAACGCCGCTTTCTTACGATTGTCCGCCATCTTCTTCGCCCTCCTCAAATTCAATGATGTCATCCATAGCACCCAGCGCTTCCGCCTCCTGTACCGCAGCTCTTTCCGCCAGCTTCAGCTTATACTGATACACAATTCCCATCAGCTGGATGGCAATCAAAGGCGTCAGCGCCACCAGTGCCACCACGCCGAACGCATCTGTCATCAGATTGCCGCCGACGGCATCACATGCGCCGATACTCAGGGGAAGCAGGAATGTCGTCGTCATAGGCCCGCTGGCCACGCCGCCGGAG
>DKVC01000039.1:2364-16037 GCA_002490995.1 Lachnospiraceae bacterium UBA7188
GCTGGCCACGCCGCCGGAGTCGAATGCGATACCGACAAACATTTTGGGGACAAACCGTGATAAAATCAACGCAATAATATATCCCGGTATGATAATCCACTGAATCGGCACACCTGTCAGCACACGCATCATGGACAGGCCCACACTGGCAGACACGCCAAGGGACATGCACAGGTTCATGGATTTGGCGGACACGGAACCGTTGGTCACACCCTCCACCTGGCGGTTCAGCACCTGTATGGCAGGCTCCGCCTTTACAATATAATAACCAATCAGCATACCGATAGGAATCAGAAGCCACTTCCAGGCCTCCGCAGCTATCTCATTCCCCAACATGGAACCCACCGGAGCGAATCCCACATTCACACCGCACAGAAAAAGCACCAGACCTATGTACGTATATGCGAAACCGACTGTCACTCGCTTTACCTGTCTGCGCGGATAACGGTGAGTAAGCACCTGGAAAATAACGAACACAACCGCCACCGGAACCAGTGAAATCAGAACTTCTCTCACATAAGGCGGCATGCTGAAGAGGAATTCTTTTACTACGTCCCGGGTGGTATTGACATTGGCAACTCCTGCCGCCGAGTACGCAGCCTCGCTGGGACTGAAGAACATGCCCAGAATCAGCACTGCCAGAATCGGTCCCACGCTGGAGAGAGCCACCAGACCAAAGCTGTCGCTTGAAGCATTCTTATCGCCGCGGACGGATGCAAGGCCGACACCCATTGCCATGATAAACGGCACCGTCATGGGACCTGTGGTCACACCGCCGGAGTCAAAGGCAACTGCCAGAAAGTCCCGTGAGACAAAAAAGGAAACCCCAATCAACACGATATAAAGCCCGATCAATATGGTAGAAAGATTGATCTGAAACAAGATTCGGATGATTGCCACAGCCAGAAAAATTCCCACGCCCACAGCAACGGTAAGAATCAGCGTCAGATTGGGAATGGACGGCACCTGCTCCGCCAGCACCTGAAGATCCGGCTCCGAAATCGTAATGATCGCTCCCATTGAAAAGCCGATCAGGAAGATCAGCGGAATCTTCTTCGTCTTCGAAATCTGCACACCGATACCTTCACCCAAAGGAGTCATGGACATCTCTGCACCGAGCTGGAAAAAACCCATTCCGATTACCAGCATGATTGCGCCGACGATAAACATCACCATGGTTCCCAGGTCTATGGGCACCAGCAGAATGCTCAGAAGCAGCACAATACCCGTTATGGGCAGAACGGCAGAGAGGGATTCCAGTATCTTTTCTTTCAGTTTCTGGTTCATCTGCAACACCTCTTCTTTAATATTGGGAATCTTCTGAAAACAGCAGAAAAATATGCACCAGATATGCAAAGGAATTTTGTACAAAATCACAAAACCCGACTTCTGATTTTTCCAGATTCAATAAAAACAGCATAACAGGTTTTTACATTTTTTCTACTGTGATTTAAAAATTTATAAAAAAGTAATAAAAATATTCTCACGCTTTCCAGGCATCCGACACAAAATAGCTTAAAGCTGCCCAGGTATAAATGGGATAGAAATTACCTCTCCCGTCACGGCCCTCCCGGAGTACCTTAAGAGCGTCCTCCCTTGTCAGAACGGCAAAGCCGTCAAACTGTTCGGAGCCTACCGCCCCTTCCTGGGAAAGCACCGACAGATCCGGATTCTCCAGCACTGCGCACACCAGCGCATTGCTCTCATCCGTCATCCCGGGCGTGGAAAAGAGCAGCGGATTTACGGCAAACACCAAATCCTTTTCCGTCACATCAAGTCCTGTCTCCTCCTTGATCTCCCGGACTGTAGCGCATCGAATGGGATCCGGCTCCGTTTCATCCTCCTTGTCGATCAGCCCGGCCGGCACACTGAGCAGGTATCGTCCCGCCGGATAGCGGAATTCATAGGAAAGCAGAAGCTTCGGCTCCTCCCCGGAAGTACAGAGAATCACAATACAGCTCACCGCATCGGGCAGCATGGTTCTGAATTCCTCGTCTGATTTGACCGCAATCAGTTCCTCCATGTCCCTTCGGGTGGCATCATAATAATGTCTGCCGGGCGCGTACTGAATATCCGCTACCTTGATATAAGGGGAATCAAATACGGCCTTGATATCTTCTTTCCTGATCTGCTGATTTTCTTTCATTTTCTGTTTCCTCTTTTCTCTTTTTTATGCTGCCGTCGTCTTACAGCAACGAATTTGTTTCTGTGCCGCAGGCTCCGGCAAATCACCTCTGCCAGTTTTAGGAATTGTCGGAAAATAACCGCTGCAACTTATTCAGGCAAAACCTCGGAAATACAATAAAACTCGCTATGAACTCGCAGCGGTTATTTGTAGACACTTCCTTACTCTCCGTATTTTTTCAATATGTATCGATGCAACAGTTCAGACAGCTCGCCGAACTGTTACATCTGCCCTCCGGGAATCGCCTGCCTCAGGCATTTATGGCAATTATACAAGTGGAAATGGCAGATACCGGCAGAGGGACTTTGCAGACACTTTGCAGGCACTTCCTTACTGCATTACAAATATTTCTCCAGATCCCTGCACAGTTTTTCCTCAATGGAAATCAGCTTCGTACTGATATCCCTGGATTTATGATCCGCCATTTTGTACTGATTCAGATATTTGTTGAGCGATTTCACTCCCATATTGCAGCCGTCCGTGATCAGGTCCGCCACCGTAGAGTCACTGCTGTCCATGCTCATCTTCACATTTATCTTCATCCAGGACATGCCCTTTGCTATGAGCGCAGGGTCCTTTTCCTCCGTTCCGTGGCTGTTCAACAGGGAATGAATCTCGTTTCCCAGCTTCTCATGATGATTCCTGCTCTCCTGGAGCAGCTGTTTCATGTCGGTATCACGCACATTGTCCAGCACCTCATCGATTGTGGAAACCGCCATCTTTGTACCGGCGTCACATTCCTGAAGAAGTTTTACCGTATCCGAATTTACCATATTTTTCATACCGCCCGCCATACCTTTGATATGGCAGGTTTTTCCTTTCCTATTATTCCGGAACCGCACCCCGGCAGCCTGGGCCTGCTGCGAAAGCCTTTCCCTCCTCCGCTTTTAAAACGCAGTCAGCTCCGTTGCACTCTCTATTATCCCATATGTTCCGAATAATATGCCTTATCGGAAGCAATCTCTTCGCTTCCGATAAAAGGCGCGTCTCTTTGCGCCGCATTCAACTATAGGAAGCTGCACTTGCTTCCTATAGTCTGCCTTATCGGAAGCAATCTCCTCGCTTCCGATAAAAGGCGCGTCTCTTTGCGCATTACAAATTTTTACGTTCCATCCGGTCCAGTATCCCGTCCACATCCACACCCGGATGTGTCACATAATACCGGCATATCTCCTCCGCAAGCTCCTCCTTCACATGATGCCGGGCGGCAATCCCGGCAACCGTCCTTCCCGCCCGCACGTCCTTCATGATAGCCTTAACCAGCCTGTGCATATCCACATCCGTTTCCGGCCACGAATCGGGCTCACTCCCTGCCGATACCGCCCCGGAGCCGCCCCTTCCACTGCCGGGCACTGCCTCAGAACCGATATCTTTCTGTCCGAGTACCGCCTCAGAACCGATGCCGCCCTGCACGGATACCGCAGCAGACATGCAGTCAATCCGCTCCGTTTCCGCCCTGTGACCTTCCGGATACAGGGTAAGCACTGCAATGGTAACGGGAAGCCGAAACCGCCTCGGCCCGCAGCTGCCGGGATTCAGATACAGGATTCCGCCCTCCCTGCACTCCTCATATTTATGGGAATGTCCGTATATCACGATATCAATCCCCGCTAAATCCTTTCGGATCTGTTTCCGGTTATGCGTAACATATATTCTAAATCCGGACAGTGTGACCTCCAGTTCCACCGGCAGGCCGTCCGCCCACTCCCTGTCTACATTTCCGCACACAGCCCACACCGGGGAGATTTCCGTCAGTTTCGCTAAAATATCCGGCCTGCCAAAATCTCCCGCATGCAGAATGGCTTCACAACCCTTCAGCTTCTCCAGCACTTCAGGGCGCAAAAGACCATGGGTATCCGAAATAACAGCAATGCGATGTGTTTCCATAGCTGGCTCCTTTCCCGGCCCATATCACCTGAAATTCTGTCTTTTCTTATCAGGAATCGCTGAATATCAGCGCTCATCCGCTGTTTTCCTTTTCCGAAAAGGCACAGGTTATTTTCCGACAATTCCTAAGCCGCTACGCCGGGGACCTCCGCAGCGGGCAATTTGACATGGAAACCCGTTCCGCCAGACATTCCATGCCATTATCCCTGAGATAATCCTGCAGGATAGATTTCGACTGTGTAGATTCCGGCCCGATAATGATTTCCGGCACCAGTTGCTCCCATCCGATTCCGATTTCCCGGCACATGGAATCCAGCTCCAGCGGGTAGTACTTTTTGATACGTTCCCTGCTGATATGGTAACAGGGTTTGATGTCAAAATATTCCTTTACAAACGGAGAAACCACAAGACGTACTTCTCTTTCCGACAAAAAGGAGGGATGCTTAAAAGCTGCCGAACAGCTCCATGCATAATTCATTGCTTTCTTAATATCAGGGCTATTCGACGACAGCTCTTTCTTCGTTTTCACCAGTCGGTAAAATATTCCTGTCAGGTTATGTGTGCTCATATCCTCCTGATAGAAAACCGTCTGAAGCGACAGCGCTCCCTTCGCCATTTTCTGCAAATACTTTCCCTGGAAGGCAATGCACACGCCCCGGCCCCGGTTCCCATACCTCTCCCACTGGGCCGCATCATCCCTGTAAAGCGAAAAGCATGCCGCATAAGCAGAATAATAAAATTCTTTTTTCAATTCCTCCCGGAAAAGTTCCCGCACCGCTTCTGCCCGTCTGCCATCCCCCTCATTCTCCAGCCGCCCGGCAACCGCCTCGCACAGCCGGCTCATGAAATAACGCATTTCCGCCGCATCATTCATGTTCAGGACATTATTGACCCGAAGACTGGCATCATGAAGGATTCCGTCCAGCGCCTGAAAATCCGTGTAATGGTAGAGTATTTCATTTTCGTACGTTTTTCCGTTCATTCATATCACCAACCGAATCTTATCGTTTTTCACTGATTTATACTCACGCTCAAAAATATTTGCCAGCCTGGACATACCACCGGGCACTCCTACAGAAACTTCCCCATCACCTCAAACAGCTGCCCCATGTCAAGCGGCTTGGGCAAATGTGCGTTCATCCCGCACTCCATTGCTTTCCTTCTGTCCTCTTCAAAAGCATTGGCGGACACCGCGATAATCGGAATCCTGGCCAGACCCGGGTTGGGTATCTGCCGGATTGCCCTTGTTGCCTGATATCCGTCCATCACAGGCATCTGAATGTCCATAAGAATCAGATCATACGTCCCAGGAAAACTCTGTGCTATCTTTTCCAGTGCAATTTTTCCGTTCTCCGCAGTTTCCACAAAAAATCCTGCATCCTTAAGCATCTCCGCCTCAATCTCCAGGTTAATCTCATTATCGTCCACCAGCAGGATGTTCTTCGAATCTGTCAGCTTCATAAGCCCGATTTCTTCTTTCGGATTTTCCTGGCATATATCGGGCAGCTTCAACGGAACGGAGACCACAAATTTACTTCCCACGCCCACAGTACTTGTCACATAAATATTACCGCCCATCATATCAACAAGCTTCTTCGTGATCGTCAGTCCCAGTCCTGTACCGTGAATTCCGCTGAAAGTGGTATTTTTTTCCCTCTCAAAGGGATCGAATATATGTTCCAGAAATTCCCCGCTTATGCCTATGCCGTTGTCTTCCACCATAAACTGATAGGCAATATAGTGGTCCTTCAATGCCTCCTGTTCCGCAACTGCAATCGTAACCCTGCCGTTTTCTTTTGTGTATTTCAGCGCATTATCCACAAGATATGACAGGATTTCAGAAAGCTTCTCTCTGTCTGCAGATACAATATCGTGCCGAAGATGGGTAATATCCAGCGAAAGCGTAATATTTTTTGCCGCCGCCCTGAATGCAACTGCCTTCTGAATCTGCTGCATCAGCTCTATCAGGCTGCATTCATCCTCCTCCACACGAAGCTGGGCAGATTCGATTTTGGATATTTCCAGCACATCGTTCAGCAGCTGAAGAAGCTGCTCTCCGGAAGCTGTAATCATATCCAGATATTCGGCTGCCTTTTCCACGTTATCCAGATTTTTCCGCGCAAGGGCAGTAAAGCCCATGATCGCATTCATAGGGGTCCTGATATCATGGGACATATTGGAAAGGAACAGGTTCTTGGCATTGTTGGCCAGATTTGCCTCATGCAGCGCCTCCAGCAGCATCTGCTTCTGGCCCATGTCCTTTTTGACTTCGTTATCCGTATTCCTGTATCCGAATACTACCTGGGAGACTTCCTCATCTTCCCCTACATCCACCACCCTCAACTGCATATATGCCGGTTTTCCGTCTCTGTAGATACGGTAATTGATATAAAATATTCTATCTGCCGACAGTTTCTTTCGGATATATTCAGGGTCGGACACACCTGCCAGCAGTCCTCTGTCCTCAGGATACACCCAGTCTCTGATATAATCGGTATCAAATCCCGCAAAATCCCGCACATAATCCCGCTCCGGAAACTGAAGTGCAAAACGTTTGCTCACCCGATATGCCTTAATCTTTCCCAACTCCAGATCCGCATAAAAAATCGACTCATAATCCACACTCAGCCCCTCAATGACCTCCAGCCGGCGGAACTGCTCCTTACGGTTTTTCTCCAGCGTCTGGCTGTACTCCTCCAGCTTCGTCTGAAACGCCCATTCATTCCGGCGTTTTTCCTTCAGAAAAGTCTCCTTCTCCTCCATCAGACGTTTCTTTTTCTCAGTGGCATCCCCGGCAAAGACATAAAACACATCCCCCACGGTATCCCCATGAATAAAATGCCCGTAATCATCAATCCACCGTATGCCGCCGTCCTTCGTGATAATCCGATATTCCACATAATCCAGATCATAAGAGCTGTCTTCAATCTGCTGCCGGATACTTCTCTCCACATCCTCCAGATCCTCCGGATGAACGATTCCACGAAAAGAATTTCCCGTCACCTTCCGGAACTCTTCCAGCGTATCACAGTTGAAAATCCGTACCATGGCTTCATTGGCATAGATGATCTCTTCGTTTCCATCCGCATGATATACAAAAAATCCTCCCGGCATCCTGTCAACAAACCGCTTCATGCACAGTGCCAGTTCCATTTCTTTCTCGTCCAGTGCCAGCCCGGACTGTAATTGCCGCATGCTTTTTAAGTTATCCCCGTCTTCCTGAAAATATTCCAGCAAAACGATCAGATCTTCGATAATATCGTGTTCCGCCCGATTCCGGCTGTCCATACAATATCCTCCTTATGTCAGCCTCCTGTACAGGCCCACATAGTTTTTCATTGCGTGCATGCTGCCGTCCCATAACAACTCTGACCGCCACAACCTTCCATCCTGTCTGGAAGATAACCCAACCGCACAGCCTGCAATTTCCAATGTTATATCTATTTCTATCATAACACTTTTACAAATATCTGTCATCACTTAAAACGCAAAAAGAACATGGCTGGCCTTTGCTGCACGGCACGGAAAAGGAGACACAAATACCCCTCTGCCGGCTGTCATCCGTCAAAAGGGGCATTTTTCAAAACTGTATGGGTTCCACCTCCTCTGTCAGGGGCTTCATCTCATATTCCGGGAAACTGTCAATCAATTCTCCCAGACACTGCGTTGTATTATAAATAACATCATGTGCCAGCATGACCACCTTCTTCCTTCCAAAGGTACTGGTCACGGCATTCTGAACCAGAGCTTCCGGCGTAGACTGCTTCACTGCATCCTCCAGGCTGGCATTCCAGTCAAAATAAATATAGCCGCTGTCAGTCATTTTCCGGATGATTTCGGTTCCTACATCCTTATTGTAAGCATTCACGCTGCCCCCGGGAAACCGGAACAGCTTCGCTTCCACTCCCGTTATCTCGTATACCGCGTCATACGCCTTCTGAAAATCCTCCAGATAGCTGTCCACGCTTTTGTAAAGCTGCTTATAGTCATGACTGTAACAGTGAATACCGATGGTGTGTCCTTCCTCCACGATCCGTTTCGCTACATCCGGATGCTTCCGCACATTCTCACCCACCACAAAGAAGGTTGCCCTGATATTCCGCTCCTTCAAAATATCCAGTACCGCCGTTGTATTCTCTGCTGAAGGTCCGTCGTCGAAAGTCAGGTACATGGTCCTGGGATTGAAATATGTATTGATTCCCTGTGCAATGCCCTCTGCCACCAGATCCTGATATTCACCGCTGACGATATCATTCCTGTCGCTGCGGCTGGAGAGAAACGCTGTCTCTATCAGACATGCCGGTATGGAAGTATTCTTCAGAACATACAGCTCCTGATCATTCTGAATGCCTCTGTCCACCGCTCCGGTCTTCTCCACTGCTCCCTGATGTACCAGCTCCGCAAGGCGCCTGCTGCCCTCCGATTCCCCGTAATACCAGGTCTCAATCCCCTTAACCTCATCCACATCCTCATCATACGCATTCTGATGTATGCTGACAAATATGTCAGCTTTTTCCGCTTCTGCTCTCGCCACCCTCTCATCCAATGACACATCTGTCGTATTATCCTCCCGAAGCAGCAATGTCTCAAACCCCAGCCCCTCAAGCTTCCCCGCCAGCCTGTTGGCAATCTGCATATTGATTTCACTCTCCATCACTCCCTCCCGGCTGCATCCCGTGTCGGTACCTCCATGTCCCGGATCAATGATTATGAAAGGCTTCTCGTGCTGCAAATTATCTTCCCTCTCCAATATTTCGTTTTGGGCCAGCGGCACCGGCCCCAGTATTTCCTGTGGTCTGCTTTCCCCCTGGATTTCGTCCATATCCGCAGTTTCTCCCGATGCCGGAAGCACATTCGCCTTCACGAAATGGACTCCTCCAAGTCCCAGAAGCACGGTGCAGACAACGGTTAACAGCATTGTCATACGTTTCTGTATTCTCCTTCTTCTCTTTCTGCGGCGCCTGTCCAGACGCTCCCTCTGTGTGAGCACTCTCCCGGCATGATTCCGCTCCATACGTCTCCTTTCATACTCCCTCTCCATGTCGTGAGGCTTGACTCTGACCAGCTCTACCCCCTGTAAATTGCGATTTCTGCGGTTTTCTTTTTCCATAATGCCCCCTCTTCTCCTTTCTCCCCCGCCCGGAATGACAGAACTGCCTTTACAAATATGCGTCCCAACACCCCGGGATTGTGTACTGCATAAGCCCTGCCTGCCCATGCTCCTGCATGAAAAAAGCCCTCACACATCTGTCCTGTACAGTATACGTGAGAGCTTCATCATAGTATCATACTTTTTGTAAACAAGTTATATCTTTTTCTCATCAAAGTTGTATCCGGCGCTTACCTGGATATCTTTAGATACATCTCGTTAATCCCCTCATAAAACCCAATGGTCACTACAACGCTGTCTTCTTCCGTTCCGGCAAAGCAATACTTCTTAAAATACGGTGTGTTTTCGGACAGAGGATTGACATTCTCATATTCCTCAGGCGCCTCCAGATCCATATACTCCGCCCATGCCGCCGCAATGCCATCCGCATCCATCTCTTCCCAGGATGAAATTTCCGTCCTGGCGTAAAACTCATATACCTTACCCGTATCTGCGTCTACATAGGCATCCAGCAGACAGGATTCTCTGGCCGTATTCTGCACTGCCGTTCCCTGACTGACCTTCCACACCAGAACGCTGTTCCTGGGTTCCGGCACGTTAATGGCGGAATACAGGACTGCCTGATAAGATGCCTCCTGAATCTCCTTCACCTCCTCCGGCAGAATTCCCCGCTCCTTCAGTTCCCGGATTCCCTGATTACAGAGCTCAATTCCGTCGCCTTCCGAAGCGCCTTCCGCCAATGTCTCCTTTTTATTCGCCACAAAGGCATAGGTGCCTGTCTGATTCTGTTCCTGCTCCATCCTGGTCAGCGCATTCTGCTCGCTTTCCGGCTGCGTCTGGCTGTCCAGGCATTTCGACAGAATAGATACCTTTTCATTGCCGCTCAGGGAATAACGGTATCCTTTCGTACCCGTCTCAGACTCTCTGGCCTGTATCTGATTCAAAATTCCCTTATCCCGATATCTCGCCAGCGCCTCAGGTCCCCACACCGCCAATACCACTATAAATACCGCCGCTACAATTAACAGCAGGCTAAACTTTTTCATCTGCTTCCTCCTGATCCGTTCCCCCCTCATCTGCCACCCCTGACATCCCAGGCTCCCCGTCGATATCATTTTCCTCCTGGTTTCTGTCAGGTATCACAAAGCTGATAGAAGTCCCCTCCCCCAATGTACTCTCAATGACAAGCTCGCTGTCATGGAGCCGCAGAATTTCCACACACAGAGCCAGCCCCAGCCCGGCGCCATTCCTGCTGCGGGAGCGGGACTTATCTACCATGTAAAATGCTTCCGTAACCTTCGTTAATTCCTCCTGCGGAATGCCCACGCCATGGTCCCTCACACAAAATGCATAAGCGTTATTCACTCTTTTTCCCAATACCTCCACCAAATCTCCCTCTTTTGAAGCCTTACATGCATTGTCTACCAAATTCAGCAGCACGGATTTCAGGAGATTTGCTTCCGCATACACTGTACCCTCCCGAAAGGCAATCCGAAGCTTCTGTTCCGTATTTCCGGAAAACATCCCCTTCAGATACTCAAACAGTTTTTTAGCTGCGACCGGCTGGCGCTCTATGGTATCCCGCTTCGTAACAATGATATCCAACAGCCGGAAAGACATACTTTCCAGTCTCTTTCCTTCCGTATAGATATAATTTGCGGACAGAAAATGCTTCTCATCATCCAGCTTCCGGGAGCGCAGCAAATCCGCATAGCCGATAATCGCCGTCAGCGGTGTCTTTAATTCATGGGCAAACGCGGCAATAAAATCTTCCCTTGCCCTCACTTCCTCCTGCAGCTCCCCTATGGTCCTTTCCAGTGCATTCGCCATGGTATTGAAATCCAATGTCAGCTGTCCCAGCTCGTCATTACTGATCTGCCTGGCGCGATAGCCGTAGTCCCCTTCCGCCATCTTCCTGGTAGCCCGGGTCAGAAGCCGGATCGGCTTGGTCAGCCAGGTGCAGATCAGAAACATCACAACCGTGCAGCACACCAGCATGGCAATGGTGATCCGACGGTACACGGAAAACCCCAAAGCCCGCTCGTCAAATACTTCCGTTACATCCTCAAGTGTCTCCAGATACAGCATTCTGTCCAACGCATTAATGACGCTTCCCGTGTGTACGTAATAACGCTCCTCCCAGGGCACCACCTGCCAGATACGGGTTTCTGATGAAATCTGCTGCAGAAGCCCCCTGTCCTCCGGGAATCCGTCGCTCTCGTAGAGCACCTCCCGCGCTTCGTCAGACAGCCTCAGGTAGCGCCCGGAACCTTTTCCGCTGCTCTCCAGCCTGGCCCCGATCTGCTCCACAGCAATATCCTGAAGTACGTTATATTTGACAGGAATATTCAAGGCAGCCGTCTCAAAGGCAAACCGCAGGATATTATTGTCATCCAGCGCCTGGGAAACCTCCCTGTCCAGCGATGTCTGAAATACGGAATTGACAAAAATGTAACCGCTGAGTCCGAAAGCCACCGCCATGATAATAATGGCCCCCAGCAAAATCTTGTATACAAATTTCATGGTCAGATTTCCAGCCGGTAGCCTATCTTATACACCGCCACCAGATTCTCCTCCCAGCCCATTTTTCGGCGCAGTCTCTGGACATGCAGATCCAGGGTACGGCTGTCCGCCAGATACTCGTCTCCCCACACTTTTTCATATAAAACTTCACGGAAAAGCGCAATATTTTTATTGCTGATAAACAGGACCAGCAAACCGTATTCCTTATTGGTGAGCACAATGGGCTTCCCCGCTTTGGTCACCTTCCGTGCCTCCCTGTCCACCACCACATCCCCGGCAGTCAGGATGCTCTCGGTCTTATTGTAACGCCGCAGCACTACCTCCACCCGCGCTGCCAGCTCCACCACATCAAAAGGCTTCACCAGATAGTCCTCTGCCCCCAGCTTCAGCCCCTTGACACGGTCCTTCACCTCATGCTTCGCCGTGATAAAGATTACCGGCACTTTCAGGGGACGGATATATTCCATGATATCGAATCCGTCTGCCCCCGGAAGCATAATGTCCAGTAAAATCAGATCAAAGTTCTCAGCCTCAATCAGATCAATAGCCTCCAGGCCGTCCTGCACTGTCCTGCACTGATATCCTGCTGCCGACAGATTAATATCGATCAGATCACAAATAGGCTTTTCATCGTCCACAATCAGTATCTTGATCATTCCTCTTTCGTCCACCCCCAATATTCCCTGATAATCTCCACCAGTTTCGCCATCGTATCTTTTTCCGTGCACTGGTAGCTCTTTTCGAATTCCCTGTCCTCCTCAAAGCCGTCCGTGCGCTGATAATAGATGTCACATTTTGTATCAATGAGCAATTCCCCTTCGGGACCGGCATAGCTGTACCTTGCCAGCACCACGATATCCTTCATGCCGTCTCCGTCCATATCCCGGCAGGTCATTCCCTTCAGGGCGTAGAGATTGTCATAATCCTCCATGGGCTGGAAGCTCCAGACAATGCTTCCCTGCTCATTCACCAGATAGATCATGAAAACATCATACTCTGCCATCCGGATGATGCCCGGTACTACCTGCAGATTCCCCTGTTTTTCAAAATCCCGGGAATAATTCTGTTCCTCGATAATCCGGAAGCCGTTGTCCAGCAGTTCTTCCAGCGTGGTTGCCGTATACAGAATCTCCGTGGAATTGCCGTCACGCACATAGGCGGCTATGAACTCCGCGCTTTTGTTCATGCTGAAGCGATTGATTTTGTCAGAAATCCGCCAGTCCCGGTAGAACTGCCCGTCCCGCTGGAAGAGAACATCCCCGACCTTGTAACTTCTGCCCGCATATCCTCCCGTGTCATTCTCGCAGTTGGCGATCAGGATGATATCCTTTTTCCCGTCGTGATTCAGATCCTGAAAAGAAACTGCCGCCAAACCTTTTATTGGCTGCTCCAGCTGTTCCAATTGCCTGTAATTGGCTTCCAGCTGGTCCGTTTTGTAGAGCACCTTCCCCTCACTGTCAGTGACCAGGACAGCCAGCCGGTGGTATTCCTTATGAAGAATGGGAACAAAGTTCACTTCCTCTTCCCCAAAGCTCTCCAGCAGCACCGGGAAGCAGTGATCCTCAATTTTCTCGTAACCGCTCTCTTCAATATCCTCCACATTCTCTATTCCGGCGAAGCTTTCCTGATAATCTTCGTACTTTTGAACCAGAAGCCCTATTGCTTCCGTCTGCGCCGCCGCGATTCCGGCCGGCAGTATCCACACACAGATGCAGATCATAAAGAACATTGACATCCACTTTTTTCTCACTGGCTCCTCCTTTCTGTTCCGATTCGGCTCCGGCGGAATCAGAATCCCTGAAAGTATCCCACTGTCTCAAAAAAGTTAACTATCTTCCATATATGTACTGTCAGTATAATCCATCTTTGCATCATTTTTGCTACAAAATACGCCTGGTTAAGAGCTTAGGAACTGCCGGAAAATAATCTACGCATTTTGTTTAGAGTAAACCTGATAAAATCTGTAAA
>DKVC01000294.1 GCA_002490995.1 Lachnospiraceae bacterium UBA7188
TTCTGTCGGCTTTGCAGGTTCCTCCGTCGGGGCCGGTTCCTCTGTGGGCCTTGCAGGTTCCTCTGTAACCACAGGCTCCGGGGGTTCCTCTTCATTATTATCATCCCCCTGATCCATCGTCCACCCGCCTTCGGCCCTCACTACATCCTCGCTCCTCGCTTCCCTGCCTTCCTGCTTCCCGTATTCCTTGTAATGCCTGTAGGCAGCCAGCATGTCATCGCCAAAAGCCTCTTTTAAATCCCCGTACCTTTCAAGATAATCCGTTGGATCAAAATCGGTACCGTTATCCCTGTGTTCAAAAGCCCCATAAGTAAGATAATGCTCGACATAAGCATCCCAGTCGTCCCCAAACGCCTCCTGTAGATCCGGATATTTCTCACGGTACTGAACAATGTCTATCATCCCGTTCATCGTCCGGCCTTCTTTCAGCCCAAACTTCTTAAAATGCCTTAGCAGGGCCGCCCTGTTATAACCATAGGCAGCCTTAAGATCCGGATACATATCCGCATAATAGCGTTCATCAAAAACGTCTTCTATGCCCGCCGCAAATGTGTAGCCTGTGCTGCCCAGCATTACCGCCCCGGCTGTCACGGCGATGGCGACTCTCCGGCCCTTCCTTGCTGTCTTTTTCAGCCTTTTTCTGGTTTCCTCTTTCATTTTTGGTTTTTCCTCCTTTACTGCTTTTTATATCGAGTAGATGCGGAGATTTCCCGCCTTCCCTCTTCAGAACCGGAAGTACTGCTTTTCAGCATCCGACTCTTTGCAAAGTTGATGATTCTCCGTCTTCTGCTGTATCCTTTTCGAGAACGTTTCGTCCTTTGTCGAATTCTGTATTCCTTTCAGAGACTCCCCGCTCCTGAGACTGTTCCGCGTCTCTTTCGGCAGCATTCCTCCTTTTGGCAAGTTCTGTGCTCCCTTCATCTGCCGCCCGGTCTTTGGGCTGTGCCTCCCCTTTATTGACAGCATTCTTTCCTTTTTGTAAAGTCTTTCCTTCTTTCGTTGAACCATTATAGCGGTTCATGGCGGCATCCGGCCCTTCGACAATGATCATGCGTATGGCTCTGGCTGCCCGGTCCGCCGCCTCGTCCACGGCTTCCCCGTCCTTAGTAGAGAATCTGCCCAATACATAATCTACCAGATCCCATCCCGCCGGCTTTTCCCCAACGCCCATCTTCACCCGGATAAAGGTATCATGACCCAGGTTGGCGATGATATTTTTCAGACCGTTATGGCCTCCTGCGCTGCCTTTTTTGCGGATGCGTATCTGCCCTGGCTCCAGGCTGATGTCATCGGAAATGACAATCAACTCCGCCTTCTCATCCACTTTATAAAAGTTCACCAGCTCCCTGACGCTCTCTCCGCTTAAATTCATATAGGTCTGGGGCTTCGCCAGGATGCACTTCTCTCCCGCAATCATGCCTTTTCCGATGATTGCCTTGTGTCTTTTCTCCAGAACGGAGATATTTTCCTTCGCCGCCAGCTTCTCCAGCACCCGGAAACCCACATTATGCCTTGTATTATCATATTCCCTTCCGGGATTTCCAAGGCCTACTATAATAAACATATTTTATACCATACCTTTCCCTCAAAAACCAACCTTCTCCACCCGCTTTCGGTAAATCTGATACAGACAGTTCCAATCGAAATCACTGGCAGGGCAATATTTCCTGGGAAAAAATCAGACAGCCTCTCTTTCGCTTCCAGAAGTTCCATATGCCCTCCTGAAAAATCTGATGTCACACATAACATCCCTCCTGGTCATACACCACAATCCCTTTTTCCGCTATCTCCCGGCGCAGTCTCTCCCCAATCTGATCCGCATAGAGCACGTCAACTGCTTCGTCATGGCCTCCCGCCTGATAGTGAAATGCTTTCCCCACATCATATCTTTCAATACATAAATCCAGATCACTGTAACTGTTACACCGAAATTCTACGCCGCTCCCAAATACGATTGCCGCCTTTATATTCCCATCTTCCCGGAAATCCCGCTGGAATTCCTGCACCAACTCCTGCTTCAGAGGATGTACATATTCCGCATTCAAAAAAATGATTTCAGGTTTCCCAGCCTTTCGGCACAGTTTCCTCCGGTGCCGATTCCCCAACTATAGCATAGAAGCAATCCAAAAGCAACATTAACCGAAAATATCTTAAAAAAAGCCATGGCACTTGCCGCCATGGCTTTTGGGGGATTCTAATGTCAATACCAATGCTGTCACGTCCTATTCCCCGTCCGGCTCCAGCAGAGCCTTCTCGTAGCTGGCCAGAATCACCTTCTGGATCGCATCTCTGGCAGAGGAATTGATGGGATGGGCAATATCCTTGTACTCCCCATCTGCCGTCCTCTTGCTGGGCATTGCGATGAATAAGCCCTTGTCTCCCTCGATTACCTTAATATCATGTACTACAAATTCATCATCAAGGGTAATCGATACAACAGCCTTCATCCTGCCTTCCTTCGCAATTTTGCGTACGCGTACATCTGTAACCTGCATCTGCAAAACCTCCTTATTCAGGAATGTCGGCACTTCCTTAAGACCGCCCCGTGTTACATTGTATATCTTTCATTCCGCTCCATTACGATGCGGATATGACCACCCTCACCCACAAAGTGGGAATTCGCCCGAATGGTGCTGTGGCTCTCCACAATGCAGTTCTCAATGCATGTGTTGTCGCCGATGTACACATCATTCAGTATGATTGCATTTTTGAGACAACTGTTATTCCCTATATAGCTCTTTTTGAAGACCACGGAATTCTCCACCACGCCGTTGACGATGCAGCCGCTGGAGATCAGGCTGTTCCTCACGGCGGCCCCCACATTATATTTCGCCGGGGCCAGGTCGTCCACTTTGGAATAAATATCCGGGTATTGTTTAAAGAAATAATTTCTCACCTCCGGTTTCAGAAAATCCATATTGGTTCCGTAATAATCCTCCACAGAGGCGATA
>DKVC01000221.1:0-13308 GCA_002490995.1 Lachnospiraceae bacterium UBA7188
TCACTGCCTTAAGCAGTGACTTTTAGACCGCCAGCTTGATTTATTCATACATCATGAAAAAGGAGGGTGAGAAGACTGTCCCGGAAAGGCTATGTATGACAGAGCAAAAACAAAATTCGATAAATAATTATTGAAAAACAATAAAATAATATTGACAATCGCTATGCCAAGTGATACTATCTATTCAGAAAGAAATGGAAAATACAGACCTGGGAGGTGGCTTATGAAGGAAAAAACGGATTATGCAGCAAGTTTGAAGGCGAAAAAGAAAATCCTTACCATGGGTACGAAGTATCTGCTGGATTTTATGTTCTATGCGGGGATAGTGGTGACAATCACATTGCCATACAGCATCAGGAAGGTCGGGGAGCTGCTGCCCTATATGGTGGAGCATTACGAGGAGACTGTGGTGATTTATTTCGTGCTGGGGATTGCGGCGCTGGTGCTGGTCAGGGAACTGCGCAGGATATTCGGAACCGTGCTGGCGGAGGATTGCTTTGTGCAGGAAAATGTGATCAGCCTGCAGAAGATGGGGAACTGGAGTTTCTTCATAGCGGTGATGTCGGTGGTGCGGAGTATCGTCTATATGACCGTGGCCATGGCGGTTGTGATACTGGTGTTTGTGATCGCTGGGCTGTTCAGCAAGGTGCTTGCCTATGTGTTTGAGGAAGCCGTGCGGTACAAGGAGGAAAATGACCTGACAATCTGAGTGTGGCATGGACGGTTTTGGGACGGGAATTTGCAGCGGTTATTTTCCGGCAATTCTTAAGGAAGTGTTTTCAAATTACTTGTGCGGAAATTTCATGGGCTTTATAGGATATATAAGCTTTCCGTTTTTGAAAATACACAAGTTATTTTTCAACAATCCCTACAAGAATGTGCTGGCAGGCTGCATGTAAAAGTTTGTGTGGATGAGGATTGGAAGTGTCGTGTTTTAGGCGGATACGGAGTGTGGATATATGGGAATCGTAGTGAATCTGGACGTGATGATGGCGAAGCGGAAAATGAGCCTCACGGAGCTGGCAGGAGAGGTGGATATTACGCTGGCGAATCTGTCTATTTTAAAAAATAATAAGGCGAAGGCAGTGCGTTTTACTACTTTGGAGGCGATCTGCAAGGCTCTGGACTGCCAGCCCGGGGATATTCTGGAGTATGTGCCGGATGACGGCGAGTGAAGGAGGTTCTAATTGTTTTCTGGATTTTGGACATATCGGATCAGGGGGTATAGAATTTATGAAGGGAAAGAGTTTTTTGCGCAAAAAGAAATTGCTGGTACTGTTTTTAGTCCTATTGGGTTTGGGAGGCAGCGCAATCCGTTTTGCGGATAAGCAGGGAAGAATATTCCGTTTTGTGAAAAAGAATGCAAATGAATTGGAGAAAGTTGCCGTTTCCTGTCTGGGAGGGAACAATTCAGTAGAGTACTATCAAGGGATAAAGGTGGAAGGCCTTTATGAAGGGGGACACGATATCGTGGAATTTTCCAGCGGCGGATTTGGGATTGTTCCGTCATCCACATACTATGGATTCTATTATTCCCCGGAGGATGTTCCCGTTGCAACAGCCTTTTTCATGAATTGTGACGGTTACAGCCTGGTTTCGGAGGAAAAGGATGAGGGGGCATGGTTTTAATAGTTCGGAAGGAAAGGAGCGATACAGATCATGGATAAAAAAGAAGATAATGTAGGGATAAATGAAGTGAAAAGAACTACAAGGCAGCCCGGAGACGCAGCTGCAGAAGCAGTACCAGCAATTCAGAATGTACAGGCGGCAGATACAGCATCCGGAATCCCTGGCCAGAATCAGCCGGACAAGATGCCGGTACTGACTGTTACACCGGAAACGGAGGAGACAAAGCGGCTGAAGGAGAATTTCTGGCCCATTGCGCCCTGGGCGTTAGCCTACTCCGTATTCTATGCCTTCTGCATGTACAGAAACGGCTCGGGAATCACATTCCCTTTTTTCGTGGCAGGCAGCCTCTTGTTTTTCTGCTCCTCTTTTACAAAACTGGGGATTACCTTAAAAAAAGGAAGCTGCTTTTACATGATTGCCATGCTCCTGCTGGGGATTTCCACCTTCTGCACAGACGACGGGATTCTCATCTTTTTTAACAAGCTGGGGGCATTTCTGCTTCTGATGAGTTTTCTGCTGAGACAGTTTTATGATACTTCAAAGTGGAAGCTGGGCAAGTATCTGGGAAGCATCTGTGTCCTGTTTTTTGCAAGCTTCGGGGAGCTGGGAAGGCCGTTTTCCGACGGGAGCAGCTATAATAAAAGAAGAGAGAAACAAACGAATAAAAGAGTGGGGTATTTTATAATAGGATTGGTGATCGGGGTTCCGTTGCTGCTGTTGGTTCTTCTGCTTCTGGCAAGCGCAGACGCGGTGTTCCGGCAGATGACGGATAAGCTGCTGCGGAATATAAACCTGGGCGGCATTCTGAATATCCTGTTCCGCATCGCGGTTCTGTTTTTTGCAGCCTATGCCCTGACGGCGTATCTGTGCAAAAGGAAGATACGGGAGGAGGTGCCGGATACCCGTAAGGGGGAACCGGTTCTGGCCATTACGGTTACGGGGCTGCTGACTTTGTTGTATCTGCTCTTTTCGGGCATCCAGATCGCGGGATTGTTTCTGGGACAGCTGCGCCTGCCGGAAGGGTATACTTATGCTATGTACGCCAGAGAGGGATTCTTCCAGCTTCTGGCGGTCAGCCTGCTGAATCTGGTGATTGTGCTGTTCTGTATGGGCTTTTTCAGAGAGAGTAAAATCCTGAAAGGGGTACTGACAGTGATGTCACTTTGCACTTTCGTGATGATTGCTTCCAGTGTCATGCGGATGATTATCTATATCCGGTATTACTATCTGACGTATCTGAGGATTCTGGTATTGTGGGGGCTTGCTCTGCTGGCGCTGCTGTTTGTGGGTGTTGTGATTCAGATTTTGAAGGAGGATTTCCCTCTGTTCCGCTATCATATGGCAGTGGTAGCCGTGCTGTATCTGGCATTGTCCTTTGCGCATCCGGATTATATTATCGCAAAGGTAAATCTGGCGAATGCATCTGGAAATGAAAACAGCGCACAGGACGGTGTACAGGGAGAGGTGACAAGTGTGTCAGATAAAGAAAGCAGAAGTGACATTTTTGGCGGAGAGACAGATGGAGGAAGTTTCTTCCTGGCAAAGGGGCCTTATGAGGATTATTACTATTTGAGTGGATTGAGTGCAGATGCGGCTCCGGTGCTGGTGCCCTGGCTGCAGGAACTGGGCTATCAAATGGAAGCTTTTGAAGCGGAGGATGCGGTAACGTATGCAGTGCAGCATGATCTCTGGGAGGAAGGCTCCCGTTCCGGGCAGATTGGCTTTGGGTATTACTGGATGAGGCGGCTGCAGCAGAGTACGGAAAATTTTGGTATAAGGACTTATAATGTGTCCCGGCATATAGCACTGCGGAGCATGAGGAGGTTTATGTGATGAAAAAATTTATTCCGTTGATTTTATCATTGGCTTGTATTCTGGCCTTATCTGCATGCGGAAGGAAAGCCAGGCCTATTGTGCTGCCCGAAGTATCTGATATAGCATCTATTGACATAACTGTCGGAAATGATTGCGTAAATGATACGGATAGAATTCGGATAAGTGAAATAATTTCCGGTCTTTCCGGTTCGGAACCCACGAACAGAGAAAGTATTCAGGATACGCCGCATGTCCAAAACTACATAAAGATTGATTTTCAATTCGAAACAGGGACAAGTACATTGTTCGTCTATGAGGAAAATGGAAAATATTATGTTGAACAACCTTATCAGGGGATTTATGTAATTGACAGCCGGCTATATGAACAGCTGCGGAAAATCAAATAGAAAGCTGAAGCCTGCGACGTCGCGAGGTGTTTTGCACCCTCATGCGCGAAATTCCGGGTAATCAGGAGGGTTACCTGGAATTTTGTGCAGGGTGGAGCAGTCGGTTGCATAAGGGGGATGCTAAAATTCGATTCCGGTTATCCGGTTTATAATTTTTGCAGAAATATCTTCCTGCAGATATACTTTATTCAGCCTTTGTTTTGAATATTTTAAAAATGTATCTTTTGTCAGAGTTACGAGCAGATGTGAAAAAAATCTTTCCCAACTGAAAAATTCACTGCTCTCTATAAAGTCTTCAGGCGAATCCATTATTTTATCCAGATTTTTATCTGATAAAATGCCGGAGCTTAAAATGAGCCATTCAAATGACTCGGGTAAATACAATGTAATTTCAGGCTGATTCTGCAAATTCATTGGTGGGAAGAAAAGCGTTACCTTCATCAATAAAGACAATTGCCTGGTGAATTGTGGAAAGCAGTATTTTCCAATCCCTGCCTGCAAGTATTCGGCAGGGTCTGTCGGCTTTCAGTGTAATTCCGCTGTCAGGTCCGGCCTCATAATATTCCCGTATCATTTCTATCAGCGTTGTTTTTCCCGTAGCGCTGTTTCCTTTAATGATTGTAATGTTTCTCCGTATTGTAAAGTCATATCGCACTTTGGCATTGGCGATGACGATTTTGTAATGACCCTTCATTTTTTACCTCTTGTCTGCTTTGGGGGGCATTTTTGTAAACTGGTTGCTTTATCGGACAAGCATTCCTGCAATTGGCAGTAATTCTTTCATATTATGCACAATTTGGTTTGCATTCAGGATATTTATCTCGAATGGCTCATCTCCAAAATCCATCAGATGCCGTAAGTTAATCGTTATATTTTGTAACTCGCCGATTTTCAGGAGCCATTTGGCGCAGTTATCGCCGCAGACAGAGGCGTTAAATACCAGTTCCGGCATTTTATAAATTGCAATCAGTGTTTTGACGCCGCCTGATAGTTCCAGTGGGGAAATTCCCCCGAAGACCGGACTGTCAATGACCCTGGGGCCAAGGACAGTGGAACGGTCTACATCCTCAATCATTGCTCTGGACAAATTATCAACAATCCATTCATCTGTATACGTGTTTTTGAAATAGACAGCGGGATTATAAATAGCCTGCGGCATGTCACCATAAAAAATATTTAACATTTTTACCCTCATTTCCGATTCATATAAGCTTATGGCTTATTTGCCAAACGAAATGTATAACGCAAAATTGTTTAAGGAACTGCTTGCATTTCCTTAGGAACTGCTTGCAATTCCTTAATCTAGTATATCTGTAATATGACGTGAATGCAATTAGAAATTACAGAAATAAGAAATTTTAAATAAATTTTACATTTTCATATTGACGTTCCTGTACTGGGTAGGGTACAATACATAATTACGGTATAATGAAGCGTATACGGATTACAGGAACCGATCCGCGGGTTCTGCAGGCAATTTCTGTAGTATTATGACAACCGGTACGTGTAAAGAAACCGGATTAAGGACGGGAAATGAAAATGAACGGCTATTTATATGAAACACATATGCACACCAGCGAGGGAAGCGCATGTGGGCAGAATACCGGCGCGGAGATGGCCAGGGCTTATGCGGAGCACGGCTATGCCGGCATCATTGTCACTGACCATTTCTTTTACGGGAATACGGCGGCAGACAGGAAGCTTCCCTGGAGCCAGTGGGTAGATGCGTTCTGCCTGGGCTATGAGCACGCGAAAGCGGAAGGCGGGAAGTGCGGCCTTCAGGTGTTCTTTGGCTGGGAGTCCGGTTACGACGGGACGGAGTTCCTGATTTATGGCCTGGACAAGGAATGGCTGCTGGCGCATCCGGAGATCAGGGACGCATCGGTGGAGGAACAGTTCGGGCTGATACATGCCGGCGGCGGGATTGTCTGCCATGCCCATCCTTACAGGGAGGCTTCTTATATTTCCGAGATTCGCCTGTTTCCGAAATATGTGGATGCTGTTGAGGGAATGAATGCGGCTAATTATGTGAAAGGAAGGAAGGCGGATCCTCCCTGTCTGGAATATGATAAAAGGGCCATTGCCTATGCGGAAAAATATCATTTTCCCATGACCGCAGGATCGGATCAGCACAGTACACAGATGCTTTACGGAGGAATGGTGTTCGCCAGAAAATTAAAGGATATTCATGATTTCACACATGCGGTGATGGCCAGGGAAGCTGTGCGGCTGTTGGACGGAAGTACAAAAGTGCCGGAAGAGTATAAAAGTGCCGGAAGAGTGTAAACTGCGATAAAGCCGCTATCATTACAGCGGCAAGGCGCTGTCAATAGTGACTTCAAGACCGACAGCTATATAGGATTGTTCTGGACAGAACGGTAAATTTCGGCGGAATTAAGTATAACAATTTTGACATTGAAATGAAAAAGCGGGTGGAAGATAAAATGGAGCAGAATAATTCACTTTCCGGAAAAACAAAATTATCTGAGAACACGAAGTTTTCAAGGAACACGAAGTTTTCCCTGGTTCCTTACCTATTAAAATACAAATGGCATTACATGCTGGGAGTCGTCATACTGCTGTTTGTGGACGTGGCAAACCTGTATATCCCCCAGTTTATCGGAGAAGTAATCGACGGACTGTCAGAGGGGATACTGGATAAGGGCGGCGTGAATGTGCTGCTTGCGAAGATTTTTGCCGCAGGCGCGGTAATGATGCTGGGGCGGTTCGGATGGCGCTTCTGCATTTTCGGTGCGGCAAGGGGAATTGAATATCGCCTGCGGAATGATATGTTCGGGCATCTGGAAACTTTATCAGCCCGTTATTTCAACAGCCATAAGACTGGCGACCTGATGGCCAGGTTTACCAATGACTTAAATGCTATCCGCATGGCAGTGGGGATGGCGGTGGTTACCGCTTTCGACGCCGTGGTAATGACAGTGATGGTGCTGGTGCGCATGGTGCTTTATGTGGATTTCAGGCTGACCCTGATGGCTTTTATACCGTTGACACTGGTGGCAGTGGGATGCTATTTTTACGGAATCGAGGCAAAGAAACGTCAGATCAGGCGTCAGGAAGCCTTTTCCGGGCTGTCGGATAAGGTACAGGAAAGCATCGCAGGCGTGCGTGTGCTGAAAGCCTTCGTACAGGAAGAAGAGGATTTTAAGGCGTTTGAGGAAGCCAGCCGCAACAGCATGGAGAAAAATCTATCCATGGTCAAACTCCGGGCAGTGTTCGGGCCGGCTCTGGACGCCGTTACGGGAATCAGCCTGCTGGTAACGCTGGTATTCGGTGGGAAAATGGTTCTGGCGGGACAGGTGTCCATCGGCAAATTTGTGGCATTTAACTCCTATATCGGCATGCTTGTCTGGCCTATGATCGCCTGCGGCGACTGTATCAATAACTTCAGCCAGGCAGCGGCGGCTTTTCAGAGAATTTCCGCTATTTTCAAGGAAAAGCCGGATATTGTGGATAAGCTTCCGGAGACCCAGGGGGATAAGGACAGTAATATTCAGAAGATACATATCAAAGGGGATTTGAAGCTGAATAACCTGACCTTTACCTATCCGGACGGCGAGGAGCCTGTGCTGAAAAACGTGAGCCTCCATGTAAAAGCAGGAGAGATGCTGGGAGTCCTGGGGCGGACGGGGAGCGGAAAATCCAGCCTGGCGGATCTGCTTTTGCGTGTTTATGACTGCGAGGAGGGAAGCCTGCTGGTTGACGGAAAACCCATTACGGAATTTCCACTGGCAGTGCTGCGCCGGGATATGGCCTATGTGCCCCAGGATAATTTCCTCTTCTCGGATACGCTGGAGGAAAATATCGCCTTTGGCCTGGAAGAGCGGATCCGGGATCATCCGGAGCTGCGTTCCAGCATTAAACAGGCGGCGAAGGCAGCCTGTATCCATGACAATATCATGGGATTTCCTGAGGAATACCGGACGCTGGTGGGAGAGCGGGGAGTCACCCTGTCCGGCGGCCAGAAGCAGAGGAGTTCCATTGCCAGGGCGCTTCTGATGGATGCGTCGGTGCTGATTCTGGACGATTCCCTGTCAGCGGTGGATACGGATACCGAGGAGCAGATTCTGGAAAACCTGATGCATCTGCGGAAGGGAAAGACTACCATCATCATTGCCCACCGTATTTCCACGCTGCAGAAGGCGGATCATGTGGCGGTGCTGACGGAAGGGGAATTGACAGAGTACGGAACCCACGAGGAGCTGTTGGAAAGAAAAGGCTTCTATGCCCGTATTTATGAGAAGCAGCAGCTGGAGCAGGAATTGACGGCAATTTAATGTATAATGAGTGAGCGCTTCTGTAATCCAGAGCAGAAAGCGGCAACTAAATGCGTTCACGAGTTTATACTGCACGCCGTTGAAATTTGGTATAGGGGTTATCGGTACTGGCGCCGGGGGCGGCGTGAAGGGAAGGATGTATGGCAAAAATATTTGGAGGTAGCGATGAGTAGTTTAACTGATGACAAGATAGAATCCAATTATAAGGGCAATGCCCTGCTGCGTTTGCTTTCCTATATGAAGCCTTATACAGGCTGGGTGGCTGTGTGTCTGGTGCTGGTCCTGGCGCTGACAGGCTTCGACCTGTACCGCCCCATGCTGATCGGCGATGCCATTGACCTGTTTGAGACCCAGGGGAATTACGACGCGATTCTGGACACTACCGTAAAATACGGGATTGTGCTGGCGCTGAGCTTTCTGTTCAATATCAGCCAGACCTGGCTGCTGCAGAAGACAGGGCAGAGCATTATCCTCACCGTACGGAAGGAGCTGTATGCCCATATCCAGTCCCTGAGCAGCCGCTATTTTGACCTGGTGCCTGTGGGAAAGCTGGTGACGCGTGTCACCAATGACGTGGAGGCGCTGGACGAGATGTATTCCGGAATCCTGGTCAGGTTATTCCGGAATGTGGTGAAAATTATAGGGCTTGCGGTGGTCATGCTGACTCTGGACTGGAAACTGGCGCTGATTTCCTTTGTGCTGTTGCCCTTTGTGGCAGTGCTGACAGTGGTTTTCCGCAAGATTGCCCGCCAGACCTACCGGATTTCCAGGACGCGGCTGACGGATGTGAATACTTTTCTGTCCGAGAATATTTCCGGCATGCGTATCATCCAGATATTCGGACGGGAGAAGAGGAAATTCGAGGAATTTGACGACAAGAACCATAAGTATTACCGGGCAGGTTACAGGGAGATGCTGGTGTTTGCCATTTTCCGGCCGCTTATCTATATTCTGAGCATTATCTCCCTGATGATCGTGCTGGGAGTGGGCAGCCGCGATGTGCTGGGCGGTGTGATTTCTATCGGTACACTGTATATTTTTGCACAGTATATTCAGTCTTTCTTTGAGCCCATACAGGAGCTGGCGGAGCAGTTTTCCACGCTGCAGTCCTCCATTGCCTCCGCGGAGAAGATATTCACCATCATGAGCGAGGAGCCGCTGGTGAAGGAGGATGAGAACCCGGTGGTGCTTCCCAGGATCAAGGGACGGATTGAGTTCTCCCATGTGTGGTTTGCCTATGACAATGAAAATTATGTGCTGAGGGACGTGTCCTTTGTCATAGAGCCGGGGGAAAAGGTGGCGTTTGTGGGGGCTACCGGAGCCGGGAAATCTTCCATATTGAATCTGATCGGAAGGTATTATGACATCCAGAAAGGGAATATTTATATCGACGGCGTGGATATCCGGAGGCTGAGCAAGAAGCAGCTCCGCAGCGCCATCGGGCAGATGCAGCAGGACGTGTTTATTTTTGAAGGGGATATCGAGTACAATATCCGTCTGCACAATCAGGATATCACACTGGAAGATGTGAAGAAAGCAGCGGAATATGTGAATGCGTCCCATTTCATAGAGAAGCTGCCGGGGGGCTACAAGGAGCCGGTATCCGAGCGCGGCGCTACGTTCTCTGCGGGAGAGAGACAGCTGCTCTCCTTTGCCAGGACCCTGGCCCACAAGCCCAGCATCCTGGTTATGGATGAAGCCACAGCCAATATCGATACAGAGACGGAACTGCTGATCCAGGAGGCTCTGGAAAAGCTGATGCAGGGCCGTACTACCATCATGGTGGCACATCGGCTTTCCACTATTCAGCATGCGGACTGCATTATGGTCATGCACAAGGGAAAGATACGGGAACAGGGTACTCATCAGGAGCTGCTGGCGCAGGACGGTATTTATAAGAAACTGTATGAACTTCAGATTCACCATGAAGCGACGGCATGAGGGCTATTGTATACACAACCGGAAATGGAGTTATTTCTGCACAATCCCTGAATATTGTTGTGATAGACAGGAATTGCCGCAGACATTTTCATATTTGGGATGGAAAACATTTGCCGATATAAATGTATAATGAGTGAGCATTTCCACAATGAAGGACAAAAGTGTGGGAATGAAGTGGGAAATCATTATGTTAAAAAAAGCAGTCAGCACAGAACAATTGAATTAAATCAGAAACTTATATGAGGCATCCTTTCCGAAGGAGGAGAAAAAGCCTTTCGGGATGATGGTGGAGAAACAGAAGGAAGGACTGTGCGAAATGCTGGCCATTGAGGACGAAACAGGGAATTTCTGCGGGCTGGCGATACTGATTCTGGCTGCCGGACTGGCATTGCTGGATTACTTTGCGATAGAACCGCGGTGCCAGGGGGGCGGCCTGGGAAGCGTTACCCTCCAGGAACTGCGGCAGCGCTATGGCAGCGACAAAATTGTGGTGGAGATTGAGCGTACCACCGGCCCGGAGGCGGAAGCCGCGGAAAATGCCCGGGACAGAACCAGGAGAAAGGCTTTTTATCTCAGAAACGGTATGGTACCGATGGAATTTCTGGTGAACCTTTTTGGAGTGGAGATGGAAGTGCTTACATTTGGAAGGAAGCTGGCCTATGAGGAGTACTATGCGATATATGACAGGGTCCTTCCAAAGCATATGGCGGATAAGGTGAGGCTGGTGTAGTGCCAGCCTTTTCTATAGAAAATTTGGCTTCTTTTTTGATGCAGATGGGCTTTTTTGTCTGGCAAAATATAAGAAGACCCTGTTCGGGAAATGGGTGCGCCGATAAGATTTACAGGAGGGCAGCATGAAATACGTCAATGCAAAAGATATTCTGCCAGATGATATGTTAAAGCAGTTACAGACCTATGCGGCAGGAACACTTTTATATGTGCCGAAGGAAGGAGAGGAAAAGTCCTGGGGCGAAGCTTCAGGCTATCGGACGTATCTTCTCAAGCGCAACAGAATGATTCTCAATTTCTTCCAGTATGGTGTTTCCCTGGATGAGATTTCCGATGTCTTTGGATTATCAAAGGAAACGGTGAAAAAAATCGTTTATAATAGAAAGCGCCGGGCGGGACTTATCTTTCGGCCGGGGGTTTCTTCGGCCGAAGAGTATGCGGAATGCGGACTGTTAGAAGAGTGGGTGCAGACATATCTGCTCTTTGAGAGGAAAAACAGGGAATTTTCGAATGGCTTATATCAGGCGGAACGGGTGCGGCTTCGGTTATAATGTATGAGGTAATGCGGCAGAGGAGGGAGAAGGGATGATTTACGGAACATTGCAGGCGGCTGTGGAATACGCAGACCGCGGACGTATCGAGGAATGGCTGCAGCTGTTTTTGCGGGGGGATGGCCACAATGTAATTTTGGCGGACGGCCTGTTATTGGAACCCAGACAATATTGGGGGCCTGTGGAGATAGAGATGAAGCTGCTGGATGAAATTCAGTCCGGCGCTCCGGAATATTTAACGAGAGAAGAGGACATTGCCTATTTCTTTTATGTAGTAGAGCAAATGAAGGAGTCTTACGGAGAATGGGCTCCTCCTCCGCTTATTCTGGAGTACTCATTGGACGGTATCCGGGTAAATGACGGACGGCATCGCCTGGAAATGTACAGGCAGTTAGGGATTCAAAAAGCGTGGGCAGTGTGCTGGAGGACCCGGGAAAAGGTGTGAAGTTACAGGAGACCGCCAGTGCAAACACCGTAAATAATGCGGCAATATCCATTATAAAATTTTCATAAATGATCTTGCATGTCAGGGCAGACTGTGCTATAGTAAAATCTATCTACAAAAGAAACGTATAGTCGCTTTTTCGCAGGTCTGTCCTGCGTATGAAGTGTCTGAATTTATCTTATAAGGGTATCCGGTAAGCCGGAGCTCATGTGCTTAAGGAAATCAGGTTCCCTTGTATCGGCTTTTCGCCATTGATTCAAGCAAAGTAACAGAAAGGAAGCGGAGACAGGCGAAAGGCGTATTCTCCTGTCAGCTTCTGCAATCTCAGACAGGAGAAAACAGTATGACGAAGAAAGAGAGACCGCCTGGAGCGGAAATGGGAAGCGGCCGGATTGGAGGCAGCGGAGAATACCGGGACTGGATACCCGACTTTAAATATGAGGTTATCAGGATTCATGACTACAGTAATGAGGAACTGCTGAAAAGGGGCGATGAGATGTCGCTGATTATGATGATCAATAAGATTCGGAATGCATCTGATCTGGAGGATTTTATACATATACCGCCAGCGGAACTGGATAAGATTATAAAAGACAGTCCCGGACATGTGTTGGATGTGATTGTGAAGGTTATTGAGAGTCTTTGCTTCAAGATAGATGTACCAGAAGAAGAAAGGACACAGTGTGTTCAGAGAGTGAGGGCACGGGAAATGGGATATTTGTTTGAAAATATGGAGCATATGAGCCTGCAGGAAGAACGCCGGAAAACGGAGGAAGAGCGGCGAAGGGCAGAAGAAGCTGAGGAAAAACTCCGAATTGCCGAGGAAACGATAAAGCGGTTATTGGCAAAAGAAAATCGGTAGCTTCTCGTCTCAAATAAGTGAATCATAGGCGATTTTATTATTAAAATGATATTGCACAAGCGCTCACTTGTTATCCGTTCAGGTTGGCAAATATTTTCGATTGCGTATAAATAATGCCGCACTATAGGAAGCAGGTGCAGCTTCCTATAGTGCAGCACAGAGAACGCGCCTACAAATGTTTCTGGCCGTGAGTATATTTTATCGCTTCAGACGGAATTTCCCTACCAGGCCTTTCAGCATATCCGCCTGACCGGACAATTCTTCGCTGGCAGCCGCACTCTGCTCCGCAGTTGATGCGTTGGTCTGAACCACGCTGGAAATCTGGTCGATTCCGACGGTGATCTCCGCCGCGTCAGCAGCCTGTTTTCCGGTATGCTCCGCAATGCTGCTGACCAGAGTGCTCATCTCGTCAGCCTGTGCCACTACTGCCAGCATGGAATTGGCGGTATCCTGGGCGGCGCGTACACCCTCTTCCATGGAGCTTACGGTTTCCCCTAACAGATGGGAGGTTTCCTGGGCTGCTGCGGAGGACTTTCCGGCAAGTGCCCGGACTTCATCCGCCACTACCGCGAAGCCTTTTCCGGCGGAACCGACGCGTGCTGCTTCCACAGCGGCGTTCAGGGCCAGAATATTG
>DKVC01000221.1:13644-20456 GCA_002490995.1 Lachnospiraceae bacterium UBA7188
CTGGAAGGCGATATCCTCGATGGTCTTGACAATCCTGTGGATTTCGTTGGATTTGTCGCTGATTTTCTGGATGATCACCGTCATGTTCTGCATCTTGTCATTACTCTCCAGAAGCTCGCGCTTGACATCCTGGGAGATGCGGCTGGCTTCCTGGGCGTTCCGGGCGGTCATCTGGACGCTTTCTGACATGGAGCCGATATGCTCTGCCAGTGTTTCCACCGCCTCTGCCTGTTCCGTGGAACCCTGTGAAAGTGCCATTGCGCCCCCGGAAACCTGGCCTGCGCCTGCGGCTACTTCCCTGGAGGCGGCGCTGATCTGGCCCATGGCGCTGTTCAGGGAACGGGATATTTCTTCCAGCGAGGTTTTCAGCTTCTCAAATTCGCCGGCATACTCATTTTCCAGTGTAAAATCCAGGTTACCGGAGGCAATTTCACGCAGCTTTTCCGAAATTTCGTCTATATATTTTACATAGTCGCGCAGACGTAAAGTAACCTGGTTGAAATCGTGGGCAAGCACGCCCAGTTCGTCTCTGGAGCGGTACCGGATGCTCTGATCCAGTTCGCCTTCCGCAATCCGGGTAGCGGCACGGCTCAGTTCCTTTACCGGCTTGCCGATAACGCGCCTTACCTGGACGATGATCAGCAGGAGCAGGAAAAGCACGGTCAGAACGGCTACTGCTGTCATATATTTTGTCAGATCCAGCAATTCCTGAAGGACTTCGGACTGGGAAACATAGGCGACTGCCGTCCAGTCACTGCCCGGAACTTCGGCAATCTGAATGTATGTATTATCATGGATGCTCAGTCCTGTATTTCCGGCTTTGATCTGCTCATCGGCATAGACATACATGCTGTCTGTAAGGTCTCCCAGTTTCTCGCCTGCAATTTCCGGGTCACGGTGCCCGATAATGGTGTCCGTTCTGGTATCCACCAGGAAGATGCCGCCTGTCTCTTCAAGCTGGATGCCGCTGACGATGCCGGATATGGAATCCAGGTATACGTCCGCCGCGGCCACGCCCAGAATCTCGCCGCCGGCGCCTTTCAGCATGCCTGAGGCGCCTACTACGTAGGACTGGCTGTCTTCGTCAAAGTACACATCTCCTAGGATGAAAGCTTCCGACCGGATTCCGTCCTTATACCAGCTCTTTGAGGAGGCGTCAAAGTCCGGGCCGGGTACAAAGGAGGCATGGTACAGGGAGCCGTCCGTCAGTGCCACATACAGCCCGGCGGGGTAGGCATCGTTTTGATTGACGGTATGCCGAATGTATTCTTCCATGGCAGGAATGTCCATGGCTTCATATTCGATGGTATCCCGCTGCATTTCCAGCATGGTCAGCGTCCGGTTCATCCAGCTTCTTGTCTCCTGGATGGTTCTGTCAGTGGTGGTCTGGATCAGGTCTTCGCTTTTTTCCGACAAAGCCTGTGACATCTGTTTGTAAACTACGATCAGCAATACCGCCACTGCCAGGGCGACGATAAAGATGATGGCTGCAGCCAGTTTTGCGGTGATGCCGATTCCTTTTTTCATTGCGGTATTGCCTTTTGTCTGTCTGTTTTTTTCTGATTCCATATAATGCTCCTTTGCAAGTGAGGATAAATGTAATTACGTTACCAGTATAATCCATATGGGGGGAGAACACAAGGAATTCTTTGTTCTTTTTGGAACCCTTTAAAACCTCTTTTAAAACTGTATTGAAAGGAAGGGCAGACTCTGGTATGATAAAAACATAAGTTCCAGTGACCGGATGCTGCGGGCCGAAGGTCTGACAGGAGTTTTTTGGAAAGAGCGGCACATAATGGAGCCAGGAAGTATAAAAGCAGAAAGATTAAAAGCAGAAAGTATACAATAGGTATAACAGCGGGGTGTTGAAGTGAAAGAAAGCCTGATACTGGTTTCCGGCTACGGAGCGCCGGGACAGGAGGATATTGCATTGTATCATATTGAGGCGGCAGGAGGGGTACGGAAGCTGTATGGTATGTGCCATGGAGGTTCGCCTTCCTTTTGCTGTAAGGGAAGCGGCGGACGGATCTATGCGGCTTCCGAGCGGCCTGACGGCGCGGATATTACGGTTTATGAATTGCAGAGGGAAGGCTTGAAACAGGCGGGTAGGCTTACCGTGCCCGGCCGGGGACTGTGCCATCTGCATGCATGCGGAGAAATGATCTTTGGCTCCTGCTATGAGAGCGGAGATTATTTTGCGGTGGATGCGGAACTGACGAAAATATTGTGGACGTTTTGCCGTCCGGGTGCACACGCTCATTGGGCATATACTGCAGGTGAGTCACTGTATCTGGCGGATTTGGGAAATGACTGTCTGTATCGTTTTGGGCTGGACGGCGGACTTCCGGCGGGGAAACCGGAAATACTGTGCCAGCCCCATGGGAGCGGCCCGCGCCAGATCCTTATGCTGAGGGACGGGAATCTGGCCTGCGTAAACGAGCTGGACGGCATGATCAGAGTATTGGATGCGGACGGGAAAAGCAGGGCGGCGGAACCTGCCAGCGGTGTGGCGGATCTGCAAAACTGGCCGGGCGGAGCATGCCTGGACGGGGAGGGAACATTGTATGTATGCAACCGGGGACCCAACACCCTTGCAGCATGGCGGTGGGAAGGGGGACGGCTTTCCGGGAGACAGGAATGGCTTACAGGGGACTGGCCGCGCCACATTGCCGCGCTGTCAGGGACAGGACATGTGGCGGCTGCATGTATGCGCAGCCATGAAGTGATAGGGTATGACTGCCGATGGGAGATTCCGGCGGAGGTATTCCGGTTTTCGCTTGCGGGGGCGTCGTGTGTGCTGGAACTGGACAGCGAATAAAACGTTTTTTATGCCGGATCGGGCTGGCTTTGGTCAGGTATATCCGTGAGCAATATTTCGACAGTTCCAGAGAAAAGAAAAATGAAATGGGGGTTTGATATGAGTACAGCAAATGACAGCGGCAGAGGGAAAATGGTAAAAACGGTCCGGGAACTGGCGGTGATGAGCCTGGCTACTCTGATTACGGCGGCAGCGGTTTATTTCTTTCTGGTGCCAAGCCACGCAGCGGTGAGTTCCGTGTCCGGACTGGCTATCGTATTATCGAATTTTGTGCCGCTGTCTGTATCGGTCATTACCATGGTTCTGAATATCGTCCTGCTGATTGCCGGTTTTCTGCTGTGCGGCCATGATTTCGGGTTTAAAACGGTGTATACTTCCATTCTTCTGCCGGTATTTATCGGTATGTTTGAGATTCTTTTGCCGGACTATACATCCCTGACCGGGGACGCGGCGCTGGATGTGGTCTGTTATATTTTTACGGTAAGCGTCGGCCTGAGCATTTTGTTTAATATGAATGCGTCTTCCGGAGGGCTGGATATTGTGGCCAAGATCATGAACCGGTATCTGCATATGGACCTGGGGAAAGCCATGAGCCTCAGCGGCATGGTGGTGGCGCTGAGCTCGGCTTTGGTGTATGATAAGAAGACGGTGGTTCTGAGTGTGCTGGGAACCTATCTCAACGGTATGGTACTGGACCACTTTATTTTCGGGCAGAAGCTCAAGCGCCGGGTCTGCATTATCTCGAAGAACAAGGAGGAGCAGATCCGGGAGTGGATTTTACATACTTTGAAGAGCGGGGCCACCATTTATCAGGCGCAGGGGGCCTATGACGGTGTGGTAAGGAATGAGATTATCACCATTGTGGACAAGAATGAGTACCAGAAGCTGATGCAGTATGTGACGAAAGAGGATCCGGAGGCATTTCTGACGGTGTATACCGTGAGTGATATGCGTTATGTTCCGAAGAGCGGGGCGTAAGGAAATGTCTTAAAATAATTTGCACGAGTTTACAGAGAAATCCACAGTCTTTATCATACTTTAGCAAAAGCATATAGTACAAATTATTTCGCGACAGTTCCTAAGGAAATGGGATATTTTGGAGGTAAGTGACATGAAAATGCCCAAAATGGTATTATTTGACTATGGTCAAACACTGGTTTCAGAGCAGAAATTTGATGGGGTAAAGGGAACAGCGGCTGTTTTACAGCATGCTGTAAAAAATAAATATCATTTGTCGGCAGAGCAGGTACAGGCCAAAGCAAATGAAATCAATCGGGAGCTGGGAAGATTTGAGCCTGAGGAAAGACATTTATTTCAGATAGAAATACCCAATTTGATGTTTTCTTCCTATCTTTATGAATCGCAGGGAATCGAGATTGCACTCAGCAGCGCTGAGATAGATACAGTATTCTGGAATGCTGCCGCCCCGGGAACACCCACAGACGGTATTGAAGATTTTCTAGGATATTTGAAGAATAAAGGTATCCGCACAGGCGTGATCAGCAATATTTCTTTTGATCCTTCTGTGGTTGCAGAGCGCATCAACAGGCTACTTCCGGAAAATGCGTTTGAATTTATCATAACTTCAAGCAATTTTATATTCCGCAAGCCAAATAAAAGGATATTTGAGCTGGCTTTGGAAAAGGCTGGGCTGCGGCCGGACGAAGTCTGGTATATCGGGGATCAGTACGAATGTGATGTAAAAGGTTCCTTAAATGCCGGGCTGTTTCCGGTATGGTACATAGGGGCGATTGATCTGCCGTACACAGAGGATAAAAATATTCTGACAGTGGAAACTTGGAATGAATTGGAGCAATGCTTTTAAAAATATCAAACGAAATTTATCTTGACAAATAGAGCCTACATGCGTAGTATATAATTAAAGACTACACGTGTAGGCAATTTGCGTAATGTCATGTGTACTTTCCGGCGCCGGCGGGGAAGTGCCAGGCAGAGAGCGACGGCAGGTAAAGAGCGGCGGAAGGTAAACGGGAAATTTTCGTACCAGGCATGGGGACTGGGCGGATATCCGCGGAGCTGGAGCTGGAATTAGAATTGGGACAGGAGGAAGATATGGATTATAAGATTTCGGAGAGTGAGTGGCTGTTGATGGAACAGCTGTGGCGGGGAGAGATGACTCAGGCCCAGCTGGCGGAGCATCTGGGGAAGAAATGGAATAAAAGAAGCTACCCTATAAAGGGCAGCTCCATATATCTATTTATTTTGCTTGTGCCATTGAGAATAAGGTTTCTTGTAAAAGTTTAGAGAAATTGATATTATTTTTTTCAGCAAAAGTATTCAGCCATGCAGGAATAGTAAGGTTTTTTCTTACTGCCTTTTCACCATATTTTTCTTCATAGGAATCAATGTCCAGTAATAGCATATTTACCATACACCCATTTTCAACAGCTATTTCTGAATAGTTAGAAGCACGTGGTATTTGCTCCCCATCTTCCAGTTCTCCTAATATCCAACCACTGGCTGCATCAATTCCCATTTCAATCGCTTGCTCTAAGTCCTTGCCTTCCGTCACGCAGCCGGGCAAGTCCGGAAACTCTACCACGTATCCGCCGCTTTGATCTGAAAAAGGCTTAAATATTGCCGGATAAATCAATTTCAATATATTATTTACCTCCATCTATAAAGATTGAGCAAATGGGGCTTAAAGCCCCGCTTGCTTCATAATCGATTTTACTGTATCAGGATTCAAATCCCCTCCGTGTTCTGGGATTGTAACTTTTCCTGGCTTATCTGGGTGTTTGTATTGGTGGTGTGAACCCTTTTGTTTAACTTGATACCATCCATCTTTTAATAATACATTCTCAACTTCTCTAAATCTCATTCAATTCCTCCTTATTCATTCATGGCATCACTCCTTTCTTTTTATTTGATTATATTATAATGCGTATAATACGCATTGTCAATATTTTTATTCTTTTTTTGATAAATGTAAGAAAGATTTCCTCACGGTTCCCCCAGTTCTGATGCATGCCCACAAGTTGGCATGCAATTGGTTTCCAAAATAGAACCCACTCCCGCATTCGCAAAACCCGCGCTTGCGCGCTCCTGCGTCTGTATTCGCAGACGCGTTTCGCTCATTTGAAAGTGGGGTGCTAATCCAGTGGCCCGTCTGCATTGCAATAGCTTGCATGCAGACAGGCCCATTGGATTGCAACCGCACAGGTGGAAACATTTGCCAACCTGCCTGTATAAACGAGTGAGTGCTGGTGCAACACGATGCAAAAAGGCGGCAGATATATAACAAATTTATCTTGACAAATGAAGCCTACACATGTAGTATATAATTATAGACTACGTGTGTAGGCTTCTTGCGTAAAGCCATGTTTCTTTTCCGGTTCCGTCGGGGAATTTCCAGGCAGAGGATGACGGCAGGCAGAGGAGGGCGGCAGGCAAAGGGTGACGGCAGGCAGAGGAGGGCGGCAGGCAAAGGGTGACGGCAGGCAAAGGGCGACGGAAGGCAAACGGGAAATTTTCGTACCAGATATGGGGACTGGGCGGATATCTGCGGAGCTGGAACTGGAATTAGTATTGGAATTGGAACAGGAGGAAGATATGGATTATAAGATTTCGGAGAGTGAGTGGCTGCTGATGGAACAGCTGTGGCAGGGAGAGATGACTCAGGCCCAGCTGGCGGAGCATCTGGGGAAGAAATGGAATAAAAATACGATACATACCTTTCTGACCAGGCTCTGTAAAAAAGGGTTTGCGGAGGTGGACAGGGAGCGTTCGCCCCATGTGTACCGGGCAGCGGTTCCGCGGGAGGCATGTGAGAAGCAGGAGCGGGAAAGTTTCCTGCAGAGGGTGTACCGGGGCAATGTGGGAAACATGGTGGCAGCCTTTGTGAAGGATAACAGGCTGTCAGCCCGGGAGGCGGAGGCGCTGCGGAAGCTGTTGGATGAATATGGAACGAAGGGGACAGAGCCGAAATATACCGCAGACCGCCAGGATTTACAGTGATGTCCCCGGGAAAGTA
>DKVC01000221.1:20668-28049 GCA_002490995.1 Lachnospiraceae bacterium UBA7188
GGGAAAGTACCTGGCTGGCGGTCTAAAAGTCACTGCTTAAGGCAGTGACTTAGTCTGGCTGCACTGCAAATTTAACCGGTGCGCAGTATATACTCACGGTCACAAATATTAGCCAGTCTGAATGTATAACGAGCGAGCGCGTCGGTATTGTAGAACAGAAAATGGAAAGTAAATGCGCTTGCGAGTATAATTTGCGGCGGATCCTGCAAATTTTCGGTGATTTTCCTGGATTTAGTGAGGTAAAGCAGCGGACGGGCGGCAGGCAGGGGAAGGTGAAAGCCATCTGCTATAAGGGACGGATGGCAGAAAGGGGGCAATATGGATTTTTGGGAGATATTGGAATATACGACAGCAGTTACCATTATCGGCCTGTTCATCTGGCTGGTCAAGCTGATTTTTCATGACAAGCTGGATGCAAGGTGGCATTATTTTATCTGGCTGGTACTGTTGGTGCGTCTGTTGGTGCCGTTCCGCTTTGGATTGATTTCCACACCCATTTCCGTTTTTCAGGATATACCGTTGGAAAAATGGATTGAGATGGGGAGGATGTTGGCGGAAAAAAGGGGATATGGGGAAGTTATCACCGGACTGGGAAAGCTCTGGATGTGGGGAGCTGTGCTGTTGGGTGGCTTTTATCTGGTCATGTGGGCGGTTTTGCGGATACGGATTGCTAGGGCGCCGAAAGCGGGCGAGGATGTAAGGAGATACGTGGACAGGGCTGCTGGGAAATACGGATTAAAAAGCTGCAGTGATATCCGTATATTGAAGAGCAGTACGCCCTTTATCTGCGGCGTGGTGAGGCCGGTTCTGGTGCTGCCGGAGGATTGGGGGACATTGTCTGGTAAGGGAGTGCCAACAGATGGAAGAATGACGGAGGGCGGAGAAATTTCAGCCGGAAGTGAAATGCCAGAGGACAGAGAGACTTTGGACAGAAGAGAAATAGCAGAGGACAGAGAGACTTTAACCGGAAGAGAAATACCGGAGGATAGAGAGACTCTGCGCGGAGAAAGAATCGGGACAAGTACAGGCATGTTGGTGGACGGGAAGAAAATGACAGGCAGCGACAAGCCGGAAGACGGGGAAAGCGAAGTGGCGTCGTCGGAAGCTGTCATAGTCCACGAACTGCTGCACAAGCGGTTCGGCGATGTCCTGATTAACCTGGGTATCCACCTGGTGCGGGTCATCAACTGGTTCAATCCCGTCATCTGGATCCTGACATCCGTGATACAAAATGACAGCGAAGCTCTGTGTGATCAACGGGTACTGGAATATTGCGGGGAAGAAAATATACGGAATTACGGTGAGACATTGATTGCCATGAGTGAGGGGAAAAGGAGAAATCACGTCAAAGTGGGGACTTCCGACATGGCGAGCTCTTATCGGAACATGAGGACCAGAATCCGGCGCATCCGGGATTTCCGGAAGGTGCCCAGGGGTGTGGGTCTGGTAACCTTATGCATTGTGCTGATGCTGGCGCTGGCAGGAATTGGAAGCTCCGCCAGGGAAAACGGTTATACGGTTTCGCAGATTGAGTCAAAACGGGATTTGGAGTATGCATTGCTTCAGGCAAGATGCTATTATGCCAGGACACCAGAGGAAGCCGTGTATCTGTTTTTACGGGCATTCAAGGAAGGAAATACGGTTTACCGTATGTCGGTGATGCCGGACAGGGAGGTTCCGCAATATGAAGCTTTTGCATTGGAATGGTTTGAGAGACAGGATATCCGGCGGTGGGCAGAGCTGTCTGAGGCAGGAGGGTATCCGGATTATTTTCCAGGGGAAATTTCGGCGGCGGAGAGTTTCCGTGTCTATAATCTGCAGTACGACGGGAAAGAAGGCAGTGCAACGGTGAAAGCAGTGCTCAGGGACTCCGACGGTCCGGCTTTCGCGGTGTGGGAGCTGGGGCTGACGAAGGAAAAAGGCTGGAAGGTATGGCTGGAGAGCCAGTCGGAGACAACTCAGGGGGAATATGAGCCGGAAGCATTGGTGTCCTGCAGTGTAAGGATGGGAGACTTCCTGGTGGAGATGTACGGATATAATGAGGGATATTACGATGAGCTGGAGTCCTTTTGGGGAGGGGCGGGATTCCTGCATTTCCATGATCAGGAGGATGAGACACAGAAAGAGATTTCTTTTCCTGACCGTTTTTCTCAGGAGTATAAATATAAGAACTGCTATGTCACATATCTGGGAGAGGAAAATCTGGACGGCTATGTGATTAAAATCCTGGTCACAAAGGATAAAGAAGAGGAAAACGAATGGATTTTGGATCAGATGGAAGGGGTTGTGGACAGGGAATATGGGAAAGCTGACCTAAGCACAGGCATCAGTTATTACGGCGAAAGCAGCTTTACAGGATTTTACGGACGGGAACTGATGACAGGGGAACCCAGGCCTGTATGCGGGGGAGGCATCGGTTACTGTGAATCTGGCCAGTGTTGGAAAAAAGGCGACAGGATAGAAAATTATATACGTATATATGTAGACGGAATTTTGCGGGAGGAGGGAGAGATGTGGAGCGAAACGCTTTAAGATGTCTGAAGTGGGGGCTTCTGTTTGATTTTTTGGATTTCAGTATCGGAAGCCTGGAAGTGCTGCCGGATTTCGTGGGGATGCTGCTGTTTTACGCATCTATACAGGCACATGAAAGCCAGACACAGGGGGAAAAGCAGGTAAAGCCGCTGTTTCTGCTGTTGGCAGCAGATTATTTTGTGCATTGGATATGGCAGTTTGAGAACGGGCTGGAGATGCTGTTGACGACGGTAATCTATATTTATGCCATATATGTGCTGTTCGGAGAGGTGGCGGAGCGCATCCGCACGCAGCAGCAGGAGTGTGCCGGAAGGCTTGATGTGATACGCGCAGGGATGGTATTGCTGCAGGTGTTTGCCTTTTTGAGCTCGGCTTACGGAAATAATGTACTGAATGTTGCCGTGATATTTGCGGCGGTTGCACTGGCGGCGTCCTGTGTGGTGGTGATATGCGGGATAGCGCCGGCGGAAACAGGGGAGTGAAAAGGATGTAAGTGAAAGGTAAAGCTGAAAATAGCTAAAAACAGGATGCATTTCGGCATTGAATTTCAAGGAAATTGTGTCTATAATATATCTTATCGCAAGCAAGCTCTTCGTTTCCGATAAAAAGCGCGTCCTTTGCGTCGCATTCAATTATAGGAAGCTGCACTTGCTTCTTGTAGTATGACTTATTGCAAACAATTTTTTGCCGCAATTTCTTTATATCGATTGTGCCCGAAAAGGGCAGGAAAGGAGATACAAATGAAAATATACACATGTTTCCCGGAGGGGAAAGCGAAGGCGCTCACCATGAGCTATGACGACGGGAGGCTTCAGGATGAGCGGTTGGTGGAAATATTTAACAAGTACGGAATACGGGGAACTTTTAACCTGAATTACGGCTTGATAGATGGGGATGAGAAACGCATACAGAAAGCGCGTGTAAAGGAACTGTATCAAAATCATGAGGTGGCAACGCACTGTCTGACCCATCCTACCATTGCGCGTTGCCCCCTGGTGGAGGTGGCAGAAGAAATCCTGGAGGACAGAAAGGGGCTGGAGAGCCTGACCGGCGGACTGGTCAGGGGACATGCTTATCCCAACGGCTCCTACAGCGGGGAAATCAAGCAGCTGTTCCGCCAGCTGGGGATTGCCTATTCCAGGGTGGTGGAGACGAAGGCTGATTACGAACTGCCAGCCGACCCGTTGGAATGGCATCCCACCTGTCATCACAATGACCCGGAGCTGATGGCGAAAGCGGAATTTTTCGCGGGATTTGCAAAGCGGCAGTACCTGAAGCTTATGTATGTGTGGGGGCACAGCTATGAATTTGACGACAGGAACAACTGGGAGGTAATCGAAGAATTCTGTAAGTATATGGGCGGCAGAGAGGATATCTGGTACGCTACGAATATTGAAATCATCGATTACATGGACGCGGCCAGGCGCCTGAAATTCTCCGGGGATACCGAGACGGTATATAATCCCAGCGCCGCCAGTGTGTGGCTGCAGGTGGATGATTGCAAGATGGTGGAAGTGAAGGGCGGCACTGTGGTTTCCCTGAAGGGATAAGGGGCGGAGTTGACAGAATCAGGAAAAACAGGAATCAGAATGCCTGGGGATTGCTGTATGGCATCCTGTACCGTTACAATGTGAAGGAGGGAATCTGGCAGGGGCTGCTGCGGTGGGGGACAGCAACCTGTGGCAGGACGCCCTGGAACTGGCCTGGATTTCAGAAGATAAGCTGCTGGCATATGCGTCAGTGGTGATGCAGGAGGACGGGTCATACATAGAATTCCGCGCAGCTGCCCCGGAGGAAGTAGAGCTGGTCTATACCCTTCTGGAATGCGCCAGCCCGGAAAAGGGCACGGAACAGACTGTGCCGGAAATCATTGGGGAGGAAGCCGCCTGGCTGTTTGAGGGCAGCAAATCCGCGGAGGAGGTGGCGGAGGTGACCCAGAACAGGGTGCAGCTGTATCTGGATGAACGGTGACCGGCCTCCGCAAGCGCTTTTAGGCCAGTGGCAGCCGTTGCGCGAAGGTGTGGCTTCCGGTCATCCCTGCTCCGAGAGGAGGAGCTGCACCCTGTTCAGGATGATATCCGCTGCCGCTTTGGCGTCCTTGCCGCCGCTGTCCTGGCCAGGCGCAGCAGTTCATTGTGATAGGGATCGTATCCGCTGCCCTCGTTGGCGTAGATCAGGAAATCGCCGTCCGGAAGCGGCATGGCCATTTTGACAGAGGATTCATAGATATCGCAGTCTTCCAGGGACAATATCTTTTCCACAGTGTCCGAGCCTGTTTGGTATTGATATAAGCAGCCGCCGGAAAGGAGCAGGAGGCCGTCCCTTCCATGGTAGAAGAAGGGATTGTCAAGGGATGAGACGGCGGATATTTCTTTCAGCTGGAGCGAGCCGGTCCCGGAGATCTCGGACAATTTGCTTTCCAGCGTGAGGGAGGAATCCCAATAATAAACATGCCCGGCTGAATCCTCCAGCAGATAGCCAGAGATGCCGTAGCTGCTGTCTGTCTCCAGGGAGAATTTTCCTGTGAGTGTCCCTTCCGGGCCGATTTGCAGGAGGGACTGCTGGGACAATACATATATAGTCCCGCTGCCGTCCGTGGCAATAATGGAGCCGTTGGCGATGCGGGAAGTTGGATACGGTTCCCCCGTCAGCGTGAGCTGGTAGATGTTTTCCCCGTCTTCCGAAAGCTTGGAAAGGATGAGGTCGCCACCGAAGGAGCCGGTACAGACATACAGATCCTGTGCCTGGTCCACAGTGTAGTCCACATAGGGCTGGCCGGACCGGAAAACCAATTCACCGGCATTGAAATCCAGCTCATCTTGCAGCGGGATCCGGCTGATCTGCGTTTCTGACATACCGGATGCCGTGGTGACTTCTGCTTTATAATAAAGATACTCGTCCATTGCTTTGACAGCATCCAAGAAGGAATTTTCGCTGTCCAGGGGCACATCAATGGTTTCCGGCACATAGACATAGCCGCTGCTTCCCTCCCGGGCATCGGTTCCTTCCCGGGTGCCGTTTTTCTCCCGGGCATCGGTTCTTTCCCAGGTTCCGTCTTCCCCATTGCCGCAGGCTGAAAGCACGCAGATGGCGGCAAGGCCTATGGCAAGTAATTTTCTCTTTCGCATAAGTAAGCCTCCTGGTTCGTATTTTAATTGCCTGTGTATGTGTCGGTACAGGCAAGTCTTCCGTGGATGGAATCAGACCTCCCATTTATTATAGCATAGGCAGTTGCATGCGCCAACTTATTTTTTCATTTTTACGCATTGAATTCCGGGAGATTTCTGTTTATAATGAGGAAGTACTGTGAAATATATCCCGCCGATACGTTTCGCCGGTAAAGCTATAGGATTTACCGGAGAACCGTGGGGGATCGGATGCCGGAAGTCGCTGGAGGAATCCTTTCCTGCCTGTTCTGATACCGGCGGAATGGACCAGGACGATTGGCAGTATGGAGAAAATCAAATAATAAAGTTCGGTTGAATGCGGTTAATGATATACAGAAAAATGTATATTATGTGGTGGATTGAAATCAGGAGGAGCATATGGGGAAATATAATATAGAATCAAAAAGCAGGGTTTATTCTCAAAATTATATCATGGCGCTGGACCAGGGGACGACCAGTTCCCGGTGCATTTTGTTTGATAAAGCGGGGAATATCCACTCCATGTCACAGAAGGAGTTCACCCAGATTTACCCCCAGCCCGGCTGGGTGGAGCATAATCCCAAGGAAATCTGGTCCTCCCAGCTGGCAGTTGCCACAGAGTGCATGGCCCTGGCCGGGGTAAGCGCGGAGCAGATTGCCGCCATCGGCATCACCAATCAGAGGGAGACTACAATCCTGTGGGATAAAAATACCGGGGAGCCTGTGTACAATGCCATTGTGTGGCAGTGCCGCCGTACATCGGACATGATAGAGGAATTGAAAAAGGACGGTTTTGACCTGAAAATACGGGAGAAAACGGGACTGGTGCCGGATGCTTATTTCAGCGCGTCCAAGATTGCATGGATACTGCAAAATGTCCCCGGTGCGCAGGAAAAAGCGGAAAAAGGTGAGCTTTTATTCGGCACGGTGGACGCCTGGTTGATCTGGAACCTGACGAAGGGAGCTGTGCATGTGACGGATTACACCAATGCCTCCAGGACCATGCTGTATGATATCCACAGGCTGTGCTGGGATGAGGAGATCATGGAGCGGTTCGGGATTCCCGCCGGCATTCTTCCTAAGGTGTGCCCTTCCAGCCATGTGTTCGGGCATACGGCTCCATCCGTTCTGGGCGGTGAGATTCCTATCGCCGGTGCCGCCGGAGACCAGCAGGCGGCTCTGTTCGGTCAGTGCTGCTTTGAAAAGGGCGAGGTGAAAAATACTTACGGGACAGGCTGTTTCCTGCTGATGAATACAGGGACAGACGCCATTGTATCCAAATCCGGGCTCCTGACCACCATTGCCGCCGGGACTTCCGATAAGCCGGAATATGCGCTGGAAGGCAGTGTATTTGTGGCGGGGGCAAGCGTACAGTGGTTGAGGGACAGTATGCGGATGATCAAGGATGCACCCCAGTCTCAGAGATACTGCGAGGCTGTGGAGGACACCGCCGGGGTTTACATTGTACCCGCGTTTGCGGGAATGGGGGCGCCTTACTGGAATCAGTACGCCAGGGGGACTGTGGTGGGACTGACCAGGGGCTGTACCAAGGAGCATTTTATCCGTGCCACGCTGGAGTCCATAGCCTATCAGACCGCAGATGTGCTGCAGGCCATGGAACAGGACAGCGGCATCCGGTTAAAGAGCCTGAAAGTGGACGGAGGCGCCAGTGCCAATGATTTTCTGATGCAGTTCCAGGCGGA
>DKVC01000221.1:28333-29146 GCA_002490995.1 Lachnospiraceae bacterium UBA7188
CTGATGCAGTTCCAGGCGGACGTTGTGGACACTTTGGTGCACAGGCCGGAATGCATTGAGACTACGGCGTTAGGTGCGGCTTACCTGGCAGGGCTTGCCGTGGGCTACTGGCAGGACAGGGAGGAAATCCGGGCGAACTGGCAGATTGGCAGAGTGTTTGAGCCTGTGATGGAAGATGGGAAGCGGCAGGATCTTTTGAAGGGGTGGAAACGAGCCGTGAGGTGTGCTCTTGTGTGGGCGGAAGAGGAATAAGAAAATGACTGAAAAGGAAATTTACCTGGCAGGCGGCTGCTACTGGGGCGTGGAGAAGTATGTCTCGCAGATTAAGGGCGTGATATCTACAAAAGCAGGATTTGCAAATGGAAATACGGAGTCGCCTTCTTATGAACAGGTGCGGTATGAGAATACAGGGCATGCGGAGACAGTTAAAGTGATTTATGATGCCGAACAGCTTCCGCTTGCGGATTTATTGAAATTATTTTACAGGATTATCGACCCGGTTCTGCTGGATCGGCAGGGAGGGGATGTGGGGCATCAGTATCGCACGGGGGTGTATTATAAGGATGATGAAGATGCTTCCATAGTGAGAGAATCCCTTCAGGAGCTGCAGCGGTAGACAGTGGGAAAAGTGGTGGTGGAGGCATGTCCGCTGCGGAATTTTTATGAGGCCGAGGAGTATCATCAGAAATATCTGGACAAGAATCCAGGGGGATACTGTCATGTGCCTTTGGAGGAAATTCTGTGGGTGGCGGGGATTGACCCTCTGAAGATGTAACAGTATAATGATGTCAGGATTTACAGTGGTGTCTCCGG
>DKVC01000221.1:29454-33530 GCA_002490995.1 Lachnospiraceae bacterium UBA7188
TTAAGGCAGTGACTTAGTCGGGTGCATTGCAAGTTTGACCGGTGTGCAGTATAAATTGTATAAAGTGCGGAACGGATATCGTTCATAAAGCTTATAATAGACAGGGAGGATACGTTATTTATGTTAGTTCAGAAGTATAAAAATATGCTGTCAGGGAAGTCAGTCATCAGGGAGCTGTCGGAATTTGCTACAGCTCGTGGACAGGAGATCGGATATGAGAATGTGTTTGATTACAGCCTGGGGAATCCGTCCGTTCCGGTGCCGCAGGAATTTACGGATGCCTGTATTCAAATGTTGTCAGAGATGGGCACAAATGCGCTTCACGGTTACAGCCCCAGCCTGGGCATTACCAGCGTCCGGGAGGCGGTGGCGGCTTCTCTGGAGCAGAGATTTGGACTGCCTTACCGGAAAGAGCACATTTTTATGGCGGTGGGGGCGGCCGGTGCCCTGGCACATGCCTTCAGGCTGGTGACGGAGCCCGGGGATGAGATTCTGACGTTTGCCCCTTATTTTCCGGAATATGGCCCTTATGTGAACCTGACAGGCGCGGTGCTGAAGGTGGTGCCGCCGGATACGGATAATTTCCAGATTCATTTTGAAAAATTTGAGGAAATGCTCACAGAGAAGGTGATGGCAGTGCTGATCAACACGCCCAACAATCCATCCGGCGTGGTATATTCCGCGGAGACGCTGCAGAGGCTGGCAGACACATTGCGCAGGAAATCTCAGGAGTATGGGCATACCATTTATCTGATTTCTGACGAGCCTTATCGGGAGATTGTATTTGAGGGAGTGGATGCGCCATGCGTGTCAGCTTTTTATGACGATACTGTCATGTGCTATTCTTTCTCCAAATCGCTGTCCATTCCAGGGGAGCGTATTGGCTATGTGGCTGTGAATCCCAACTGTAAGGATGCGGAAACCATGGTCAATATGTGCGGCCAGATTTCCAGGGGAATCGGCCATAACTGTCCGCCCTCCATGATTCAGCTTGCGGTGGCAAAAGTACTGGACAAGACTGCGGATCTGGGAGTTTATGAGACCAATATGAAGCTGATCTATAAGGAACTGACAGACTTGGGCTTTACCTGCGTGAAGCCCGGGGGAACTTTCTATATTTTCCCGAAAGCACTGGAAGAGGACGCGAAGGAATTCTGCCGTAAGGCGTTACAATATGACCTGGTACTGGTGCCCGGGGATACCTTTGGAGCGCCGGGATATTTCCGTATGGCATACTGTATCGATACGGAGAAGGTGGAACGCTCGCTGGCGGCTCTGCGCAGGTTTGTGAAAGAGAATTATTATTCAGAATGAAAGAGCGGCAAGGGAATGTGCTCATGAGTATAATTCCGGCGGGAGGCAGATATGATTAGAAAAGCGGTTGAAAGCGACCTGTCCGAATGTGTAAAGGTAATCAGGGAAAGCTTCCTTACAGTGGCAGATGAATTTGGTTTTACAGAGGCAAACGCACCTCGGTTTACTGCGTTTGCCACAACAGAAGAAAGATTATCCTGGCATCTGAACGGGGAGCACAGGCCCATGTACGTGTTTTGTGACAATGGGAAAATAGTGGGTTATGCTTCGTTACTGATACAGGAAAATCAGGAATGTGAGTTGAATAATCTGTGTGTTCTGTCTTCATACAGGCATAGGGGAATAGGGGAAGAACTCTTGAATAATGCCGTTCAGGTAGCACAGGAACTGGGCTGTAATAAGATGAAGATAGGCATTGTGGAAGAAAATAAAGTGTTAAGAAAATGGTATGAATCATTCGGCTTTCTTCACATCGGAACGCAGAAATTTGATTTTTTCCCTTTTACATGCGGATATATGGAGAAGGATTTGGGATGAAATCAGGAGCAGGATTTTTGGCAGGATGGAGATCGTGGATCTGCCGGAGGGGAATGATATGCGGGAGAACGGGGAAGCGGAGAAATGTATATACAGATTTAGGCTATGAAAGGTGGGATTGATATGTATCAGGCAGGGCTCATACTGGAGGGCGGCGGAATGAAAGGAGTCTATACCGCCGGGGTGATTGATTTTTTCCTGGATAAAGGGATAGAATTTTCCAGTGTGTACGGGGTGTCCGCCGGGGCATGCAGCATGTGCAGCTATCTCTCGAAGCAGCGGAGACGGGCTTTTGATGTCTGTGTCGATTACCTGGACGATAAAAATTACTGCAGCATCTGGAGTCTCCTGACCACCGGGGATTTGTTTAATGCGGAGATGAATTACCACCTGGTTCCGGAATATCTGAATCCCTATGATTATGAGGTCTTCAGGCAGTATAAAGGAAAAGCATACAGCGTGGCAACGGATGTTGTCAGCGGTAAGCCGGTGTATTTCCGGATACGGGATGTGAAAAAAGATATCATCAAAATCCGGGCGTCTGCATCCCTGCCCTTGGTGTCCAGAAATGTGAAGATTGACGGAGGGCTGTACCTGGACGGGGGCTTAAGCGACTCCATTCCCATACGGAAATCCGTGATGGACGGGAACAGGAAAAATGTGATCGTCATGACCAAGGAGACAGGCTTTGTGCGGAAGCAGACCGGGAGGCTTATGTGCCTGCTGACACGCCTGTGGTACTGGAAGTATCCCAGGGTGGCGGATTTGACGGCAAAGCGTTATCTGAGTTATAATGAAGAACTTGCCTATATTGAGAGGCTGCGAAAGAGCGGGAAGGTATTCGTCATCCGCCCGAAGAAGCCCAGCGGCGTGAAGAGGGTGGAAAAGGACGCGGAGAAGCTGAAGAAATTATACCGCCAGGGTTATAAGGATGCAGCGGAATCTTATAAGGAACTGATTGCATTCCTGGAGAGGTAGAAACGATACCGCCAAGGCTATAAAGATGCGGCGGAATCTTATAAGGAACTGGCAGCGTTTCCGGAGAAGTAGAAACTGTAGAACTGCATGTAACGGATAAGGTTTATGGAGAGGGACAGAAGATGAAGATTCCCAATGAAATGAAAGAAAAATATGATGAAATTTCAAAGCTGCTGATTGAATACAGCGAAATATACCTCGATAAAGAGTATGAAGAATTATGTCTGCATGCACTTGAAAAATTATGCCGCAAGCGGCCTTCGCCGTTAGTAAGCGGCAGAGCTAATGGCTGGGCGGCTGGAATTGTCTATGCGATTGGGAGTAATAATTTTATATTTGATAAAAGTCAGCCCATTCATATGACGTCAAAGGAACTGGCAGAGCCCTTCGGGGTTGCCGCATCAACGGCATCATCCAAAGCGGCTTTGATCAAAAAGGCATTAAAGATAGATTATTCGCGTGCGGAATGGTGTCTGCCGTCCATGGTTGGCAGCAATACAATGCTGTGGATGGTATCCGTAAACGGATTGCCGGTTGACGCGAGAATGCTTCCCCGGGAAATGCAGGAAATCTGCTATGAGAGAGGATTGATTCCTTATGTCCCAGCGGATAAAGGAAGTGCCTCCCAAAAAGAATCTTAGATTAGGTAAGAGAGGGCAATACCTCATGAGATATCAAATCAGACATGCGCTGGTACAGTATGGCGCAGATACCATATTGGAAGATGTAAATTTTGAAATACGCGACAACGAAAAAATCGCGGTGATAGGGCGGAACGGCTGCGGCAAGACCACTTTGCTGAAGCTGATCAACGGGGACATCCATATGAATAACCTGGACAGCGACGAGGAATGCGGCATTACCATGGCGGGAAAGCAGAGTATCGGCTTTCTACACCAGATCAGCTTCCCCGACGGTGAAATCTCCGTGGAAGAGGAAATCAAGAAAGTGTTTGCCCCTATTTTTGCCTGTGAATCCAGGATGAAGGAGATTGAAGGACAGCTGCAGTCCGGACAGGACACAGGGCTGTTTCACGAATATGACAATCTCCAGAAACAGATGGAAGCGCTCAGGGGCTATACCTGGCGTCAGGATATGGAGATCATGTTCCAGCGCTTCGGCTTTGCCCTGGCGGATTTGGAGCGTCCTATCGGGAGCTTTTCCGGAGGGCAGCAGACTAAGGTGGCGTTTATCAAGCTGCTTTTAAGCCGCCCGGATATCATGCTTCTGGACGAGCCCACCAACCA
>DKVC01000221.1:33820-39839 GCA_002490995.1 Lachnospiraceae bacterium UBA7188
TGGACGAGCCCACCAACCACCTGGACCTGCCTACCATTGAGTGGCTGGAGGGTTACCTGAAAAATTATGACAAATCCGTAGTCATTGTTTCCCATGACAGGATGTTCCTGGACAAGGTTATCGATGTGACTTACGAGATAGAATATCACGGCATCAAACGATACCCGGGCAATTACACCGCTTTCCTGGCGCAGAAGGAAGCGGCCCTGGCCAAGCAGGAAAAGGATTACGAGGCGCAGCAGAAGGAGATAGAGCGGCTTACGGAGTGGATTGAAAAGTGGAAGAATACACCTTCGAAAGTGGCGGCAACCAGATCCAAGCGCATGGCAATCGAACATATGGTGAAGATAGAGAAGCCCCGGCGTTTTGATACAAGGGCGTTTCATGCGCTGTTTGAGCCCAGGCTGGAAAGCTACACGGAAGTGGTGACGGCTAAAAATCTGTGTATCGGCTATGATACGGAGCTTTCAAAGGTTTCCTTTACGCTGCGCAAGAAGGAAAGGCTGGCTGTCATCGGAGAAAACGGGATCGGGAAATCCACTTTGCTGAAGACGTTAACCGGATTGGTGAAGCCGCTGGGCGGAAGCTTTTCTTTCGGACCCAATGTGGAGTGGGGCTATTTTGACCAGCAGGCGGCGGTGTCGGGTGTGGTGGAGCCGGAACAGACGGTGCTGGAGAATTTCTGGGAAGAATATCCGAGATTGCAAAGAGAGCAGGTGCGCAGTGCATTGGGCAGTTTCCTTTTCTCCCAGGAAGATGTGGAGAAAAAGATGGGGCAGCTGTCCGGCGGCGAGCGGGTGCGGCTTGCCCTGTGCAAAATGTTCCAGACCAGGCCAAACCTGCTGATTCTGGACGAGCCTACCAACCATATGGACATCATCGGCAAGGAAACGTTGGAGCAGATGCTGGCGGCATTTTCCGGGACAGTGCTGTTCGTATCCCATGACAGGTATTTTATCCGGCAGATTGCCACGGGGATACTGGAATTTGAAGGGGATGAGGTAGTGCAGTATCCCTGCGCTTATGAGGATTATCTGCATGAGAAGGAGAAACGGCTGGCGCGGTTGGGCGGTGCAGGCGGGAAGGGAAGCGCAGGTGGGAACAGCGTTACAGGCGGAAAAGGCAGCGCCGGCGGAAAAGGCAGTGCCGGAGGAAGTGTTACAGGCGGAAAGGACGGCGCTGACGGAAATGGCGGTTCCGGCGGAGAAAGCAGAAAAGGTGCGGGAACACCCACAATATCCGATGTCTTCGACAAGAAAACCTACTACAGCCCCGGAAAGATTAAGTCCCGCCTGACCAGGCAGCGGGAAAAATATGAGGGGCAGCTTGCCCAAAGCGAAGAACGGACGGCGCAGCTGAAGCTGCAGATGATGGATCCGGCTCTTGCCTCCGATTATGAGAAGCTGATGGAACTGCAGGCGCAGCTGGACGAGGAAGAGCAGAACCAGGAGTCGCTGCTGGAGCGCCTGCTGGAGACGGAGACGGCTCTGGAGGAGTTGGAGGGAAATTAATGAATTTTAGACTGCATGTCAAACCGGGTTATAGTCATATGAGATAATATGGCCGCTGGTATGTCAGTGCCTTTAAGACCGCCGGACAGGCTTTTTTCCAGATAGTTTTGTTGATTCTGGCGGTCTTGAGTAAGCTGTCTTCCGGAAGGTTATACAAGCGAAAATTTGAAGTTGTTTGATAAGTTCAAAATGTATAAGTACAGGAGGTTTGATAATTGTGGAAACAAATCGTCTTATCATTAGAAATTTTTCTGATGATGACTTTCAAGATTTTTCAGCCTTGATTTGTGATAAAATGAAGTCAAAATATTCCGTTTATGATGAACAGTTTCCTACAGATGATGAAAGTATAAAAGGACTATTCTCTTTCTTTAAGGATTCAGAAGAATTTTTTGGAATAGAACTAAAGTCCCCAAAGAAGATTGTAGGATTCGTTAGTTTGAACTATATTGATGAGCATACAAGAAATCTTGGCTACTGCATACATACCGAATACCAAGGTAGAGGGTACGCAAGTGAAGTTGTAATGGAAATAATGAAATACGCACACAAGATATTGAATGTTCATAAACTGGTTTCTGGTACAGCAGTGGAAAATGAACCGTCAGTTAAATTATTACTGAAGTCAGGCTTCTCTATAGTTGATAAATGTAAAGGAAGCTTTGTTGATGATGAACAAGGAAATCCAATTATATTTACGGGCTGTTCCTTTGAGTATATGTTTTGAAAAATAAAGATAGGCTTCAATTTGTTGTACAGTTGGAAACTTCCGTTTGAGAGCTAAATTACTAAATTTAATATCGTAAAGTTGATGGATGGCGATTTATGCAAAACGAACGTCTTTGCAAAATGCAGTTTGACCCCATCCCTCAGAAAATATAAAACCGCTGTAACTTCCATTCTGCATGGGGATGGAAATGCAGCGGTTTTTTACATTACATAAGAATGCTCCTATATGCTTCCTTGCTTTTCCCGGACAGGAACATATAAATAACAAGCTTCAACATTGAAGTTTTCCGGATTATGCAAATAATATTCATATATTGGTAATGTATCATCGCCATATTCATAGCCGTATCCTGGCGCTATAATCCCACCAATCCATTCATATGGCGGAATACCGCCAGTCCATATTCTGCTTTGTGCAGTAATTCCGTATATTGCATTATGCATTTCCTTCCTTGAATTTAATCGGTAGAAATATCTGCTGTTGAGCAATGCCGAGAGCTTTATCAATGGCACCATCAGGGTTCGGCATATTACACATTCCAGGCAGATCGCCGTATTCAAACACTTCGCTACAGTCAATCCATTGCCGCATTTCCAGAACCGTTTCGTTCAAATCATCATTGTCCAACTCGTCGCAAGTTGCCACAAGGAACATTCCCCCCGGGAATTCTATAATACTATAGGGTGTTGTGTCGTTTTCGGTCACACCATCCTTGACGGCAACGATCCATGTAGAACGATTGATATCATCATTTTCATGCCACAGAAAATCCTGCGGCTCAAAAATATGCTCTTTGATGAGGTATCTGTGTGCATCCAACCATGCGCTGAAGCTATTTTCAACGAAAAATATCTTATCTAAAGGCAGGATTCCAGAGGATAACGCACGAAATTTCGGTATCTCTACCAGACGCATATTTTTCAGCTTGCTCATTTTTCTTCTCCTTTTTATCGGTGTTCAATAATCCATCTGCGCATACTCCGGCACCGCTTGTATATATTCGTTTCCGATGATGTTTCCTACGTATGGACGACTGCTGTCGCCTGCAAGACCATGTTTTTCTGTTAAGTCTGAAACTATACTCGGTCAAAGGCTCCTTTTTCATCTGACAGGACAATTATAGAGTAATTGCTGTTTTGTGTCAATGGATAAATCGTTGGCTCTTCCATACTGTAGGCAGGGGTTTTATTTTTGGTGAAAGAATTTATCTGTATGCTTACCGAGCGGGGGTATGAGTGTCAATGCTCCATGGGGGAGTGTTATTGAGAAATCGTAAACAGCGAATAGAAGTATCCTTTCTCTGCAATCAATTCCGCGAAAGTTCCTGTTTCAACAATAGAGCCATTTTTCAAAGTGATAATGCCATCGTATTGCCTGAGTAATCCTTCATCAAGCGAGTGGGTGACAACGATGCCTGTAATATCATCCAGACCGAGAATGGCACTCGATACTTGATAAGCAGTTTCGGCATCCAGGGCTGCGGTAGCTTCGTCAACAAGGAGCACCTGTGATTTTTTGAGCAGGCTCCGTGCTATGGAAATGCGCTGTTTCTCACCGCCGGACAATCCACTGCCGTTCTCACCGCAAAGATATTCCTCGCCACGCTTCGCTATCAGTTTTGACAAGCCGGAAAGTTCGATGGCTCGACTGACTTCTGCTTCGGGGAACTCATGGAACATCGTAATATTGTCACGAATAGAAGCATTGAAAACAAAGACATTCAGTTGAATCATCGAAACGATGTCATACAGCGATTTACTGTTTATATCTTTTACCTCATGCCCGTCGTAATAGATTTGTCCGGAGTAATTCCCGTGGCTTGCCATGAGCAAATTCAGAAGCGTAGATTTTCCGCTGCCGGATGCGCCGACAATGGCATATTTTTTCCCTCTGTCAAAGGTGACATTGATGTCATGCAAAATATCACATCCTGTCTCATAACCAAAGGTCACATTTTTTACTGTAATTCCGTTGCTTAACTGATTCGGAATGTGAGAACCAGGAAGTGATAACTTCATTTTCTTGTACCTCCGTTTTTCTTTGCATCTATTATTATATTATGGATTTGTGAATAAAGAAGGTATCACAGGTATAATTAGTTTAGAATATTTTGAACCAACAGTTTAGCTGTGGCCTGGATATGTGAAAATGCCGCCGCAGGTTAATTCTGCGACGGCAAAATTTTAATCAAGCGATTTGCATGGGAGGTGATTTAGATGACAAGTGTTAATTATAAACAGCTTTCCCTGTAGTTTGACGAGGAGGGGGAATCTACACCCTTTTGATGATTAAAGCGAAAGCGGCCTCCGGCGGCGAATCTTATCGGGAGCCGCTCTTTTCATATATTTAGGAAAGTTTATGATATCTGCTCCTTAAACGCCGCCAGATATATCACGGTACTGTATTCATTGTCCCGCATATCCGTCTTCATATTTCCGTGATAACTGTCAACAACCTTCCGGATACTGCGCATGCCGAAGCCGTGAAGCTTCCTGTCCTGCCCGGCGGTTTCGGCGTGCCGGTGCTCCTGGCTTTTCGGCTCTTTTTCCATGGAATTGGAAAGGGAAATCATCAGCATTTTTTCCCGTCTGGCACATAGCAGACTGATCCGGCGTTCCATGCCTGCCGGGCACTTCCTGTTTGCCTCAATTGCATTGTCCAGAAGGTTGGAAAATAATGCGCATATCTCGACGGAAGACAGCGCCAGGCCGCTCATGTCGTCACATTGGCATTCCCATATCTGCTGACGGGAAGCACGCTTCCGTCCCGCATGGTGATATCCAGTCTCTCCAGGGAGATGATGTGCTTCATGTTGGCAATCATGCCCCTGTTGACGGTAACGAAGCGTTCCCGGGGAAGGCGCTGGCAGACATTTCCCAGAGAATCCCTCTCCTTATACAGGATGCCGTCCAGGCAGTGGAATACGGTGTATTTTTTCTCCTTTGTCAGGTACAGGATGCGGTTTATCAATACCTTATATCCGCTTACTTCTGTGGAGATGAAATAGTATTCCTCCCTGTTTTCTTCCGTTTCCCGGCAGAGGCGCTCCAGTATTCGGGACAGTTCCGGCTGGTAATTGTCTTTCAGGATATAATAGTACACGCCCAGGCGGATTCCCTGGAGCGCGAATCTGTCATATGCAGTCAGCAGTATGATTTTAGTATCCGGTGCCAGAGCATGTATTTTTTCCGTAAGTTCCAGGCCGTTGATATCCGGCATTTCCACATCCAGGAGGCAGATTTCAAAATTCCGGCAGCTTTCCAGCAGGGACAGCAGCGTTTTGCCGTCCCCATGCCAGATTTCGGCAGGTTCTCCCCTGGCTGCAAAGAAGCTTTCAGCATGTTTTTTCACTGCCGCTGCAAAGCGGAGGTTATCGTCAACGATTGCCATGCGCATCATATTGCTGTAAACTCACTTTCCTGTACTTGTTTGTTGGAGCTTTGATATATTCAGGACCGCCGGAATTGATTGATTCTCAAAAACTGAGGTTGAAGCCATTGTAATATACTTTTTTCTGCTGCGCAACCGGTGGGCTGTCAATGGGGGTTTTTTGACCGTAAATGGCAGATGATAAAAGTTATACGCATGCTCTTACGGTTTGTGTGCATCCACAGTACCCCCCAAACTTTCATGCAAGGTGGAGCGCCTGATGTATGGGGTTTATTGTAATATCTTAACAAAGTATTGCTAAAGATGCAATCTGGCGGCTGCTAATGGATTTTTTGCGAGTGCATTTGCTTTGGAAAAAGTATATAAATACAATAGTTGATAATATAAA
>DKVC01000280.1:0-3518 GCA_002490995.1 Lachnospiraceae bacterium UBA7188
TCAAAAAAGTACCGCAGCATGCTCGTATTCAGCGTTTTCCCGAATCTCCTGGGACGCGTGAAAAGATTTACTTCTCCCCAGTTATCCAGTAATTCTTTGATCATTTCCGTTTTATCCACATAGTAAAAGCCTTCCGTGCGGATTTTTTCAAAATCATCGATTCCTATTGGCAGTTTTGAAATCAAACCAATCACCTCCCACCCTAATTAAACTTCCAATCATTTTTGCTTATCTACAAAACATTTTATAACTATATTTTTATTATACTGACTTTCCCACAACCTTACAACCTGTAATTTATACTCACGGTCAAAAACATTTGCCAATATAAATGTATAACGAGCGAGCGCATCAGTATTGTGGAACAGAAAACCGGAAAACGAATGCGCTCGCGAGTATATACTTATATCCGAAAACATTTGCAGTCATGTGATAAAAATCTTCCCATACAAAAGAACCGCCGCAGAAATTACTTCTCTCCGCGGCAGTTCTGCTCATTCACCCTGTTCCATCCAGCTTTCAAACCAGAATCTTATAAAGCATATCGGCAAGTCCCACATTATATCCCGCATCGCTGTAAATGCATTCCTGCTGTCCGTTTAAAATCACAGCCAGAGGAAGCTTTCCGGGTTCCTGGCCAACCGTTTGTGCCAGCCTGCGGTAATTATCCCCGAAATCGTCCATAACCGTATGAATCTCCGGCAATGCCTCCAGTGTCCTGTGGAGAGTCACATTTTCCAGATCCTCCGGCGCTTTCAGAATCGCATATACAGGTGCCTTCAGAGAAGAAAATTCTTCCCTCATGTCATACAGCTCATTCAGGATATGCTCTGTAGGCTCCCTGGTTACGCCCAGCCACAGGAATAATGCTTTTCCGCCGTCGGAAAGATCGGACAGCATTCCTGCATCCCTCTCTCCATCCATAGCCTTCAGGGCAAAATCCTCCACCTGAATATGTGTCAGCATATCCTTTACAGGCGTCTCCCTCATGGAAACCGTCATTTTACGGCTCTGGCCCTTCTGAAGCGCAAACATTGCCACTCTCGCCATCTGGTCGCCGTTTTTCCTGCGGTTTGTGGTTACGATCCGGTAAATTCCGGGAGTTACCTGCAATTCCAGTACATTGTCTTCCATATGGGTCAGCTGTTCCCACAGGCCCATACGGCGGAATCCGTTTTCCTCGAAATGCTCCAGGGAAAAATGTTCCCAGTCAGACAACTTCAATGTACCATCTGCGCATAAGGTCAGGCTGCTGCTCTTTTCTTCCCCATCGCTGCTTACAAATTTCCCGTCCTTATAATATTCCACCCTGCCGTCAAAATGGTTCAGCCTTGCCGGAATGCCAAGGGCACGGTACAGATTGACACAGAACACTTTTTTGGAATATCTGCTGCCCATGCCTCCTCTCAGACATCCCAGGGATGAAGTAATCAGATCCTCATATTCCTGGTCCTTTACGGAAATAATCCACTTATCCGCCAGCTCCGGAAGGCAGCCCGGATTCTGTTCCAGCATTTTCTTTACGCCGCTGTCCGTGTATTCCTCCCAATATTTCTTCAATGCTATCCTGCAGGGCCGCAGCATCTCAAGGGATACCCTGGGGCAGAGCAGGAAACTGTAGAATATGTCTTCAGGTACATCTTCCGCGTAAGCAAAGGCATTGATGCAGCAGTCTATTAAAATATCGGCCTTCACATCCCAGTAATCCTTTTCGCTGAGGGTATTCAATACCCTGAGTTTCCAGCCGTCATTCCCGTTCAGACCATTCCTCCTGCCTCCATGCGCCGTTGAGGAGCTGTCCTGGCCGGCGGATGCTGTCCGACAGCCTGCAGGCAAAAAGCAGTCTCCGTCCCACTCCAGAAAACGCACGATTTCTCCCATATTACTGTGTGCCTTGTGCAGGATTTCCTTTACTTCCTCTCGTTCTTTTTCGTCAAAGCGTCCCAGAACCCTCTCCGCTTCTCTCTCATTGTAAAAGCTTTCGTTCTTTTTCTGCCGATATTCTGCCGCCTGTGTCAGACGTTTATTGCCTGTTTCCTGTTGCGCTGCCGTCAGTTCTCCTTCATACAGGGAGCCTGCTTCCGGGGCATGCATATCCAAATCCTTCCAGCCCTCCCAGCATTCCGGGACAGATTTCAGCACTACCTTACATCGTACCGTCCCATCGCCGCCTTTTCCATCGGTTTCACCGGCGCTTTCCATACTGCCGGAGGAAGCTTTCTCTCCAGTATTCCCTATGCTGCCAGGAGAAACCATTGTCTCCCCATAAAGTATATTCCCCGGTATTTTTCCGCCCGTGAGATCCGTCCCCAGACTCCCTCCCGCTTCTGCGGAGACACTGATATACAGATCCCCGAATCCTGTGGTCAGCCTTGCAATACCGCAGTCCGCTCCTTCGGAGCCTGTATACACCACGGCAACCGACCCGAAAGAGCCGTGGTTCAGAACCTGGAAATCCACTTTTGCGTTGGGAACAGGACTGCCGTTTTCATCCTCAACCTTCACTTCCAGTTCCACGGTATGGGCGTAACGTTCCATATGGTTCAATACTTTCGCCATACCCTTAGGCCCCACCTGCCTGTCCTCCGGAGCATCCTTTCCAAACCACCTGGAATGCAGCATGACAGCCCGGTAGGCAGGCCCGGTAAACCATCCTCTGTTCAGTTCTTCCTCCGGCTCGCAGGCCCCAAGGAAATACCATTTGCCGTCACACCACAGTTCCACCCAGGCATGGTTGTCATCGCAGTGAGTCCATAGAGGCGCATAAATCTGGCGGGCAGGAATCCCTATGCTGCGCAGTGCGGTCACGGCAAAAGTAGATTCTTCCCCGCAGCGCCCTGCGGCGGTGCCGTACATGGTTCTCGGATTCTGTGTCCTTCCGTCCGTGGAACGGTAGGTTGCTTCCCTGGCACACCAGTAATTCACATCTTTGGCTGTATCATACATGGTGCCGGAAGAAGCCGCATTCAAATCCACGGCTTCCTTAATGCGGTCATGAAAAAATCCCCTTGTGTCGGCAATATCCTCGTTATTTATCCTGTAATGCAGAACATAATTGGCGAAAAGCTTCTCCGGTACACGCCCTGCAAACGCACCCTGATTCCACAGGAATACGCCGTGCTTCGCATAGGACAGGAATAAGCTCGCAGGATAGTCCAGCAAATCGCTTACCGGCATGGCGCTGTAGAGAAAAGTGAGCGCCTGTGCTTCATCCTCCGTGCACCTTGCCAGAGTGTCCATAATTTCTTCTTTTTTCTCAAATAGGAGCTGTCCTGACAATTCAGGCATGTGGTCTCCGTATTGTGCAGCACCACTTTCGTTTTTCCCGTTTTCTGATTGACTGTTCTGTAATTCCTGATAACGCTGGTCCAGTAATGCCATCTGCCTGTCGAAGGCATTCTTAATCTCTCTATAATACTCTGTAGAAAACATAGTGTCCTCCTTAAAAATATGTCTTATCGGAAGCAATCCCTATGCTTCCGATAAAAGGCGCGTTTCTTTGCGCCGCATTCAACTAT
>DKVC01000280.1:3806-7060 GCA_002490995.1 Lachnospiraceae bacterium UBA7188
CTGCACTTGCTTCCTATAGTATATCTTATCGGAAGCAATCCCTTTTCCCCTGAAAAAAGTTCCTATATGCAATGCGGGATTGCCCCTTGCAGCAAAATATCTAAAAATATGGCACTTTTTATCATAACCATATCCTATAGACATCACTTAATGAGGCAATCCCGCCTGTCAAAATCCCTTAAAGAAGTATTACTGCTGGTTCATCTCCTGATACAGCGTATCCAACAAAGTCCTGGTACTGTCACATTTATGTTCCCAGTAGAAGATGCCGCCATAACCTTTTTCCTTAACAAAAGCGGCCTTCTCCTTCAGGGAACGGGGATCATCATAGGAAAGGAATGTGGAACCGTTGAACAACCAGGGTGCCTTAGCCTCGTCGTCCCAATATTCCACATAGCCATTCTTGTTGATATAATCCTTTACCAGAATATCATAGTCGGGACCGTATCCGCCGCCGTTGGGGCACAATTCCAGAAGGCCGTGATTTTCATTGTCCTTCAGATTCTCCCACTTTCTGGAATAGAAGGCTGCACCCATCAGAATCCTGTCGGCAGGCGCTCCGTATTTCACAAAAAGCTCCAGAGCCTGTGCGCAGCTGTTCATGAATACATCCGCAGGCTTGGAGAACAGGGATGTATGGTGTCCTGCCAAAGCATGGAAACCGCATTTCAGGTCATAGGTCATAATATTGATATAGTCAAGGCATTCCATCAGCTGAGGAATTTCCACACAGTTCACATAGTATAAATCTGCCCCCGCAGCAATGGTAAGGTAGTATTTCTTTCCGCCAATGGCATCCAGATGCCTGCGGATTGCCTTGCAGAAAAGGGTAAAATTGTGCTTGTCATCCGGGGATACGGCACTGTTATTGGAAGGCACGCAGGGATACTCCCAGTCAAGGTCTATGCCGTCCAGGTCATATTTTACAGCTGCCTCAGCCAGGGCTGCCGCTGCTTTCTCACGCATTTCCTCGGTGGCGCAGCATATGGTAAAGGCATCCCTTTCAGGCTGCACCATGGAAAGTACGATACGTAAATTAGGATTCCATTTGCGGATCTGCGGAATCATCTCCACTTTTTCCTTACAGCCATTACATGTGACGGTTCCGTCATTATGAAGTTCTCCGAATGCAAGGTTGATACCTGTCAGTTTCTTTGCGTCTTCCTCTGTAAATTCGCCGCTTCCTACATATCCGATAATTTCATTTTTCATATTTTTAATCTCCTGTTCCAGCTTCTCATATTTGCTGTTTGTTCGCTCACTACTTATGCCGTCATTTACCAAATCACTTATGCCAAAGCTGCGTCTGGCGGTCTTTTGTTATTTTCTCAAAACATCCGCATACCAGCAGAATACTTCGGATATCCTCATGATATCCCCTTCCTTGCTGTTCTCTCTCCAGATCTGCTGATAATAATGCAGGCAGCGCTCCAGCCTGGCTGCGATTTCCCTGCCGTTTTCCGGCTTTTCACCTTTCCTGAGCTGATCCAGGAATACACCCACTTCATTCCACACTCTGGTCATTTCCAGGGAGATATGAGTATACTCTGCAATCCTGCGCTGTGAGCTGTCCATACTGCGGCTGATTTTGCGGAGTTCCACCTCAATCTCATCAATACGGGCATTACGCTCCGGCACCTTTGACATATCCTCTTCTTCGAAGAATTTCAGAAGCTTGTCATGGTCAAAGCCTTTCAGCGCCCATTCTCTCAAAGTAACCGCATGGTACCAGCTGAATGTCATTGTCTCGTTTATTTTATCCAGACAGCCCAGCAGCTCGCCTGACGCATCTCCGAATTCCAGAATGGAAATCTGTCTGCACAGCTCTTCAAAGGCAGGCACTTTCTCTCCCCAGGAGCATACGGCCCCGAAGATAATGCCGGGAATGGAGAAAATCGGATGATTAATATGTCCGAAATCACCCCAATCCGTATTCAGCATACCGACGGCTTCATGCTTTCTGGCATAACCGCACATTCTGGTGATATTCCTGTATCCGCCTCTGATCATATTGACCCAGGTGTTCCAGCCGCGTACTCCGGGGCAAAGGTACTGGGTTGCGCCCACGCTGTGAAGGATTTCCGTCTCCCTCTCCGGCTGATTGTCGCCGTATCCCCAGTTCAGGCAGATGACTTCTCCTGGCAGCTGGGAATACAGTTCCGGATGTCCGCAGATGATATCGCCCCAGAACATGGGAGTCTTGCCCTTCTCTATCAGGAACTCAAACAGCTCCTTAATGTATTCCATGTACAGAACGCCCTTTCCCTTTTCCTCCGCAAGGGCGGCGCTTCTTCCCTTTCCAAGGTCAAAGGTCTCGTCCGCACAGATATTGAATTTATCCGTCCGAAACAGCTGCATGTACTCCACGATCATGTCCTTTACCAGGGCAATGGCATCTCTGTCGGACACATTTACCGTATGGTGATCCATTCTGTCCCTGAAACCGAACCTCTGCCCAAAGCTGTCGGGCAGTTCACAGAGATGCTCAAAGGATTTCGTCTTCAGCAGCTTATACAGATGTCCGAAGGTAGCGATAGAAGGCACTAACTCCACGCCTCTGTCGTAGCAGTACTGATCCAGTTCCAGCACCTCCTCTGCCGTCATGGGAGTCTCGTCTCTCCACAATTCGGTCAAATCACGGAAGAGATAAGTATGCTCCACATAGAGCTGCAGCTGGTTCATCTTATAGAAAGAAAGGGTATCCACCAGCTTCTTCATGTTCTCCAGAGTCTGGATACGTCCTCTGGTGGCATCGTGGTAAAAGCCTCTGTTTTTCATATCCGGCTCATCGTCGATTGCCACATGGGGAAGCAGTCCCGCGCTCTGACGTACAATCTGGCGCAGTGTCTGGACAGCCCAGCCGAGAGATGTGAGGCTGCCGCCGCACAGAACGGCTCCCTCGTCCTCAATCTTCAGGTTATAATGCTGCTCACCCAGAGAAGCATCCACCTTCAGCAGGATATCTCCCCTGCGGAAAGTCCCCCTTCCAATTTCCACTGTCATTCCGGCCCAGGTGAAGATTTCCTCCTTCAGCTGACGGGCATAGACAATCGTTCCCTGAGGGCAGGAAGCATCCATGACAATCATGGTATCCATCCTGAGCATTAATGTTCCCTCTTTTTCCTCCATTTGTTTTGGTAATGGCAGTAAAATCATTTTTATGACCTCCTGATCATTTATATTAAACTTAATACTGAGCATATTTTTGGAGTCCCGCTCCATTTGGAGTATAGCAAATATTTCCAATAGATACA
>DKVC01000077.1:0-776 GCA_002490995.1 Lachnospiraceae bacterium UBA7188
GTTATTTTCCGACAATTCCTAATTTTTACAAATGCTGGAACTGGCAGCTGGCAGAATGGTATTACAGCCACGGAAGCCCGGCTTCAAAGCGGGGGCTATAATATAGGAGGAAACAGACATATGTACATCTCAAACGAAGCAAGAATCATCAGGGAATCATCCCACGGCTACGACCTCATTCCCATCCAGGATGAGATGCTGTCCCACCGGGAGGTGGAGCTGGTGGGAGAAGTGGACGCAGCTTCGGTGAACGCCCTGGTTCGCCAGCTGCGCTACCTGCAGCGGCAGGATCCGGAGGGACAGATCACCCTTTTCATCAACAGCCCCGGCGGCAGCGTGGACAGCGGCATGGCTCTCTACGATGTGATGCAGGCAGTGAGCTGCCCCATCCGGACGGTCTGTGTGGGGCTGGCGGCCTCCATGGCTGCGCTGCTCTTCGTATCAGGGAGCAGGCGGGACATGCTGCCCCACAGCCGCATCCTGATCCATGACCCGCTGATCGTCCGGACCGGCGGCAGCGCCCTGAAGCTGAAAGCGGTCAGCGACGACCTGATGGAGACCCGTCAGATTATTGCCAGGGTCATCTCGGAACATTCCGGCAAAAGCATGGAGGAGGTTCTGGCCAAAACCGCCACAGACAGCTATTTCCGGGCGGAGGAGGCCATCGAGTTCGGCCTGGCGGACAATATTATAAGAAGCAAGTACAGCTTCCTATAATTGAATGCGGCGCAAAGGGATGCGCCTTTTATCGGAAGCGAAGAGATTGCTTCCGATAA
>DKVC01000077.1:1108-15288 GCA_002490995.1 Lachnospiraceae bacterium UBA7188
TTGCTTCCGATAAGACATATTATCACGAGCCTGGCAGAGGGCTGTTAAAACAAAAGAACGGCAAAGAAATGCGCTCACGAGTATCAGAAGGGAGAAGAAAGCATGTTTAACAACGTCAGATCCAATCGTATCCTTGCAAAGGGTGTCTCTGTCAGTAACGACACCTGGGCCACGGGGATTAACAACAACGACCTGGTGGTGGGGCCTTCCGGCGGCGGAAAAACCAGGGGCTATGTGGTGCCCAACATCCTCCATGCCCAGGACAGCCTCATTGTGGCCGATACCAAGGGAAACCTGCGCAGGCTCTACGGCAGGCACCTGGAAAAGCAGGGCTACACGGTCATGCACCTGGACTTCACCGACACGGCCGCCACCCCCTGGGGCTACAATCCCCTGGATTATATTCGGAAATACCGGGACAGCGAGGCCAACCGGGAGGGTGACTACTACAATGAGCAGGACATCAAGAAAGTGGCGAAGGTTATCTGCCCCTGCAATAACGACAAAGAACCCTTCTGGGATATGGCTGCCCGGATGTACCTGGAGGCTATCCTTCTCTTTGTCCTGAACCGTCTGCCCCACAAGCAGCATGATCTGTACCAGGCTTATACCTTCCTTACGAAGATGGGTACTGCCGAGCTGGACAACATGGTGGCGGAGGAATGCATTGCGCATCCGGACTGCGCTTTCGCGAGAAAAATCCAGATGGTACAGCAGAATACAAAGGCGGACAGGATGGACGCCAGCATCAAGGGAATTTTGGCCCAGCATCTGGATGTGGTGTCTTACTCCAGCACGAAACGTATGTTCCGGATGCAGCGCCAGGTGGATATGGGGACATTCCTCCGGGGAAAGACGGCCCTGTTCCTGTCTGTCAGCGATTCCGACCGCAGCCAGGATGCCCTGGTCAACCTGTTCTATACCCAGGCGCTGCAGTACCTCATGGCTGCTGCGGACAGGCAGCCGGACAGCAGGCTTCCCATCCCGGTGCGCTTTATCCTGGACGATTTCAGCACCAACACCCTGATTCCTGATTTTGACAATATCATCTCCGTGATCCGTTCCAGGGAAATTTATGTCAGCCTGATCATCCAGAGCCTCTCCCAGCTGGATGGCCTCTACGGAGAGGCAAAGGCCCAGACCATCATCAATAACTGCGACCACTGCCTGTACCTGGGCGGGACGGACATCCGGACGGCAAGGTATTTTGCGGAGAAGTTCAACTGCCAGGTCTCCACGGTCTTAAACCTTCCCCTGGACAGCCTGTTCCTCTTCACCCGGGGCAGCGAGCCGCGGAAGGCTGTAAAGTATGAGCTGAATGGAGATGATGCTTACCGCAGCCTGATGGAAGCACTGGAACGGGCTGTTGATGAGAGCGAAGCGGAATTCGGGAGGGATGGGCTGTAAGGGGCGAAGCCAGGATCGCGTTGCAATCTGTGCGGTAAGTTGTATTTTCTTTTAGTGTATGCTAAGATAGCAGAAGGCGGCAAAAGATGCAGAAGGTCGGTTCCTGCAAGGCGAAAGCCGGTTATTTTCCGACATTTCCTTAGGAATGTTGGAAAATAACTTGTGCGTTTTCGGAAAAGGAAGAAATTTTTACACAGGTTATTTGGATACACTTCCTCAGGAAACGGCCTGAAAGAAGGAAAGGAGCAATCAGATATGGAGAAAGAGTACATAGCAGCCCGGTTCCCGGACGACGAATCACAGGAAGAATCACAGGAAAAGTTGGACCGGCAGGAGATGATCCGCCAGGCCAGGGAGCTTTTGACACTGGAAGAGCGTCTGAAATATGCGGCAGAATCCCGGGCATCCTCGCCTGAAGCAGCCGTCCGGATGGTACAGAAATTTTCCGGAATCCCTGCCGGGTATTTTTTCTGTGGGAAGGAAGATTTGACTGCCATGAATGAACTGACAGGGAAGTTCTGGGAACATCCCTCTGTGGACGTGGATACCTATCATGGCTTCAGCCAGACCTTCAGGCTGGCCATAAACTACGACACCGCCTGCCGCATGCGGCAGCAATCGGGAACAATGCTGTCTGCGGAGGACTCCTGCAATCCCTGTCAGCCCATCTGGAGCGCCGGCACGGTCAATGCCGTCATTCTGCTGGGGCTGATGCTGCTGGATCATGCGAAGGGCAGGATGAAGAACAAAGATATCTACCACTGTATGAGGATGACCCTGGGACAGTATCTGGATGCCCTGGCGGACTTTACTTCCGGGAAGGAGGGAAAGACAGGAACGCCCCGGACAGATTTCCGGTTGTTTGGACAGAGCCTTCTGAAGAACTGCGACGGCTCTGTACCCCTGGGGGAGGCGCTGGCGGACATTCTCAGGCGCTATATAGCCGCGCAGCAGGAATTTGGCCGTCTGGACCATATCCTCTGCTGTATGGATGCCTTTTCCTGCTGCCTGGAGGAACAGGGAGGGTTGCAGGCGGACAGCGCAAGGTGCCTACGGGAGATCCTGGACCGCTATTGTCCCGGTTTGGAGGGACGGAAGCTGGCGGAGGGAGGCGGGCGGTACACGGATCCTTATGGGCATTATCTCGCCCTGGCCGGTGAGTATCCGGAGGATGTGCCGGATCCCGGCAGCGAAGGGCTTGCCCCGGGAGCTGTCCGCAGCCAGGTATTTTTGCCTGAGTATGACTGCAGCCCTGAATCCCTGCGTGCGCTGGCAGCCCAGACGCCTTTCCGGGATTTCCGGGAGCTTCTGGAGAAGAATATCTGCGAAGAACAGATGGCCCACGCTATGGAGGAGATTAACGGGTCGGCGGTGTATCTGTACACGCTGTGGGTGGCGCCATATCTGCCGACGTAAGGGTACTGCTTTCAACTGTACAGACTGATATGGCAGGAGTGTGAAGCCGGAAAGACCGAAATCGCAATCCGGCTCCACGCTCTGAAGCATTTCGTGAAGAACAGGGATGGGCAATGAGGATTAACGGCATATAGGTCGGCCTTCAGGCAACGGCCTGCAAAAGGAAAGGAGAGAAAAACATGATATTATTTAACAGAAAATGGGAGGACTACCGAAAGAACCTGGCGTGCATGCAGGAGGTGACGGACAGGCTCTTAGGTCATATGAAGGGGCATGGCTGCTCCTTCCGGAAGGATATCACGGACAGCGGGGGGGAGTTCAGCCAGGATAAACTCTGCGGTCTGGTGAAGGAGATCCTGGAGCTCTGGGCGGAGGCTCTGCGGGAAAGCGATACTGACCTGAGCACCGGGGAGAGCGTGGCAGAGCCTTATATCCGTGAGCGGAGGGAGCTGTACGGCCTCTACCTCTACCTGGTCATGCGGTGCAGCCTGTGCCAGGGGGCATATGCGAAAGCTTATCCCTATGGCCCTGTGTCCAGTGAGCGGACGGATTTTGCATTCCTGCTGGAACAGGCCAGGCGTCTCTCCGAAAGCTGGTGCGTCACAGCCGGGCCGGAGGGGGACAAAAAGAATGAACTGTACGAGGGTTATGACGAGCACTTCGGCTTTCATCTCTATAAAACCATTACGGATCCCGAGGGAAGGACTGCAGACAGCGCCCTGAGCCCCTGGTGGGATCTGCCCCGGGACAGGCTCGGTACCCTGACGGACGAGGGCAACATGAAGCGCTTCTTCATCAGGCACCTTACAGGCCCCTTACGGGGAGGAAAGGCTGCAGGGGCAGCTCTGACGAAAGGGGCAGCCCTGGCTTTAGCTCTGATGAAAGAGGATGCTCTGGCTAAAAAGGCAGCTTTGGCGGAAAAGGAAGCCCTGAACGAAGAGGCCGCCACGGCTGAAGAGACCGGTTCGTGCGAAGAGACGGACATGGGCAAAGACACTGCCATGAACGAAGACAGTACATCCTTGAACAAAGAGACCGCCACGGAAAGAGGAGCAGTCTGTGCGGAAGGGGCAGCTTCTGTAAAACCGGCAGTCCGTGCGGAAGATGCGGTACAGACAGGGAGCGGCCGCAGCGAAGATGAGATGAGCGATACTGAGGGCTACAGCGGCACAGGCAGCGATGGAGGCTATGATGGTCAGGATAGCTATGATAGTGAGGATGACTGCGATGGCGATGACAGCTATGAGGACGATGATGCCTATGATGACTATGACCCTTTTGGCGATTATGACGATGACGACCCGTATCCGTTTCCGGATTTCAAAACAAAAGCTGAATTCGAGACCGCCAGGATGGATCAGTGGGCGGAAGAGTATGAAAGGGCGGATTATCTGATGGCTCTCTCCCGAAACTTTGCCTGTGAGGATGCGTATCTTAAAGCCTGCAGACGGTTTGCGGCCCTCTTTGAAAAAGCCAGGCCGGATATCCTTCGGGACTTTTACCAGGAACTGGAGGAAATCGTGAACCTGTATCTGGCTGAACGGAATCTCTCCCCCCTGACGGATACGGATAAGACGCTGGACGTATACAGCAGCGTCTACGATGGCCCCTGCCAGCAGGCGGGCAGCTATGAAAGGAGGCTGCAATGGGAGAATCAGTGAGCGGGATCCGTGAAGCCTTCTACACTGACATCATCTACGATTACCAGTGCAAATATGAAGACAAACGGGAAAAATCTTTTCTCTACAGAACCTTCTGGGCAGAGAGCGTTTCGGGACTGCTGAAGCGCCTTGACCGGTCGCTTTCGGAGTATATCGCCGGGCGCGGCGGCAGTGTCTCCAACCCCCTGGAGAAATATATGGCTCCGGTCTGCCCGAACAGCCAGCCCGGGAGATGGGACTATCCCTGGCATTTGGCGCGGCAGCCCTTAAAGCAGGCGGACGAGTCCCGAATCAAAGAACAGCTGGCGGCGGCCATGAAAGAACATCCGGACTGGGCCAGGGAGCAGCTGATAAAAGACCTCCCGGAGAAGGGCCGGAAGGAGCGCCGGGACTTTTGGGAAGAGCTTTGGCTGAGAGATGCCGCTTACAAGGCCGGCCTGCTCTCCGATACGGAATGTTACCTGTGGCTGGTGGAATATCTGGCGGTGCGGGACATCTATTATAAGGACAACAGCATGGCAAACGCCCATTTATGGCTGAAAAGGCTGCTGTACAGGACAGGCGTAGCCGGTATTCGGAATACGGAGAACGTGCTGGATACGGAGAACGCCATGCATCCAGGGAGCGTATCGGATACGGAGAACGCCATGCATCCAGGGAGCTTACCGGATACGGAGAATGCCATGCATCCAGGGAGCGTGCCGGATACGGAGAATGCCATGCATCCGGGGAGCGCGCTGAATACGGACAATCCCGAGAACCGGAAGAAGGGCAAGGACAGCGAAGACCTGAACGTCAAGACGAATGTGGAAAAGAAGCTGGCGGAGGCTGCAAATCTGATACGGCAGGAACGGAATGCCGGAGGCACGGAAATCGCAGTCCGGCTTCACAATCTGAAGCGTTCCGTGAAGAACAGGAATGGGGAAACAATCAGGAAGGAGGACTACCTGCCCTGGCTGACCGCTCATCTGGAGCGGATGGCAGTCCACATCAAAATCAAGACCTGGCTCCAGGACAGTGGATACTCCCTGGGGGGGAGGGGCAAGGCAGACAAGCCGCCCAAAGAGCCCCGGAAACAGGACTTTTCCCTGCGTCTTTTCGAGGCATACTGTGACAGTGGGGAAGGCTATGAATTCTACAGAAAAGACCTGGGGGGTCGGGAGAACTCCGGAGAATGGCATATGGACAGCCAGGGGTTCTGTATGCTGGAACTGTCCCAGGCCGACGAGCTTCGGGAGTGCCTGGAGCAGAGCGGAGGGAGGTATCTCTACATTCCGCTGGCAGTGCACCTGGGAAGCGGCTGTACCTTTTTCCTGGCGGGCAGGGAGAATTACAGGGAATCCTATGAGAAGGCGGAAAAGGAACTGAAAGAGGCTTTCAAGGAGGCGAAAGGCTGCTGCTGTTTTGACTATCTGCGGCTGGATAAAGGGTACCAGGCGCAGTTTCCCGGGGACGTGGGCGGAGCGTTCCGGCTGCAGCCTGCCTTCCATGAGAACCAGGGGCGGAGCTGCCTGGAGGTTTTCCGGGACTTCAAACGATACTGTCTGGCCGGAATCGAAGGCCCGCGCCGGGCAGTCAAAAACTTCAACGAGGAGGCGCCTGACGGTATTCCGGATGCGTTCCGCTGGGCATTTGACAATTTGGAGGAAATGGAGGTGAGCCCACAGGCAGTGGCTTCCTTCCAACGTGTGCGGGAAAGGGCATAAAGTTGAACAGGAGCGGCGCATTCCATTTGAAATAACAGCCGATGCAGACCCTTTCTATTCCGAAAGCAATATCCGTTACCTGAAAGACAAGCTGGATGCCTTGAACGCGGGTACCCTGCCGCTGGAAGAGCACGACTTGATTGAGGTAGATAAGAACAGCACCTGAGCCTCACACGGCTTAGGTGCTGTTCTTTGCTCAAAAGCAGCGCCCTTTCCTCTTTTGTCTTCCATTCAACAGTTGCAGCTTCTCTTCATAAAAGAAAGCCGTATCGGGGAGAAAATCCGTAATTATTACGAATTCATGCAAACGAGCCTGCTATACTTATTTTCAGTAAGGCACGCACCCCGGAAGCCAACGGGAGGTGTAGCCGGAAGAAGGAGGGATTGCTGTGGAACGTTATTTTACAGACGCGGTATACGCCCGCAGGGTCAGGGTCAGGCCGCCTGAGCTGGAACGGAAAGAAAAACAACTGTACGCCGAACTGTCAGCCCATATTTCCGGTGAGGAATATCTGCGGCTGGAGGAGAATCTGAATTCTTTTCATGAGGAACTGGGAAAGGAGCTGTTCGGCAGAGGTTTTATGGAGGGGATGCGTTTCTTTCTGGAATGTTTACTGGAATGACGGCTGTATGCATTATTCGTGTTATCTGTATGTTGTTCTTTGCTTTGTTATATGATAATATAACTTATCGGAAGCAATCCTTTCGCTTCCGATAAAAGGCGCGTTGCTTAGCGCCGCATTCGATTATAGGAAGCCGTTCTTGCTTCTTATAATATGATAACTGACAATATAAGAAGTATAGGAAAATTCCGGTATGAGGCAGGGAAAAGTCTGTTTTGCTGGCTGAACCGAAGGAGCCAGAGACGGAGTTACACGTGGGAGGAATTCCGCAGGATGCAGAAAGAGTACCCACTGGCGTCTCCCAAAATATATGTCAGTGTCTACGGCAGTTGAGGAACAATAAATTTTGCAAAGAGCCGGATGCAGGAAAGCCACACGTCCGGTTCCGCAGAGGGGTGTGGGGAGTAATCCCCGCATCTACTCGACAAGTGAATGATAAGGAGGAAAAACATTATGGCTATGACAAAAGCAGAGAGAAAAAAGTACCGCAGGAACGCGGAGCGAATCTTGCAGATATACAGGGAGAGGGAGGCCAATATATACAGGGAGGCCGATATCCAGGAGGCTGCGTATTATAAGTACCTCTCGGGGCTCTCCAGGGAAGAAATGAACATAATAAAATCGGACATGCGCATATGCCTGGCCGTATCGGGTGCCATTCGCTCCAGCTGCCAGGAAGAGCGGGACAGTTACATGGACATGAAACCTCTGGAACTGGCGGCTGTGTACAAAGAGATGCAGACAGTTGTTTATCAATGGCTCAAGGAGGATGACCCAGAGAGATGTATTCAGGCCAAATATACCGGCCCGCGCGGAGATGTGGTCATCCAGGAAGGCACCGAGGAGATTGAGGAGGGGACTTTCGTGGAGTTCGGCCGGATGTGGACGGAGGGGCTCCTGACCGGCGTAACCATTCCCGGGAGCGTCAGAAAAATCGGTGACAGAGCCTTCTGGTACTGCAGGGCTCTGACCGAGGTGACCATCCCGGCGGGCGTTGAGATAATCGGCGACAGAGCTTTTGAGGACTGCGCGGGTCTGACCAGTGTAACCATCTCGGAGGGTGTCGTCGAAATCGGCGACAAGGCCTTCCGCGGCTGCTATAACCTGACCGAAGCAGTCATCCCGGCCAGCGTCAGGAAAATCGGCAGCGGAGCTTTTTCCGACTGCGAGCACCTGAAAGCAATCCGGGTAGAAGCGGGAAACCGGTTCTACTCTGCGGTTGGCGGCATGCTGCTTAACCGGGACGGCTCCGTGCTGCTTGGCTATCCGTCCAGAAAAATCGGTTCGCTGGCCATCCCGGAGGGCGTCACCGAAATCGGCGGCAAGGCTTTCTACGGCTGCAGCGGGCTGGCCGAAGCGGTTATCCCCGGGAGCGTCAGAAAGATCGGCGAGAGAGCCTTTGGGAAATGCGGGAACCTGGCCAGCGTAACGATTCCGGCGAGCGTCACTGAAATCGGTGATTTTGCTTTCACGTACTGCTGTAGCCTGACTGACGTAACCATCCCGGCGAGCGTCACCGAAATCAGCGACTATGCTTTCGCCTGCTGTGTCAGGCTGACCAGCGCGGTTATCCCCGGGAGCGTCAGAAGAATCGGCAAAGGAGCCTTTGAACTATGCAGATGCCTGGCCGGCGTGACTATCCCGGAGGGCGTCGGCGAAATTGACGACAAGGCTTTCTGCTACAGCGTCCTGACCAGCGTGGCTATCCCGGAAAGCGTCAGAAGAATCGGCAAAAGAGCCTTTGAGCGATGTGTGAGACTGGCCAGCGTAACCATCCCGGAGGGTGTCAGGGAAATCGGCAGCGGCGCTTTTTCGGGCTGCAGGAACCTGACCAAAATGATTATCCCGGAGAGCGTCGAGATAATCGGCGAGAGAGCTTTCGAGGGCTGCACAGGCCTGGTCGAAGTGATTATCCCGGAGAGATTCAGGGAAAGAGGTGGCGACATATTCCCGGGCTGCGAAAACCTCAATTTATAGTTACTGCGTTTTGATGAGGCAATCCTTTTGATGTGCCAGAGACAAATATATAAATATCCGTAATAATTACGAACCCGCAATCGGAAACCCGTTATACTATTCTCTGTAAGGGACGCACCCAAAATACCACTCAAAGGAATATCTGCCTTAAGTTGTTTTTCTCACTGCTATACTCCAGACCGCCAGGATTTACAGTGGTGTCCCCGGGAAAGTATCTGGCTGGCAGGTCTAAAAGTCACTGCTTAAGGCAGTGACTTAGTCGGGTTGCACTGCAAATTTAACCGGTGTGCAGTATAAATAACCGATACAGGTGCATGGAGCGTTTTATTGTATTTTACAGGGTTTGCCTGAATATACCCGCGAGCGCATTTATTTACCGTTTTTCTGTTTTAGAATACAGAGGCGCTGGCTTGTTATACATGACATGTAGATTGGCAAATATTTTTGGACGCGAGTATAAGTTGCGGCGGTTATTTCCCGGCGGCCTTAAAAAAGCAGACAGGAGGCACATATTTGTGAGGATAATAAGAGATACCACACCGGCGGCAGACGGATTTCGCATGCCGGCGGAATACGAGCGGCATGAGGGATGTATCATGATATTTCCGGAGCGGCCGGATTCCTGGCAGTATGGCGGCTATGCGGCGAGGAAAGCTTTTGTGGAGACAGCGGAAGCCATTGCGTGCTCCGAGCATGTGACGGTGTGTGCAAGTGCAGCGCAGTATGATAATGCCAGGGCTTTGCTGCCTGCCCATATCCGGGTGGTGGAGATGTCCGCAAATGACGCATGGGCCAGAGATTATGCGCCTACTTTTGTGAAAAATGACAGTGGTGTCGTAAGAGGGATTGACTGGGGATTCAATGCCTGGGGCGGTCTGCATGACGGCCTGTATTTTCCCTGGGATAAAGATAACCGGATGGCCCGGAAGCTTTGTGATCTGTTGGAAAAGGATGTCTACAACAAGAGGGACTTTATCCTGGAGGGCGGCTCCATCCATGTGGACGGGGAGGGAACCTGTATGGTGACGGAGTGCTGCCTGCTGAGTGAGGGGCGCAATCCCGGACTGAGCAGGGAGGAGATTGAGGAGAACCTTCGGAATTATCTGAATGTTTCTAAAATACTCTGGCTGCCTTACGGGATTTATAATGATGAGACCAATGGTCATGTGGACAATATCTGCGCTTTTACGGCGCCGGGAGAGGTAGTGCTGGCATGGACGGAGGATGAGGAGGATGTGCAGTATGCCATGTCAAAGGCGTGCCTGGATTATCTGGAAAGTGTGACGGACGCAAGGGGAAGGCGGTTAAAAGTACACAGGCTGCCCCTGCCAAAGCCGGTGACGATAACGGAAGAAGAATGCCGGGGGCTGGACGCCTGCTGGGACGAGCCAACCCGCACGCCTGGGGAGCGGCTGGCGGCTTCTTATGTGAATTTCTATATTGCCAATGAAAGCATTGTGATGCCGGGCTTCGGAGACCCTGCCGACGCGGAGGCAAAAGCGGTTCTGCAGAAGCTGTTTCCGGACAGGGAAGTGATACAGATTTATACCAGGGATATCCTTATTGGCGGAGGGAATATCCATTGTATTACCCAGCAGATTCCCCAGATAAACTCGTGAACGCATTTAATTGCCGCTTTCAGCTCTGAATTCCCGATGCGTTCACTCGTTATACTGTGCAGACGGCAATTATTTGCGTTTGTGGGTATAAATTATTGAAAAATTGAAGGAGATATCAATGGAATCCTGCATAAATAAAAAAGAACAGATAACCGCAGCGGCAGTGCAGATGTACTGCAACCGTTCCCGGGAAGAGAATCTGGAAGAGGCGGAAAAAAGGGTCAGGGAGGCAGCGGAAAAAGGGGCGCAGGTGATTCTCCTGCCGGAGCTTTTTGAGACCTGGTATTTCTGTCAGGAGAGGAATTATGATTCCTATAAGCTGGCCATGCCTGCGGAGGAGAATCCGGCAGTCCGGCGGCTGCGCAGGGTAGCAGAGGAGCTGAAGGTGGTTCTGCCGGTCAGCTTTTTCGAGAGAGAGGGGAATGTGACATACAATTCCGTGGCAATGATTGACGCGGATGGCAGGATACTGGGCATATACCGCAAGACGCACATACCGGATGATCATTTTTATCAGGAGAAATTTTATTTTACGCCGGGGAATACCGGGTTCAGGGTGTGGGATACCGCTTACGGGAAAATAGGTGTGGGCATCTGCTGGGATCAGTGGTTCCCCGAGAGCGCCAGGTGTATGGCCCTGATGGGGGCGCAGCTTCTGCTGTATCCTACGGCCATTGGCTCCGAGCCCATTATCGAATGTGACAGCATGCCACACTGGCGCCGCTGCATGCAGGGACATGCCGCCGCTAACGTGGTGCCTGTCATAGCGGCAAACCGCATCGGAGAGGAGAGGGTGGAGCCTTGCCATGGGAACAACGGGCAGTCCTCCGCCCTGACATTCTACGGTTCTTCCTTTATCACGGATGAGACAGGAGAGATTCTGGAAGATGCGGGCAGGACGGAGGAGAGGGTGATCCTTCATACCTTTCAGCTGGATGCAATTGAGGAAATGCGCTTCAGCTGGGGGCTTTTCCGGGACAGGCGGCCGGAAATGTACCGCAGGCTGAGCGAGGCGCCGCAGCGTGTCTGATGCATGTATTTTATTCTTTCATGGGTCTAACCGCTGCCTGCAGCGCTCAGAAAGAAGAGGTGGCATAAGGTGAAAATCATTCCACCAGCTTTGCATTGGGGTAAATACGCTCCATTCTTTCATCCGGAAAATGGGAGTCCAGAAATGCCTCCAGGGGAGTGACGGCGCGGGCATTGTCGGAAGCGGCTGGCGTGCCGTCACCGGAAGCTTCCATGCCTGGCGCGGTTTCGTCCGGTGCTGCGGTTTCATCCGAAGTTTCATCCGGGGTTTCCGTCCCTTCCAGGGCGGTATCCGGTGTTTTTCCGTCCGGGGCGGTATGTTGGATATCTGCCGTTATGTCTTCTGCCGACAGTATCCCATCAGATGACAGCACGGTATTCCGCTCCGTATACCGCGCCAAAGCCAGCGACGACAGAATCATATTAAAGATCATAAACACAATCATGCAGTTACACACAATCTTCCCCGCCCTCGGGGGAATTTTCTCAATCAGCCCTGACAGCAGGGGATAAATCATTTTCAGCCACACAACTGCGGCTATTCCCCAGAAAAAGCAGTACAGCAGGTTAATGCGCCCACCCAGGTTAAAGGCGAACCCGCTGTAGTCCCAGAAAACGGTGCCGAAAACCAGTTCCGTAAATACACTGCAGACATACTCGTAAGCGCCGCCCAGCAAGGTGCCGGCCATGAATATGTATCTGTCGCTTTTGTTGCGGTAGCGGTACAGGAAAAGTGTCAGCAGTGCGCAGCCCAGTCCCCACACAATGCTGAAAGGGCCGTAGACCACGCTGCTGCGGCTCATCAGGATTCCGGTGGTCAGGAGGCAGAAAATGGTTTCCGTAATGTCTCCCAGGAAAGCGCCGATGAAAAACAGGGATACCAGTTTATAAAAACTGCAGCCCTCCGCAAATACTTTATCCTTTACCCCAGCTTCCACTGAATGGGCTTTCAGATCTGCCACCAGCGTGTCTTTGCTGATGGAAGGAAAGGACTTTTGCATACGTTTCTGTACGCCTGCTGTCAGACGGTTTTCCAACAGCCGGGAGGTTTGCCGCATCCCGGCGGAAAGCTCTGCGAGACGCCTGGCGGTGATTTTCATATTCAGGACGGCCATGGCGGTGGTGATAAAGTCCAGGGCAAGGAGCCCGGCGGCAGTCCATTGTACGGCCAGGGTCACAGGGCGTGGGATGAACCGGAAAAATCCGCAGAGAAGAGGATTTGTGACCAGCATGGTCAATAAAGCCAGCGCCCCCCACAGCAGGCAGTAACGTGCACAGATATAGCCGTTTAAGTTGAATTTGATGTCCGAGTAATCCCAGAGCTTTTTCCGGAATATTTTCTCCATGGCCATGCCTGTGGCATATTCCAGCACGGAGGCCAGCAGCATGCCGCCCAGAAACAGGAAGAAAGGCTCCCCGGTCAGTTCCGGCAGGAAGATGCCAAACAGGACGGAGCCGAAGCCGTAGATGGGGCACAGGGGGCTGTTCACGAAGCCGCGGTTTACAAATTTTCTGCGGCGGACGGCGGCATAGCATACTTCGATGCACCAGCCGGCGAAGGAATAGATGAAGAACAGCCAGACTAAGTCGGTCAGGGTATAGAGCATTGTGGTGTACCTCGTTTCATGTGAAGATGTTTTTTATTATATAGTGTCAGTCAACATTATACACATTTTATCATAAGTGATGGAAATAGACTACTTATTTTTGGAACGGCCCCTGCGTGTTGTTGATGTGCTGCTCCTGGACGGTATCCATGTCGGAGGCGAAGGTTTTCCGGAGAATCCAAATGCACAGTTGTGAAAAGTTTATTTCTATGTTAAAGTTATCATAGCAGTTTGGTGTGGCGGTTCTCCGGACAGGAGGACCTGACGCATGTCGGAGACAGACTGCGGCGGTCTTTTGCCCGGAACGCAGGGCGGGCAAAGAGGCAGGCGGCCAGGTATGGGACAGAAAGAAAGGGAAGCATTGTGGACGGAACCGGAATCAAATCTATTGTCATAACAGAAATCCGTGAATTAGCGCGCAGGTATCAGGTGGAAAAGGTAATCCTGTTCGGCTCCAGGGCGCGGGGCGACTATAAACGCACGAGTGATATCGATTTGGCGGTCAGCGGCGGGGATATCGCGAGATTTGCGTTGGATGTGGAAGAAGAGACTTCAACGTTGCTCAAGTACGATATCGTAAGTCTCGATCAGCCCGTGCAGGAGGATTTGATGGCTTCAATCGAGAGGGAAGGGAGGGTTTTGTATGAGAAAATATGAGAATTTTTGTGCTGCCCTGGACAATCTCATGGATATCGGACATTATCATGAGCCGTATGACAATGTGACAATGACAGGGCTGGTCGGGCTGTATGAGATATGTTTCGAACAGGCATGGAAAATGATGAAGGAGATATTGGAACAGCACGGCTATGAAGGAGCCGCCACCGGGTCACCGAAACGAATTATTAAAACCGCGTTTCAGGCATCCATGATCGCAGATGAGGATGTATGGCTGGCGGCGCTGCAGGCGAGGAATAATGTGGCTCATTCTTATAATAAGGCGGTTGCCCTGGATATTATACGGCAGACAAGGGAGGAATTCTGCGGGATGTTTCAGGGATTAAGGGAAACTGTGGAGAGGGAGTGGCTGTAGCTATACTCATGAGCGCATTGATTCTTAATAATAGAAGCAGCACTTCTATTGTATGCCGCTTTTTTGCCTGGTATTATAATCACACCTTTAAGGCTTTTTAGG
>DKVC01000035.1 GCA_002490995.1 Lachnospiraceae bacterium UBA7188
GTTTTTACTATAACACATTATTTCGCACAGCGCAATATCCGAAAAATAATTTTTGCCTTATTTGAAACTACCTATATTTTGAATAATATAGTCAAAAATAGACCTGGGCATTGTGAAATATCATTTTGAAGTCGGCGCCGGCAAGGATAACTTTCAGTGGGCTTAGGCAAATGTTTTTGACCGTGAGTACCATTTATTCTTTTCTCTGCTGAAAGAAAATCCAGATACTCAACCTGCCATTGTCATACTCAGCAGATATACTTCCGCCCATCTGCTCGATTAAATGCCTGGCTATCGTCAGCCCCAGCCCCGTAGATTTCCTGGCTGATTCAACGGTAAAAAAGCGGTCAAACAGCTTACCAACCTCCACTTCATTCAACCCGCGCGCCGTATTGGTAAAGATAATCTCCCCCGTTTCCCGCAGCGTAATCTCCAGGTCACCCTCACTGTACTTTATGGCATTATTCAGGAGATTGGAAAATACCCGGGATATGGCAGCATGATCCAGCTTCCTGACCACCTTCTCTTCCGGCATCTGTATCCTGGGAATGATATTCCGCTCATTCAAAGCGGTATAAGATGCCGCTATACTTTCTTCCAGCACCTGGTTCAGGATAACGGGTTCCCGGGCCATGTTGCTTTCTTTTGCGAGAATAACGGAATATTGGAAAAGTTCTTCTGTCAGCAGAGTCAGCATTTCGGAACGGTTTCTGATAATATCGATGTACCGTTTTACCGTCTCCGTTTTTTCCTCTTTCTCCAGCAAATCCAGATATCCGCAGATCGCTGTCAGCGGCGTCCTCAAATCATGGGAAATATTTGTAACCGCATTTTTCAGTTCCGTGTCTCCCTGCCGGAATCTATGATATTCTGCGCGGAGTTTTCTAAGCTGTATATTGACGGTGTCAGCCAAATGGCGCATATGCTTATCCCTGCTCGAAATGTCAATCAGCGTGTTTGTATCGGTCTGTAGCCTGTCGGCAAAGGCGTCCGCAATTTCCTCTGCAGCCTTTTGCAAAATAAGTATTTTTACAGACAGGCCAATCACCGCCGACGCCAGAATGCCGATAAGACCCCATAACCATACTGTCATACTAAACTCCTTATTTCAAATCCCTTTTCCGGAAGAAAGCCACCCTAATGCCCACATCCTCATTTCAAATCTTTCTTCCGGAACAAAGCCTCCTAATGCCCACAGCTCCGTTTCAAATCTTTTTCCTGAAGAAAGCCACCCCAGTACTCACAGCCTCATTTCAAATCTTTCTTCCGGAACAAAACCGCTCCAATGCCCACAGTCAACAGGATAATCCCTGTAGAATACATAGGAAGCCTTGGCAGGTTTACAGCTGTCAACGCCATACATTGAACCGCCTGCCCTCCGGGAAGCATATCATAGATCGTCTGGACAATTTCCCTCTTTACTCCCTCCAGATATTTCGGATTCGGCTCTTCCATATCTACGAGTGTTCCGTCTATGCTCATCGTATACCCGGTAACCATTTTGGGCGCATTCAGCATTTCATTCAGTACCGCCCCTGTTATGATAAGCCCAAAGGCAAGCAGAAGACAGGCGACAGCCGCAGTTGCCTTACTCCGGCAGAGCATTGTAATCAGGGTAAAGACGGATGAAAACGCAGCCGCAAGGAACAGCACCGCTACCCCTACAAGCAAAATCATCTTAATATCAGCCGTAAAAAATCCCAGCAGCGGTATCCCAAGGCAGAGATACGGCACAACAAACGTGATACACATGATAATGCTGACCAACGAAGAAGTGACGGCATTCGCCAGATAAATGGCTGCACGCTTCTGTCCTACAATAATCTTATTCCTGATTGTCCCGTCACTGTATTCCGTACCGATGAACATACTGCAGAATACTGCCATTACAATGGCAATCAACACAGCACAGGCATAAAATCCGTCGTCCAGGTTATTCACCCATCTTGTCTGTACCATATCCACGTAACGTTTTACAGGCATAAGAATTCCCAGGCCAAACATAAAAATAACTCCGTTCCAGAAGGTTCTGTTCTTTTTTATACGCATAAAATTTGCAGATAATAATTTACTCATTTTCGTTTCCTTTCTACTTAAAGTTCCGCAAGTGCCCTCCCAGGTACCAAAGCACGGCACGGCAAAACAATTCCTGCCCAAATGTATGGCCACTAATTGTTCTGGTCACACGGACAGGCACATGCTGTTCACATTTTCACAGATACTACTGTCTCCTTAATTCTATGACTGAGAATTGCCGGGGGCGGATGCCAACAGGCTGACATAATAGCTCTCAAGGCTTTCATCCCGCTCCTGCATAGAAATCACTTCACAATTTTCCTTCGCCAGCATAAGCGCCAGTTTGGAAACATTGACTTTCGCATACACATCAGCCGCTTTGTCGGAAATAATGCTGTACTCCACATTCATTCCGTCCAGTGCACAGGACAGCGCCTGCACATTGGTAACTTCAAGGCGGATGCATTTCCGGCAGGCATTCTCCAGGTCTTCCGCGCTGATTTCCTTGATTATCTGCCCTCTGTCTATAAAGCCGTAGTAGGTAGCAAATTTTGATAATTCGTCAAGGATATGGCTTGAAATCAAAAACGTAATCTGCTGTTCCCGGTTCAGCTTTAAAATCAATTCGCGTATTTCGATAATACCCTGGGGATCAAGCCCGTTTACAGGCTCGTCCAGAACCAGAAAATCCGGTGAACCCACAAGCGCCACCGCAATTCCAAGCCGTTGGCGCATACCAAGTGAAAAGTTCCTCGCCAGCTTTTTCCCGGTGTCCTCAAGCCCTACCAGCTTCAGAATATCCGTTAAGCCGTCATAGGACGGAAGTCCCAGAATACAGTATTGCTGTTTCAGGTTTTCCTTTGCCGTCATGTCAAGGTAAATGGAAGGCATCTCCACTACAGCCCCCATCCTCCTGCGGGATTTGGAAATATCCTTATCGGTATTCTTCCTGCCGTACAGCGTATATTCGCCGGACGTAGGAGCCTGCAGCCCGCATATCAGCCGGATCAGAGTCGTCTTGCCGGCACCGTTCTTCCCTACAAATCCATAGATAGCGCCTTTGGGGACATTCATGGACAGCCCGTTCAGCGCTTTAAATTCCTTGTATTTTTTTGTTAAAGAGTTTGTTTGCAGAACATATTCCATCAATATAACCTCCTGGTTCTACGGATTACCGCTGTTTTATGTGATGCTGATATTGTATCTGCAAACAGTAAAGAAAACGGTAAAGAAAAAAGTAAAGAAACGGTAAAGATTTAAACCTGACGCATCTTGAAGCCAATCCCCCATACTGCTTCGATGTAATCCTTATCCTTTACTTCCCGCAGCTTTTTCCGCAGATTGNNGACATAGCGATTTTTCAGCCGCTCTAAAAAAGGAATTACGATAGCGGTTGTCTCGTTCAGCATCCGAAAGACCTTTTCCTCCAGTTCTTTGCCGTTACAGTAGATAAAATCACCCATTAGTCCCATGGAGGGCTCAAACATGTAAGGCGACAGGTTGACATACCCCCCATCTGTACGTTTGAAAGAATATCCCAAGGTTACAAAGGCCACCTTTTTCATTTCTTTATCGCCCTGCTGCTTCTGTTCGCGCCTTTGCAAATATTCATCAAGCAGCTCAAAGGGGCACCTGGGCGGTACGGTAAGGGAAATAAGCAAGCCTGCTTCGGCATTTTTCATCTGATAATACCGGGAATCCTGATAAGCCAGAACAAAGCCATATTCCGCCAGCCCCGGCGCAATAATTTTAGAGACAGCGTCTTTTAATTTCATGGTAACCTCCTTGCATTGCGTCAAGGATTCAATTTAAACCCGATCCCCCACACCGATTCGATGTGGTCCTGTCCGGTCACGTCCCGCAGCTTTTTCCGCAGATTGCTGATATGCATTTTCAGTGAACTGTCCGTACAGTCCGGCGTATCTTCGCTGATACGGTCTAACAGCAGCGATTTTGTTACAACCTGGGAGGGATTTTGCATGAGCAGTTTTAAAATGGCATACTCCGTCCTCGTCAGTCTTATCTCCGTATCCGCAATATTGACGATATGTGTATCAATATTGAGTGTAATATCGTCAAATACCAGAACTGGTCTGGCAGCTGCTCCGGCAGCAAGTTTTCTAAGCTGTACGGAAATCCTGGCCAGAAGCTCTTTCATCTGAAAGGGTTTTGTCACATAATCTGCCGCGCCGCCAAGCAATAAGTCCACCTTACTGTCCACGTCAACCCTGGCGCTTACCACGATCACGGGAATTCCTTTTATCTGCGGTAGAATCTCTTCGCCGTTCAGCCCCGGCAGCATCAAATCAAGCAGGATAAGATCCGGCTTTGCGGCGGACAGCACATACAGCGCCTCCGTCCCGGAATAGGCACGGGATACCTGATATTCCTCTTTTTTCAATGTCTCCTCAAGCATATTTCCAATGTGTATATCGTCATCAATAATAAGAATATGTTTCATCTTCCTCCAACCCTGCCACAATATACTCAAGACCGCCAGAATTTAATAATGTGTCTTTGGCGAACATATATGACTGGCGGTCTTTCGTTGTTGGCTACTGCAAATTTTAACGGCGTGCAGTACAAATTCACAGGAACAGCTTCATAGTCCTGCAATCCTTCATTCTGTCTCAGAAGCGGCTCCCGGAACCTGCAGTCCTTCATTCCATTTCAGAAACCACTCTGCGAATCCTGTAGTTTACATTCTATTATAGACAGCCGTAAAAATAATATCAAGCAAAAACGCTAACTGCAATTACTAACGTTTTTCCATGTGATTATTTTTTGTATTACAGTTAAGTCAATAATACTCGTGAGTGCAAACATTTGCCGATTTCTGTTCTGCATTGTGCCATCGTTCGCTCGATATACATTTTATACCCACAAACGCAGATAATTACCATCTGCACAGTATAACGTGAACACATCGGTAATCCAGAGCTGAAAACGGCAATTAAATGCGTTCACGAGTGTAATTAGCAAATATCTTCGGCCGTGAGTATAAATTGCGTACAAATTGGCTGCATACAAGCGGCGTACAAATTCACCCGGAAAAGAGTTGCAAACCACTCACGGATATGCTATGATAGCTACAGATCTTAAAAAATCTATTTTCACTATGACAGAAGCCGACACCTGCTTCCTGTCATGTAATATTCGGTTTCAAAAATCGGATCTGGGCGTTTTGCCTGAAGCAACCCATTTATTAATTGCAGAGCGCAGGCAGACGCAAGCGGAAACCGGAAAACTCCATTGTCTGTTTCCCATCTGCCTGCCACACCACGGAGGTACTGTATGAAACAGACAAAGAAGAAAAAACGAAAGAAACCGACACCGATGATTCCTGCGGCAGAGGGCCTGCACGCCACAGCAGAGCCCAAGGACATGGTACTGAATACCCAGGTCAGGGACAGCAGCAGCAAGACTATTTTTGACAACCACATCCTGTACTCCCAGTTCCTGCGGGATTATGTTGACCTGCCTTACCTGAAGGATGTGCGGCCGGAGGATATTGAGGATGTATCGGCACAGTACGTGACGCTGTTTGCAGAAGAGCGCAATTCCGACAGGGTGAAACGGGTACACATTCACGGCGGGGACACACCTTTCTTCCTGGTGTCCCTTATCGAGCACAAGACCAAGCCGGATTATAACGTATGTATGCAGATATTCCGCTATATGGTCTATATCTGGAATGCTTACGAAAAGGAAGCGGAAAGCATTCAGAAGGGAATGGCGAAAAGAGCAGACTTCCTGTATCCGCCCATTCTGCCTATCGTTTATTACGAAGGTTCAAAGGAATGGAGCGTCCCGTTGAATTTCAGGAGCCGCATCCGGGAGGGGAATGCTTTCGGGAAATATTTGCCGGATTTTGAGTATTATCTGGTGCCGCTGAAGGATTACAGCAATGAATCGCTGATGGAGAATCGGGATGAGATATCGCTTGTGATGCTGATCAATAAACTGCAGACAGCAGAAGATATCGAAAACTTCCGAAAATTGCCCGGCAGGGAAATCGAATCTATTCTGCAGGATTCCCCGGAGCATCTGGTGGACACTATTGCAGACGTGCTGAAAGCTTTTCTGTTGAAGATGAACGTCCCAGTGCCGGATACGGAAAAACTGACTGACAAAGTGAGGGAAAAGAAGATGGCTGAACTGTTTGCGGATATGGACAAAATGGACATCCAGGCCGAGTGGAAAAAGACCGCGGACGCAAATAAACGAGCGGATGAAGCGGAACGGAGAGCGGACAAAGCCGAAAAACTCGCTGCGGAAGCACAGAGACATGTCTCTGAAATCCAGAAGCAACTCCAAACGCAACTCCAGGACATGCAAAAACAGGTACAAAAGCAGATACAAGAATTGGAAGAAAAATTGGAGGAAAACAGCATAAAGTCCCTGGTTGAGTTATGTCAGAAGCTGGGTACAACAAAGGCCTCAGCCATAGAAAACCTTATGGAACAAAAGCCGATGAATCCGGAAAAGGCCCGGGAAAAAGTGGAGCTTTACTGGAAGCACTCCCCATAAAGAAAACTGCTTTCCCTAAATACAGGATATGGGGGTTTCCACTACATAGACTTCCCATATCCTGTCCCATAACTTCTGCTTAATAACAAGTCCCTGGCGGCTTCCTCCAATTCATCGCTGCTGCCCTCCATATACTGCCTGAGCATCAACGGCCAGTCGGTCTGGATGATGTCGCAATCCTTTTTCAGAAGCCCCCTCATCCCTCGTCCATCCGGATGACTACAGATATGTCATTGCTGTATCCCGCGCCGGGCATCGCCTGGTAATGTCACCTACTCGCCAGCCTTCCACGCATCGATCTGTTTCTGCACTTCTTCCACAATCTTGTCCGAACCATTCTCCTTAAGCTTTGCGATCATTTCATCAACTGCCTGATTTACATCTTCCGGTGATTCATATCTTCCGTTTACCAGATTTTCATAATACTCGCCCACGGCATTGTTGCATGCGGAAAGCTCGTTTTCAATTGGTGCAGTATCCAACACAAACCCCATATGGGCAGCCAGGATTGCCTCTTCATTGTATTTCGCCATATCTTCCAGCATAACGCCATCCGGCCCACTATAGGATTCCGGAGCCTCCACAATCGTCAGGTTGCCGTAAAACGGGCCATACCACTGAAGCCATCCGGGATTGGACTCATCTGCATTACGGTTGGCCAGCTGCATCTTGCCATCCGCATCTCTTTCCCAGTGTTCTCCCTCCAGGCCAAATCTTAACATAGTAGCGACATAAGGATCTGTATTCAACAACTCCATAACCATCATGGCCCACTCAGGATTTTTGCTGTTGGCATCGATCCCCGTCATTGCGCTGGTATAGTTGCCGCCGTCTGTCCAGACCTTATCAAATACCACCAGCTTTGTAGCATAAGCTTCCCCATACAGATGCTCATCGATCCATGTATACCCCCATGCCCCATTCAGCAAAGTGGATGGCTCATACATCACATTTGTTTCAAATACCGAATAGTCATATGCCAGAACCCCCGCCTCCACAAGGCGCTGTTTCGTCAGGCACAATTCCCTGAAAGCATCTGTCTCCAAAAAATTGAATACTGTATCCGTCCCCATTTCAGGCGCTATCTCTCTTCCCGGAATATTACAGACTGCGAACTCATTGACACCAAATCGTTCCATTGCCACCCAACTCGGAAAAGTCCCTTTTGCGTCGGCTATCAGCGGCATGCCGGCATATTCCGGAAATTTCTCATCACGAAGTTTTATTGCCTCTATCAGGAAATCCTCCATCTCGCTGAAGCCAGCCCATCCCTGTTCCATGTCCAGTTCAAGCGCGCCTGCAAGATCATCATTATAGATATATCCCATGATATAGCAGTTATCCTTCAGCACCGGTACTCCATAGATATGGCCACCTACTTTCAGGGAATCCCAGACACCATCATTAAACAGGCTCTTCACACCCGAGCCATACTCGTCCCACAGGGTGTCAATGGGATAAAACGCACCCATATTTGCATAATTGTTGTAGGAAATATTGTTATTGATTGTAAGTAAATCCAGTTCCTCTCCGGACATCAGCTTCGTAGGCACATTCTCTCTAAAGGATCCGGCATCCATGGGATTCAGAACTACTCTACAGTTCAATTTCTCCTTAAAGTACTCGTCCAAAGCCGCCTGAATCAAATCCAAATCCTTGATATAGTCGGCCTGATAAGTCATGGTATCCCAAACACCAGACCCACCACTGACTGGAACAAACCTGCCGCAGTCATCATTCCCAGATTTACCTGATTGCGCAGCCCCCGGTAAATATAGGTATCAATCACATTTGTCACTCGCAGCAGCGCCCCACTGTCCTTTGTTACCGTGTAAAACAATCCGAAATCCCCACGGAAGATACCTCCCATTGCCATAATCAGAGAAACGGCAATGATAAAGCGAAGGTGGGGGATCGTAATATAGATAGCCTGCTGAAGCCGGGATGCGCCGTCCAACATGGCAGCCTCATAGTAATCGCTGGATATCCCGGAAATTACCGCAAGATACATGACCGCCTGATACCCAACCCCTTTCCAGGCATTGATAAATACCAGCAGAGGAGGCCAGATGCTGACCTTCTGATACCAATCAACCAACCCCTCCTGCCCCAGCATCTGCAGCACAGAATTTACAAATCCATGGGAGCGCTCCAAAAATGCCGACACAATGATTGCCACTACCGCCCAGGACAGGAAATCGGGCATCATGTAAATGGTCTGAAGCGTCTTTGCCGCTCTCCTGGAGCGCAGTGAACTGCTCCGTCAGCTTCCTTCCTGTCGTTCCACATCTTCAGCAATCTCCCGGTTCTCCGCCGCCTGGGTTCTCCTTCCGGCTCTCCGCCTCAATCGCCGCCTGCCTGCTGTTAATCTCCCGGATCAGCGCCATGTCAAATTTTGGTTCCCGCCCATAGGTATACAGCCCATTGACCTCCTGCTCCACATCGTAGAGCTGCGTATAACAGAAGCCGGACAGCCTTGGATTGTCCAGAAGCACATCCGTCAGCTTCCTGTACCGCTCCAGAAATTCTCCCTTCGTCCGGGGCGTCTCCCCGTATCCCCAGTCCTGCTCTCCCACTGTCCCGGTATCCCAGCGGATGCCTCCGTACTCACTGATCATCACCGGAATACCCTTTACCGGTGTCTGGCGGTTGGGGTGGGTATCCTGCAGCTCTCCGCCTGCCTTAAACGCTTCATAATGTCCGGCCAGCCTCTCCGGGTCCTGCTCATAGTCGTGAAGGTCATAAATATCCGTAATCACATGGTAGCTGCCGCTGGTATCGATGCAGGGCCTTGTCCTGTCATACAGTTTGGTCATCCCGTAAACCACCCGCAGCAAATCCTCATCCTGCTTTCTCCCGTCCACGTCCCACGTTTCATTAAACGGGCACCATCCCACAATGGACGGATGGTTGAAATCCCTCTCCATAGCCTCCATCCACTCCGGCAGGAACACCTTCAACGCCTCCGGCCTGCTGTAATCCAGCCCCCAACAGGCATGCTCCTCCCAGACCAGATACCCCAGCCGGTCACAGTGATACAGGTATCTGGGCTCGAATATCTTCTGATGCAGCCTTGCCCCGTTAAATCCTGCCTCCATGGACAGCCGGATATCCCGTTCCAACTCTTCCTCCGTAGGCGCCGTATAGATGCCGTCAGGATAATATCCCTGATCCAGTACCAGTCTCTGAAAAATCGGTTTTCCGTTCAGAAATACCTTTTCTCCCTGGATACGAATCTCCCTCATGCCGAAATAGCTTTTCACATGATCTTCCCCAAAGGTAAGCTCCAGGTCATACAGCCTGCCGTGTCCTGCCTCCCAGAGATGGAATTCCGCCAGAGGTATAGTCAGCGTCGCCACCTGTCCCAGAACTCTCACCCGGCCGCAGCCGCAGTTTCTGCCCTCATAGGATGCCCGTACCTCCAAGACGCCCTCTCCGCTCACCGATGCCTTGACTGTCAAACAGTTCCCGGCCACGTTGGGATAGTACTGCACCGAGCGGATATGGCACTCCGGAACCCTCTCCAGCCATACCGTCTGCCAGATTCCCGTCGTGCGGGTATAATTGCATCCCCGGGAAAAATATTCCGGACTCTGCTTTCCCCTGGGCTGCAGGCCGCACCGCTGGTCATCCCGGGCCATCAATACCAGATTGTTTTCCCCGTCCCGGACATACCCGGTGATGTCAAAGGCAAAGGAAGCATAGCCGCCCCGATGCCCGCCCACCGCTTCCCCGTTCAGCCACACACTGCAGGCATAGTCCACGGCGCCGAAATGGAGCAGAAGCCTTTCCCCGTTCAGGTCTTTTTTTAACATCAGCTTTTTCTGATACCACACCGCAGGCATGAACTCCTTGTTTTCCACACCGCTGCACTTGCTTTCCGGGCAAAAGGGCACAATAATCTTCCCCGGAAGCTCTGTGTCTTTGTATAATTTTCTGTTTTTTCCGCTATTTCCGTAGTCTATGTAGAAATTCCATTCCCCATTCAGATTCGTCCAGTCCTCTCTCTGCATCTGGGGCTGAGGGTGCTCCGGTCTCGGTATTCTCTGCAAATCCATTCCCCATTTCCCGTCCTTTTTGCCGTTTTCTGTCTTGTTTCTTCCTTACACGCTCTATTCTAACAGCTTCCGGCAAATAATCAGGACAAAAAATACTGTATATGTATAAAAAAATACTGCTTTTAGATTTTTTGAGAAAAACGGATTGCTTTTTTGCTATTTATTATATAATTTTAACAAAACAGTTTTCACTTACAATGTGCAAAAAATTCCATTTTATGGAAAAAGGAGGGTACAGCATGGCCGATATCTACAGAACAGCCAGGGAAGAATACTATTTTTATCTGGGGCCGGACTCTGCCGAATTTTCCCCTCTTTCCTCGGGCATCACCTTTGCGGATCCCAATTACCACATTCTGCGCCCAAACGGGGATCACTATGTGTTCGAATACGTTATCAGCGGACGGGGCTATGTCTATTTTAACGACCGGAAAGTGGCTCTGGGCCCCGGGGCCGCTTACATTCTTCATCCCTGTACCTACCACCATTACTATTCCGATCCCCACGATCCCTGGACCAAAGTCTGGCTCAATGTCCGGGGTATGCTGGTACAGCACCTGCTCTCTGACTATCACCTGAACACCAACTGTTATGTGGAAAATTTCAAGAAGAAAGAATACCTTATAGAAGCGTTTACCATCATGAAAAAAGACCAGGCTCACTGCCGGAGCGAGCTGGCCCTCTTTCTTCATCAATATATTCAGCTGTTTTCCGAGGATCTGACCGGCCATCAGGAGATGACTTCCCCCGCCTTCGCCATGAAATGCTTCATCGAGCAGAATATCCACCGTACTCTGCATATCGATGAGATTGCAGCCCATGCCCATCTCTCCCGCTCCCGGGCCAACGACGTGTTCAAAAGGGAGTACCGGACTACCCCTTACCACTATTACCTGTCCCTGCGGCTGGAGATTTCCATGAACCTGCTGCGCCAGTCCCCCATGACTGTCCAGGAAATCTCCAATCATCTGGATTTTCCCGATTACCACCACTTTACTGCATTTTTCAAGAAATGGTGCGGCAAGACACCATCCCAATACCGGCAGGAATCTCACATCCAACAGAATGCGACATAATGTGACGATATTTCAAACATAAAGCAACCGGATGGCAGTCTGCCATATGCGTCGAAAATTTATCTCCACTCCCGGTACAGCTGCGCTATCACCTGCTCAATTGGCGCTTTCCAGATCTCCACATCCATAATTCCGTCTGCCTGTGACAGTCTTTTCAATAACCCCTTCATCGGGCAGCATGACAAATCCACTTCAAACTCAAACACGCCGTTCTTGCCGCCGAGAAGTTTGCAGCCCTCAAGCTCAGGCTGCCCGCCGTCCGTTGTAACGGTAAAATGTGTTAAATTTCCCGTAATTTCACGCAGTCCGTCAAAGCTGCCGTCATACACAAGCTTTCCCCCGGAAATCATCAGAATCCTCTGCGCCATTTCCTCCAGGTCATCCATATCATGGCTGGTCACCAGAATGGTCACGCCCTCCTCCCGATTGATTCTTTTCAGGAACTCTATCATCTGGCGCTTTGCCACCACATCCAGCCCCAGGGTGGGCTCGTCCAGCAATATCAGCTCCGGCGAATGCAGAAGCATCATTGCCAGATCCGCTCTCATCCGCTGTCCCAGCGACAGTTCTCTGGCAAAAGTATTCCGTATCTCTCCGATATCCAGCAGTTCCGTCACCATGTCCAGATTCCGCCTGTATACTGCATCCGGTATGTCCCACACCACCTTTTTCCACTCGAAGCTCTGTATTACGGGATGATCCCACCAGAGCTCTGTCCGGTTTTCGAACAGCACGCCAAGCTTTTTCATAAGGGCTATCCTGTCCTTCTCCGGAGACATGCCCAGTACGGATATGGCGCCTGTAGTGGGTTGAAGCATGCCTGACAGCAGCTTCATAGTGGTGCTCTTGCCGGCTCCGTTGGGGCCTGCGTATGCCACGAACTCGCCGCGCCTGACCTGGAATGAAACGTTGTCAAGCGCGGTTAGCGTTTTCTTTTCCTGCCTGAATATACTTTTAAATTCTACCTTTCCTAAAATGCCCTTCTTCCGCAAAGCTTTCTTTTCTGAACTGCTTTCTTCCTCGACAGCGGACTTCTTGCCTGAACGATCCGCTTTTTCGGAAGCATCTTCCTTTCTCTGCCACCGTGTAAATGATTTGCTCACAGAGTCCACTTTTATGGCAAGTTGCCCTTCTCCCTGAAAAGAGGGCGCATCCTCACGAACGATGTCCGCCTGAAACATATCTGTTGATTCCTTTCTTAACATAATATCCAAATCCTTTCCTGAAAAAATAAGCTGAAACAAACGATATCAGCAGCGCAAATACTGCCGGATAAAAATTTACCCATGTAGTTGTTTTTCCTAATAAAATCATGGTTGGGAACCATGCCATAAGACCAGCCGGAAAAATCGTCAGCAACGGATACCGAATATACAGCGGCATACCTGACAGGGGAAAATTCCTGGTATGATCCATGCTGTAAATCACCGTACTGGATATCTCCTCGCACTGCACCGGCGCGTAAAAAGCAAGGCTGGAAAACAGATACGAAGCCGCCACCACGATGACCATACTGATGAACAGCTGAAAGAGCAGCATCCCCGGCCACCACCACGGCAGAACCGTTTCCATGTGATGCACCGCTGCCCAAAGCATCCCGATTCCGGACAGCAGGCTGCTGGAACCGGTAAAGGGAAAGATTCCCACCGTCAGCTGCACCGCATAGGGGAGCGGCATAATGAACATATGCTCCCACTGTCCCCTTCCGATGATTCTGCTCGGAAACAGCGCATTGCAGCCGCCCATCATATTGAGGAATCCCATCACAATATTGCCATATGCAAGCATGAACAGCACCTCAAACCGATCCATGCCTCCGATTCCTCCGAACTTCCATGCCAACAGGAAGATTCCTGAAATTGATGATATGTTAGAGACAATGTCAGCCGTGATAACAATCGCCATAAATGCTCTGTCGCGCATCAGAGACGCCAGATCCATTTTGGCATATATCCCGAGCAGCTCAAAATATCTTTTTACCCCATTAATTACCTTTCTTTCACGCAACGTTTTTCCTCCCTGTGCCTTCTTTTTTCCATAGAATATCTTTCGTTCACGAAATTCCTGCCTTTCATGGAATTCCTTTCGTTCACAGAACTCCTTCCTTTCATCAGCTTCCTCTCGTTCTCGGAGCTCCTGCCTTTCATGAGATTCCTTTCTTTCACGAAACTCCTGCCTTTCACGAGCTCTCTTCCGTTCATGGAATTCCTTTCGTTCATACGGTTTCCTTTTACGCGATTTCTTTCTCCCACAAAATACCCTTCCTTCATTATTACCCACCAAAACTCACCATCCTCTCCCTGGATCTCCGAAACCACACGGCCGCGGCAATCCATATCACCACATTCCAGAACAGCTGCGCCGGAATCACTTCCATAGCCTCCGCGCTCCCCACATACAATGATAGAAACGCCCCTCCCATACTGCCGAAGGGTTGATAATTCATCCACCTGTCCATACCAAAGGGCAATATTTTAAAAGGTATCACGGTGCCCGAAAAAAAGGACACCACAGCGCTTCTGATCACATAGGTAAGCCAGGAAATATTGCGCAGCCTGATGGTAACGCAGTAAAACAAAAACTCAAATGCAAACCCAAGGGATACGCTTAACGCCAGCGACGGAATCACCCATAGCGTCTCAGGCAGAACCCGAATCCCCAGTAAAGGCGCCGCCAGAAACATGGGCAACGAAAACAGGCACAGCATGGGCACCCATTCTCCCACAGTCCTGGAAATCACCTGTCCGAACACCGGCATGGGACGGGTAAACATCTCCATACTCCTTGTATCGTAATTCCATGCAGACAAATATGTATTTACAATCATCATATCTGTCAGCAGCGCATTAACGTACGTGTAGCTTAAAAGCTGCGCAACCGACATTTCCACCTCATACCCGCTTTCCGCAAGCGTCCTCCAGATGAACATTACCGGCACCAGGTATACCACCTTCATCACAATATCCGGCAACATATAAAGAATACCGCCGCCCGTTTTGCCCTGAACAGCCATCCGGGCGGTTATCATATATTTGCGAACCATTTTTCCTCTCCTTCTACAGCAGATACGGCCTTTGGCTTCTGTCACCCACATCCCTGTTTTTACGCAAAAAAATACCCTGTACAGACTGTTTTCGTCCGCACAGGGCACCGCTTTCAACTGTAAATCTATAGCACGGCAGAATGATGACATACCTTTCCGGCCATCACAAAACTGTCGTCCTCCCAATTATCCCGTCGAATGGTGAGCAGCGTACAAAACAATCCGTTTTCCAAAAAAGGGCATAGTCGTCCCCTGAAGCCGCTGCTTTGTATGCGAAGCCGCGCACAACATCACTGCCGGGAAATAATTCCTGATCCAAAAGAACTTCGTATTGTTTCATACTTCTCACCACCTTTCTGTCACATTTGAAACTCATTATACGCCTCTCTCAAAGCGTTTGCAACAATTATCTGAATCAAATGAGATTTTTTTCGGAAAATATTTTTCGGAAAATCACTTGACATGGAGTTCACTCCAGCCTGTATAATGAATATGTTTACATTCAGAGGTGAAAAGTATGACGATAAAACAAGTATGCGAAAAATACCAGATTTCCCAGGATACCCTAAGATACTACGAGCGGATAGGCGCCATACCAACCGTAAACCGGACCAAAAGCGGCATCCGTGATTACACCGAGGCGGATCTCGGCTGGGTTGAAAATGTCCTGTGTATGCGCAATGCCGGCGTCCCTGTGGAGATGATTACAGAATATGTAAAGCTATGCCAGCAGGGCGACGAAACCTTTACCGCCAGGCGTGACCTGCTGAAAAGCGCCCGAAGCCAGATTCTGAAGCAGATCGAAAAATACCAGGCAGAACTGCAGCGCCTTGAGTACAAGATTTCGCGCTATGAAGCCGCCGTAGAAACCGGAAATCTGGTCTGGAACGAACCGTCCGGGCACAATGTCTGTGAAAATTGTAGTCAGGACCGCCAGAATCCATAAATCCTGGATGAGTATATACTTCTGGAAACATGCATACAGCATAAGTTCTGGCTGGTGAAATACCGCCGGGACATATGTAAAACTTATAACAAGGAGGATTTCATTTATGATTTACAGAAAATTTCAGGATCTACAGCTTTCCGGCTTAGGGCTTGGCATGATGCGCCTGCCTGTAGTGGACGGCGACGACAGCACAGTGGACGAGGCTGCTGCTGCGGAAATGATCGACTATGCCTGGCAGAATGGAATCAATTACTTCGATACGGCATGGGGCTATCATAACGGCAATTCGGAACTGGTTGCCGGAAAATACCTTTCCAGATATCCCCGGGAGAGTTATTACCTTGCCACCAAATTTCCGGGCTATGACCTTTCCAACATGGACAAGGTGGAGGAAATCTTTGAAAAACAGCTCGAGAAATGCCAGACCCCCTATTTTGACTTCTACCTGTTTCACAATGTCTATGAGGGAAATATCGATGCCTACTTAAATCCCGAGTACGGTATCTTCGACTACCTGTTAAAGCAGAAGGAAAACGGACGCATCCGCCACCTGGGTTTTTCGGCGCATGGCAGTGTGGATGTAATCAAACGTTTTCTGGCTGCCTATGGGGAACACATGGAATTCGGACAGCTTCAGCTGAACTACATGGACTGGCATTTCCAGAATGCCCAGGAAAAAGCCGAGCTGCTCACTAAATCCGGTATCCCCGTATGGGTTATGGAACCGCTTCGCGGCGGCAAACTGGCAAAAGCTTCCGAAGATCTGAGCAAAGCAATGCACTCCATGCGTCCGGAAGAAACCGTTCCCGGCTGGGCCTTCCGCTTTTTACAGAGCGTCCCCGGCGTAACGATGGTGCTGTCGGGCATGTCCAATATGGAACAGCTGAAAGCAAACATTGCTACATACGAAACCGATGCACCTCTCAACAAGGAAGAACTCGATACCCTAGTGACGTGTATCGACACGGAAGTCAAAAATGCCGGGCTGCCCTGTACGGCCTGCCATTACTGCACCAGCCACTGTCCAAAGGGACTGCCCATTCCGGAACTCATCAGCCTGTACAATGAGCACAAAGCTTCCGGCGGCGGATTCATCGCCCCCATGGCAGTAGCCAGCATGCCCCAGGAGAAACGCCCTGCAAACTGTGTGGGATGCAGAAGCTGTGAGCAGGTCTGCCCTCAGCAGATAAAGATTTCAGAGATGATGTCCGATTTCACTTCCATGATTGGGATGTAACGGAATATCGTAAAAGGGGCTGTCGAAGAATGAATGCCTTTTCCCGACAGCCCCCATTTTACACTATAATTATCCTGTAACGTCTTTGTCAGGTACGCCAATCCTCAAAAAGCCGGAAAATCATAACGTACCTAATTGCCTCAAAATTCATTTCCGGGCAACACCCTTCCAGCTTCAAGGCTGCCTTCGTCCGCTTTTAACAAGCCTCCCCTATCTGGTGACAATCTCAACCGGTACATTAAATATCTTTGCCACCTTTATGATGGTATCAATATGTCTCCCTGTAGCAGCGGCAAAATGATGTGTCGGGCCGCATTCGCTCCAACGATTCACAAATTCCCTCGCCCCGCAGCTGAAGCGTGTCCTCATATTCGTATCTCCGAAAGAAAGTATCCTGCCCTCTTCATTCACTCCCTCGGCAGCAATGAACTTGAACCTTCCATCCCCGTCCTGTGTAATCGCAAGATAGGTAACTGGCCCCGTGTAAGGATAGAACTGCGTCAGATAACCTCCGCCTGTCTTTCCATGGAACACCTCAACGATTTTCATCGTGGGCTTTTTTTCGGATATATCCGCATCACCGGAACCGCTGTGGCCGATAATCGCGATATCGTCATTGAAGTCTATGGAATACATTTCCGCAAGCTGGCCGGTTCCGGAGATTGTCTTTAATATGCTCATTGCCATGGCAACCTTCATATCGCCTTCCACCGCACAGGCAACTCCCTGCTTGATCAACATGGAAAAAGCCGGAATCAGCATGCTGTCGAGGACACACGCCTGCCCCTGCGCAAAACCGTCATAATGGGAAGCTATCAGCCCCAGCTTTTCTTCCTGGCACCACTGCTCAAAGGCTACCACATACTTCGCCATGTCCCATACCTTCTCAACAGTCCCGCCGCCTTCGATGTCGAATGTCTCAAGGATCTCCTGAGCCTTACTGCGGATGGCGTCCTCATCCGTAATATGGTCTGCGATAATCCACATTTTCTCCCAGTCAAACTGCTTTGTATACAGATGCATCCTTCTGTACAGATTGGATTCATCAATGTAGAGATCCATCATCCCCGGGTAAGGCCTTCCGATCTGAGCAATATTTGTATCCCGGAATCTCCTTCTGGTCTGGGCAGCCCGGCACCAGTCTTCGATTTCTGCCTGTACTCCCGGATCTCCGCCTTCCACGACACCGGTAATCACCGCATGCCGCTTTCCGTATCTTTCAAGATCGGCTACCATCTATGGCAAACTGTCGGAAATCATCCGTAATGCCACGCAGCACCTTACCAGGCAGAATATGCAGATGAGCGCTCAATATGAGCACTTCTGGAATGCATTTGTGCATAAAGAAATTGCTGATGACCGGAATGCACTGGAAAAATATATCCGCCAAATGCAGCTGCCATATACGGAATCAGATCTGTTTCTCCCTGTTATTTTTAATTTGTTCCCTTACTTCCTGACAAAGGAGAATGAACTGGAAAGCTGTTTTGACCACGAAAGTCAACAGTTAAACTTTATCAAATCCACTTTTCAGGCAGCCTTTACAGACCAGCTGTGTCCTTATGATATATTTTTCGAATATGACAGCCACCATATCTCGCGGTTTCTGGCAGTTTTTCACTTAAAAACCAGTGAGATTCCCGCGCTGTTATCAATGTATTGCGAGACCTTTATGGATCTGGTTCTGAAGCAGCTGCACTGTATCATGAACTGCTTTATCGGCATACCTTCGCAGCTTGACATGTTTCTTTCCAGTTTTGAGAAACTGCACGACATGGCATCAGACTGCCTGGACTACAAAGAGCGCATTTACTTATTCTCTTCTTATCGCCCTGCCCTGAACGTCTATCCCGAAATTAAGACGAAGATGCTGGAGTTTTATCTGGAAAACAACCAGTTCTCTTCTTTTTTAGAATACTGCCATCAATATTTACAGAAATTATCTAACTGTGGTTGCCTCAACCGGCAATCCGTAACAAATTTTCAGGTAGATATTTCCCAGGTTATCTATGCCTTTTTGAAAAATAAGGGGATTTACGCAAATAAACTCTACCATGGGGATCATTACCACACATTGTCAATCAATGCCAAATATTCCGTCCACTATATGGAGATGTTTCTGCAATATATGATAACAATCATGCAGAATTATTTAAAAACAACTGATGAGAAAAAATCCATCGCCATGTCCATAAAAGAATATGTGGATGAACATTATGCAGAGAATATTCACCGTGACTGTCTCACGGATCTCTTCTTTTTGGATCCCAATTACGCTTCCAAAATATTTAAGAAGGAAATGGGGATCTCTTTTAAGGACTATATTATCCAAAAACGGATCGATACCGCGAAAGATTTGCTGCAGAATACGAATCTTCCGGTCAATACAGTTGCCAACAATGTAGGTTATGACAATTATTCTTATTTTTCGCGGATATTTAAAAAAGTTACCGATATGACGCCTATTGAGTATCGCAATAAGGTAACGAACTGATGTGCAGTATAAATAGATGGCCGGGTTATTTCAATATAATAATTTGTGCCCTTTCTCGCATATCTCATAAATCTCATCGTATTTTGCCTCAATCAGCGGTGTAATCTTTTGCGTCTGCTTTTCCGCAATCTTCTTATAGAGAAAATACGGAACTATCCATCCCAGAAAACCAGGCACGGCAAGCAGGATACACAAAATATAATGGGGCGGCTGTGCTGTCACGGCAAAGGTGGAGCCTGCCATGAACGCTGTCCCAATGACGCCGGCTATGATGGCATACATTGTCGCCGCAGAGGTCTTCGCCTTCTCCAGCCTGTCAATTTCGTCCATACATGCCTCAAAGTTCCGTTCCAGCCTTGTAAGCTCCATCTTGTTGACAATCTTCCGGTTCCGTTTCAGCCGCAGCACAGCCTTCTGCTGCAGGGACGCACTTCTGGTCATGCCGCTTTCCGTCAGGCTGCCGTCTTCCTCCCAGCCGAAGCTTTCATATCCGTCCAGGAGAAAAGAGAATCTGCTGCTGTCCGTAACAATTTCCCTGTATTCATATCCCACAAAGCTTTTCTGCTGTCTGGCTGTAACATCCATATTCATTCGCCTCCCTCAAATCTCTGCTGCAGGCAGCGTAACCATAAAGGTGCTCCCCTTTCCTTCTTCGCTGACCACCTGGATATCTCCGTCCATCAGCTCCAGCACGCGTTTCACCAGCGCAAGGCCGAGCCCGTTCCCTTCTCTCGCATGGGAAGTGTCTCCCTGATAAAATTTGTCGAAAATATGGTTCATGCTCTCCCTGCTCATGCCGCAGCCCGTATCGGATACCGCTACCCTGATGCAGTTCCTGTCCGCTGTCTGTCTGATTGTCACGCGGCCTCCCGGCTCCGTAAACTTTATCGCATTGCTGAGCAGGTTGTTCCACACCAGCTCCATAAGGCTCTCATCCGCCTTTCCCATTGCCACATCCTCGATGTCCGTTTCCAGCTCGATTTCTTTCTCGTCCCATGCGTCCTCAAACTGCAGGATGCATTCACACAACTGCCTGCAGATATCGTAATTTTCCATTTCCGGTATGATTTTCTGATTTTCCAGCCTGTTCAGCTTCAGGATATTGCTGATCAGATCGGAAAGCCTTGTGGCGGCGTTTTCCACGGCTGAAGCATACTCTTTCCTCCGGGCGTCTTCCAACCGATCCGCGGAAAGCAGTTCCGCATAGTTTTTGATGATGGCGATGGGCGTCTTCATCTCATGGGACACATTGGAGACAAAGTCTGTCTTCAGCGTCTCGATGCTCCCCAGCTCTTCCACCATCTTATTGAAATCAAGTATCATGACATCCAGATAATCCAGCTTATCCGCCGTATGGATGGTGGGAACATATACGGAAAAATCCCCTTCCGACACGCTTCTGGTGGCCTCCGCCATTTTATGCAGAGGCTCTTCGTAGGTACTTTTCATTTTCTGCCTTGTGAACAGGGTAAGAGCCACTGCCACGATCCCCCAGTAAACCATGGGAATAATCGTCTGTGCCAGATTGTTCCATTGTACTTTGTTCATAAATACAATCAGCCCGGTATGGATGCCGGACATTAAGAGCAGTGCTCCCAGGTAAATGGCAAACAGGGATGTTGGGAAAAGATTTTCTTTTATTTTCATCGCAGCACCGCCTTATAGCCCAGCCCCCTCACCGTCACAATCTGGAATCCGTCGCAGGCCGAGAGCTTATCCCGCAGCTTCGTCACATACACATCCACCGCCCGCAGGCTGGTATCGCTTTCCACACCCCAGAATTCATCCATAAGCTGGGCCCTTGAGAAGGTCTTTTTCGGGTAGGACAGAAGCTTGTAAATGATGTTGAACTCCCTGGTGGTAAGTCCGATTTCCTCCCCATCGATCTCCGCGCTCATGGCATCCGCGTCCAGCACCAGATTGCCTGCGGTTATCTTCCTCTCCGTCTCGATGTTAGCCCTGCGCAGAAGCGCCCTCACCCGCAGAAGAAGCTCATCCAGCTCAATGGGCTTTACCATGTAGTCATCAATCCCCAGTTGGAAGCCTTTCTGTTTGGCAGGCAGGTCATCCCTGGCCGACATGAACAGAATGGGAATCGTCCTGTTCACTTTCCTGACTGTCCGGGCAAATTCAAAGCCGTCGATTTCCGGCATCATAATGTCGGAGATGATTAGGTCATAGATATTGTTATACATCTCGTCATAGGCTTCCTTTGCGCTTAAGACTCCCCTTGTATGAAAGCCGCTGTCGTTTAAGTAAGTGCATACGATCTGGTTCAGTTTTGGATCATCTTCCACAACAAGAATGTGAATCATTGGCTGTGTCTCCTTCTTTTTGATATATAGAACTCTGTCAACCTGAAGGTGCGCGCCATTTCCGGCAGGGAGATTTCTCTGACAGTGCATACCACTTCCGGCAGGAATCTCCCTGGCAGTGTACACTGCTTCCAACAGAAATCTCCCTGGCAGTGTACACTGTTTGCGGCTGACCTCCCCACAGCTACACACCGCTTCGGCTGAAATCTCCTACATGTACACGCCGCTTCTGGCAGGGAGATTTCCGTCTGGAATACGTCCGCCTAAATTTCGATGCCACCTAAAACGGTACGTTTTTACGAAACATCATGTTTCATCTGCCTAGTTGACCTTACAATCATAAAAACGGCCAGTGCGAGTACAATAATACTGATCCCGGCCCCTGTGGAAGCTGTCATAGTCCGGCGGAATGTGGGGTCATTCGCGGCGCCGAACTGGGTCAGCATGGCTGTCTCCAGGGAAAGCATGGCCACCAGCGCTGCCGTCAGGCTGATCACCTTTGCGGCAGACATGACTGGGCTTCCGTATTTCCTGAATTTCACCACATTCCGGACAGCCGTAATCGCCGCGTAGAATGCGTACAGCGCCATGACATAAATCAGCATTCCGGGATATTCAAATCCGCTGTTCTTGTGTACCACCAGGATAACAATGCCCGTCAGCGCCACATTCATGAACAGCAGGATGATTCCGCATAAACGGTACCTGCGCCATTCGGAAACCATGTTTTTCCCGTCTTTCCTCACATAATGAAGGAGGGATGCGCGCATCAGAGCCAGCAGGATATAATATACCGACAGCATTACGAACCATACAGAGCTGTAGAGGATTCCTGAAAGCAATTTTATGCCCGCATACAAAAGATTGATCAAAAATCCCTGGTACAGGGATGCCTCTGCCCGAAACGTGGCTTCCTTCAAATATTTGCTGACCATCGGGAGCCCCAGCATTTTCCTTACCAGGGGATGTCTGTCAATTCCCTGCCGCACAAAGCGCACGACGCCTGTAATTCCCGTTACCGTGATGATCAGTGCATATGCAGATAAAAAATACGCCGTATAGGTAATGACCGGCTCCACGTCTTCTCCTGCCAGCGCGTAGATGACAAGCGCATAAGCCGGAACGGAAATCAAAAGCGTGGGGACCGGCGGCAGGCAGAAGGCTTTCCTGAATCTGTTTTTCAATCCCTTTTTCACCCGTTCCATGTCCATTCAGCATCTCCACGCTTTCGTATTTGATTGTTATAGTATGTCTTATCGGAAGCAATCTCTTCGGCACTTGCTTCCTATAGTCTATCGTATTTTTGTTTGAGTTTTGTTAGAGTTTTGTTTCAGAAATGTTAATTCCGGTTACTTTAAGCCTTTTACAAAGGGAATCAGGCAGATGAGAACTACGATTCCCACAATGCCGACTATGATACCGGCCACCATATTGCTCCATACCATCGTCAGGCACATACCAACGCCCAACAGCAGCGCGCCGGCAATGCCGATCAGTGTTGCGCCAATTGTCTTGCCGGACAGCTTTACCGGAGCCTTGTTTTCCATTTTCCTCCATACAAGCACCATAATCAGCAGGACGGCTGCCCCGGCCACTCCCATGATGACTCCCGGCCGAAACGCGTTCCACTCCGGTATCAGGGCCATACACATTCCCAGGGCAAATAAAATTCCTCCCACGGTTCCCATAATCATTGCCACAAATGTACTCTTTTTCATGATTCATGACCTGCCTTTCTTTTAGTCTCCAATGTGGAGATTTTTTGAATTCTTTTCTTCCCTTTCTTTCTGCTCTGCTGCCATCCGTTCCTTCGCCTCTTCTACAGACTCGCCTTCCTTCGTCAGAAATTTGTCCACGAACTTATCGGCCATTCTGTTAAAACCGCTGACTGCTCCTTCCTCAATCTTCTTGTAGCCGCCGACCACACCTTCTTCGATTTTTTTGTAACCGCCTGCTACTCCTTCTGCAATTTTCTCGTTTGCCTCTACTAACTTGGATTTTGCCATGTCGTTACTCTCCTTTTTGCTTGTTTTTGATGGGTATATGATACCTGTTGATTGTTTTTGTAACATTTATATTTTGTTTCGGAAATATTAATTGTGGGAAATTTTTAGCTCCCTGCAAAGAACTAAGGCTAGCATAAACGGATTTGTACCTGAATAGCCTGTATTCCCGATGGCAGAAACCGGAGCAGGCTTTGGCATATAAAAATAAA
>DKVC01000154.1:0-25318 GCA_002490995.1 Lachnospiraceae bacterium UBA7188
AAGGCAGTGACTTAGTCGGGTTGCACTGCAAATTCAACCGGCGTGCAGTATAAATGGAGAAGCACAGGATGGAGCAGGTAAACGAAAGAATGCTGCAGATGAAAGGAGAACAGGATAAGATGGAGGGAGCGGCGAATGGTTTCAGAAGGTTTGGAACGATGGTGGATTGTTCCAGAAATGCGGTAATGACGGTAAAGGCACTGAAAAGGTGGATCGACCTGACGGCAGATTTGGGCTACAATACACTTCTGCTTTACATGGAAGATACATATGAGATTGAGGGAGAACCTTATTTCGGGTATATGCGCGGCAGATATACGAAGGAGGAATTAAAAGAGGCAGACAGCTATGCACAGTCTAAAGGTATGGAGCTCATTCCATGTATTCAAACTCTGGCACATCTGAATGCGATTGTCAGGTGGCCTGCTTACAGCGGACATGTTGATACCAACGATATCCTTCTGGCCGGTGACGAAGCCGTATATGAATTGATTGATAAAATGTTTGCAACACTTGCGGAATGCTTTACCGGCAAGGTGGTCAACATCGGTATGGACGAGGCGCATATGATCGGCAGGGGGAAATACTATGACCTGCACGGCGACAGGAACCGGGCACAGATCCTGGTGGAGCATGTGAACCGGGTGGCGCAGATTGGGAAAAAATACGGGTTTACCCTGGCCATGTGGTCGGACATGTTTTTCAGGCTGGCCGCAGGCGGGGAGTACTATGCGCAGAATGCCGGGATTGACGAGGAGATAAGGAAGCAGATTCCGGACAATGTGGAACTGATTTACTGGGACTATTATTCGACAGAAAAGGCACATTATGACGGGATGCTGTCTGCCCATAAAAAGCTGAAGGAAGGTACATGGTTTGCAGGCGGACTGTGGACCTGGACGGGATTCGCGCCCCACAACGGCTATAGTATGACCTGTACAGAAGCAGCGCTTACCAGCTGCAGGGAGCAGGGAGTGAAGGATGTGTTCCTGACCATGTGGGGGGATAACGGAGGGGAATGTTCCAGGTTTGCCCTGCTTCCGGCTCTTTTCTATGCGGCGGAGCTGGCGAAGGGGAATACAGATATGGCTGATATCAAAGAAAAATTCGGCAGTAAATACGGGATTTCCTTTGATGATTTCATGCTGCTTGACCTGCCGGACACGCCGGGAGTGGCAGATGACAATATCTGCGACGCTGAGAAATACCTGCTGTACAATGACTGCTTTACCGGACTGCTTGACACTACCCTGGCAGGGGATGAGGGAGCAGAATATGCAGCCTGTGCAGAGCGGATTGCAAAGGCCGGGGAAAAAGGGGAGTGGGTGAATCTATTTGAAACCCAGAAGGCGCTTTGTGAAGTGTTGGCAGTGAAAGCGCAGCTTGGCAGGAGGACGAGGGAAGTATATGCCGCGCTGAAGGAGGCGGGGACTGATAAAGCCGTAAAGGACAGGGCCAGAGCTGCACTGGGCGAACTGACAGCCGATTACCGGGAGCTTCTGGACAGGCTGGAGCGCTTTTACAGGGCGTACAGGACGCAGTGGTTTTCGGAAAACAAGCCCCATGGCTTTGATGTGCAGGATATCCGCCTGGGCGGGCTGATACGGCGGGTGAACAGCTGTATGGAGAGGCTGGAAGAACTGTATCAGGACGGAAAGATAGTGATTGCGGAGCTGGAGGAGGAACAGCTGGATATCCGGGGGCAGAAGGAAGCAGCCGGGAGACCCATGTGCTTTAACAGCTGGGGACAGACTGTGACGGCCAATGTAATTTAGGCGCTTAAAACCAAAATCCTGCGGAAATTGGCAAAATTTTGGTCGTGGCTCGTCCGGGTTAGGAAATATACAGGATTGAGGTGTAATGGAATCAGAACAGGGGAGATGCAGGCTTGGTTCATCCCAAATGGAATGATGAAAAGATCAGCCGTGAACTGGATATTGTAGAAACCGAAAAAGCAGAGCCATAAGGTGAGCAGGCGGTATGTCTCGTTTTTTACAGAGATACCGTCTGTTTTTTGTGAATGGAGTTTGTGATGTTTGTATTAACGCTTTATGTTCTGGTGAGTATAAGGAAATGCTCCAAATAACTTGCGCAGGCTTATAGCGGAATTCATTGATTTTATCAGGCTTGCCCTGAACAGATTGCGCAGGTTATTTTCCGGCAATTCCTGAGTAAATAGATTAACATCGGTTTTGGGCTTGACTTTTAAATCTTACTGTTGTAATATTAGGGAACAAAAATTTTTTAACTATAAATCTTACACATGTAATAATTTAAGATTCAGTGAATGATACTGTTCATTATGCCTGAGTATTTGATAAATGTTACATGGGCGTATTTCAGTGATCATGTATCAGGATAATGTGGTTCAATACAAAACGCAGTGTGAAGGAGAGTGGTTATGAGTACAAAATCTGAGGATAGAATTGGCGGTAACCGGATCGGCAGGAATGGAACCGATAAGGGGATGAGAGATGGGAACAGAGCTGCCGTGAGTAGAGCAGATGTGGGGAGGAACGGTAGGAATAGACTCGATGAGAGGAGGCGCGGCGGAAACAGATCTGGCAGGAATAGACCCGATGTGGGGAGAACTGACAGGAACAGAAGGAGACAAAAAAGCAGAAAGACCAGATCTGCCTTGAAAGCAGTGATTCTACTGGAAATGCTGGCCATTGGCGTAGTTCTGCATGCCTTAAGCCTTTCCACACGGGAGAAAGGAAATGAGGGCAGAGATTCTTTACCGGCAATCAGTGAGGTATTTGCCGGTTATTCAGATATGGGACATACAGATGGCGGACAGACGGGGATTGGCGGCCAGAACTCCGAAAGACAGGAAAAGAAGCCGCCGGAATTGTTGAAGGAATATATGGAATTGATTTCCGTAAAAGGCTATGAGCAGATGTATGCCATGGTGGATGCGGAGACATCCGGCAATATTTCAGAAGAAGCCTTTGTGAGCCGGAACTCCGCTATTTATGAGGGAATCGAGGCGGAGAACATGACGATGGAAATCACCGGGTATGACGAGGAAAAGGGACTTGTAACCTTTCAGGTCGCCTTCGATACCCTTGCCGGAAACATCAGCTTTGAAAATGAGGCGCTCTTTCTGGAAATCGGGGGAAGATGGAGGCTGGTCTGGTCGGATTCCTTGATTTTCCCGGGACTCTGCTCTGCGGATAAGGTGAGAGTCTCCGTCACCAAAGCGGACAGAGGGCGCATTGTGGACAGGAACGGGGAGCTTCTGGCGGGCAGGGGCGTCGTGTCTTCCGTGGGAATCGTCCCGGGAAAGCTGGAGGACGAAGGGGAGGCAGTGAGCAGGGCGGCAGCGCTCCTGGGAATGGAGGAGGATGTCATTCGGAAAAAATTGTCCGCCGGATGGGTGAAAGAGGATTCCTTTGTACCCCTGAAGCTGATTCCCAGGGTGGTTGAGCGGAAACTGATGTCCCCGGAAGCGGAGGAAGCGCAGCAGGAACTGGAACGGCATGAGAAGCTTCTGGAAATCCCGGGCATTGCCATACAGGATCAGGCAGTGCGCAGTTATCCGCTGGGGGAGGCGGCGTCTCATCTGACAGGGTATGTCCAGAATGTCACTGCAGAGGATCTGGAGGAACATGCAGGGGAGGGATATACAGCCGGAAGCGTCATCGGGAGATGCGGAATCGAAGCTTTGTATGAAAGGGAACTGCGGGGCAGGAACGGATACCGGATTTATATCACAGATGAGGAGGGGCGTAAGAAAAGGGAACTGGCACGTAGGGCGGTGCAGCATGGAACAGATGTGAAGCTGACCATTGACGCGGCGCTCCAGACAGAGCTTTATGAAGAATTCAAGGACGATAAAAGCTGCTCCGTGGCAATGCAGCCATATAACGGGGAGGTTCTGGCGCTGGTCAGCACGCCTTCCTATGACAGCAACGATTTTATTATGGGTATGTCTACGGAAAAATGGGCTTCTTTGAACGAAGATGAGAACATCCCGCTGCTGAACCGTTTTCGCCAGGCATGGTGTCCGGGTTCCACGTTCAAGGCGGTGATTGCAGCAATCGGGCTGGAGACGGGAGCCGTTGAGCCGACGGCGGATCTTGGAAACGACGGAGCGCGGTGGCAGAAAGACCGCTCCTGGGGCGGGTACCATGTAACCACGCTGCACCCCGCCAGCCCGGCAAATTTAAGAAATGCATTGCTCCTTTCGGACAATATCTATTTTGCAAAGGCAGCGCTTCAGATTGGGGCGGAAAGGCTGGAGACGTCACTGAGCGGGTTGGGATTCGGGGAACCCATTCCTTTTGAAATCGGAATGACGCGGAGCTGTTTTTCTAATGCAGAACATATTGAGACGGAGATTCAATTGGCTGACAGCGGGTACGGCCAGGGGCAGATTCTGGTGAACCCGCTGCATCTGGCAAGTATCTATTCGGCATTCTGCAATGAGGGAAATCTGGTACAGCCGTGGGTGGTCATAAGCCCGAAGCCTGCGGCAGAGTGGCGGCAGGCCGGGAACGGAGAACCTACATATTGGATTTACGGCGCCTTTTCACGGGAGACGGCGGAACAGGTGCTGGAATCGCTGAAAGGGATTGTCAACGACCCGGGGGGAACCGGGTATGGAGCACACCGGGAAGACGTTCTGCTGGCAGGCAAGACGGGAACCGCGGAAATCAAGGCATCCCAGAGCGATACCTCGGGCACCGAACTGGGGTGGATGGTATTGTTTACCCCGGAAAAAACGGTAAACCGTCCCATTATGCTCGTCAGCATGACAGAAGACGTAAAGGGCAGAGGAGGAAGCGGCTATGTGGTTAAAAAGGACAAAAGGATTCTGGAATTCTGGTTCGGCGGAAGCGGAACGTGACAGAAGGGGACGGAACCTGCGGATGTATACCATGGAGATTCTGGTTGCGGCTCTATTCCTGATATTGCTGTACCGGCTGTGGGATTTGCAGATTGTGCAGGGGGAGCAGTATGCGGAGGAATTTGAACTGAGAATCACCAGGACGGTGCGGGAAAGCAATACCAGAGGGCGGATTTACGACTTGAACGGAGAAATTCTGGCTTACAATAAGCCCGTTTTCACGGTGACCATGGTGGACGGGGAGAGCTATGCCACAAGCCGGGAGAGACAGCTGACGCTGAACAGCGTGATTTACCATGTGATGAAGAAACTGGAAGAAAACGGAGAAACGCTGAATCAGGAACTGAAAATCAGAATAGGAGACAACGGGCAATATGAATATACCGTCACGGGTACAGGACTGACCAGGTTTCTGGCGGATGTGTACGGGGAAGCGGACCCGGAGAAACTGACGGAAGCGCAGCGTGAGACGACTGCCGAAGAGATGGTCCGGCTTCTGGCGGGAAAGGATAAATTTGCGCTTTACGAGGAAAGAAGGGGGCCTTATACGGAGGCGGAGCTGGCGGAATACGGGCTGCCCGATAGCTACACCAAAGCGGAAGTGCTGGCTCTGGTGGGGGTGCGGTACCAGCTTTCCCTGAATGCTTACAGGAGATACGTGCCGGTGACCCTGGCCAGGGGGATATCGGAGAAGACGGCTGCTTATCTGGCGGAAAACAACCAGTCCCTGCCCGGGATAGAAGTGGGGCAGGATTGGGAAAGGGTTTACGACGGGGGAGAGGCTTTTTCCCATATTCTGGGGTATACGGGAAAGATTTCCACGGAGGAGCTGGAAAAGTATGCCGGTTCGGGGCGGGATTACACCGCTGATTCCCTGGTTGGGAAAGCCGGGATTGAACAGTACTTTGAGGAGGAACTGCAGGGGATTGACGGGGAGCGGCAGATTCAGGTCAATAATGTGGGAAAGGTGCTGGGAGAGGGGGAAGTCCTTCGGGAGATGGAGAGCGGACAGGACATTTATCTGTCCATTGACAAGGAACTGCAGATTGCCCTGTATCATATCCTGGAGCAGAACCTGGCGGGAATCCTGGTGAGCAACCTGGTAAATACGAAGGAATTTGACAGGACCCGCGTGGCAGACACTTCGGATATCCGGATTTCGTTATATGATGTGTACATGGCATTGATTGACAATTCCGTCATTAGCATGGAAGCGTTTCGGCATCCGGGGGCAACAGCCCTGGAACGGGAGCTTGAGGACAGGCTTGAAGAAAAACGGAAAGAGGTATGGGATTCGCTGAAAAAGGAATTACTGGAGGGGAATATGCCGTACGGATCTCTCAGCGCGGAAATGCAGGACTATATACGGTATATCGTAAATGAAAGCGGCATATTGAAAGAAACCGCCAACGGGGAGGGGGATGCCATGAGGAATGATGAAGTCTGGAGGGAATGGAAAAACGGAGGGAATGTCAGTCCGGGGGAATTTCTGGTCCATGCTATTGAGAGCGGCTGGATTGTAACGGGAGCCGTAGAGTCCGGGCAGCAGTATCTCACCACGGAGGAGATGTATCTTTTGCTGGTGGAGGGGATGGAGGAAAGAATGTCGGACAGCATCGGATTTGAAAAAATGCTTTTCAAGTGGCTGATCCGGGAAGAGCGGGTCACGGGGAAGGAAATCTGCCGCCTTTTGTATGACCAGGGTGTTTTGTCCGCTTCGGACGAGGATTATGGGAGTCTGATGTCGGGAGCGACGGAACCCTATGCTTTTTTGAAAAAGAAGATAGTAGATCTGGAAATCACTCCGGCACAGCTGGCATTGGATCCCTGTTCCGCATCGGCGGCAGTGGTCCAGCCTGGGACGGGAAAAGTGCTGGCGCTGGTTTCCTATCCGGGGTATGACAACAACAGGCTGGCCAACCAGATGGATTCCGCGTATTATAATAGACTGTTAAGCGATAAGTCTCTGCCGCTTTACAACAGGGCAACCCAGCAGCTGACGGCACCCGGCTCTACTTTTAAACCGGTGACAATCGTTGTCGGGCTGATGGAGGGGGTGATTTCCCGGGACAGCTCCGTGCTCTGCGACGGCGTGTTCGACAAGGTTACGCCCAGCCTGAAATGCTGGAACCATTACGGACACGGAACCGTACCCAACGCCCCGACGGCGCTGCAATTTTCCTGTAATGACTATCTGTGCGAGATCGCGTATCGGCTGGGGATGCTGGGAGAGACGGAAGCGGTCCGGCTCACGGAATTGGGAGAGTATACGGCCGGAAGCAGGAATCTGGTGCCGGTAGTGTATGAGGGGAGCCAGTCATCGGAGAACAGCGGTGTATATGCAGATAATGTGGCTCTTGGCTTTCTGCAGAAATATGCCGGAATGTTTGGCCTGGATGAAAAGTCGGGGGTTGAGATTACGGAATCGGCACCCCATGTGACGGATGCTTACGGGATTCCCTCGGCAATCGGCCAGGGTACCCATAATTATGCCACCATACAGCTGGCGCGCTATGTGAATACCCTGGCTTCGGAGGGGGAAGTGTTTTCCCTGTCGCTGTTAAAGGGGATTGCGGGGGAAGACGGGGAGATATGGGAATATGAGGCGGAGCCGGTCAGGAGGGTGGAACTGCCGGATTCTGTGTGGGAGACGGTCCGCTCGGGCATGATGCAGTTTGCCCGGAATAATGCCATATTGAAGGACATGGAAATCAGCATTGCCGGAAAGACAGGGACAGCCCAGGAATCCGAGCTGCATCCGGACCATGCCCTGTTTGTGGGGTATGCGCCGGCGGAAAACCCGGAGATTGCGGTGGCAGTGCGGATTGCCAACGGATACGGCTCTTCCAATGCCACCGCTGTGGGGCGGAGTATTTTCAATTATTACTTCGGTTTGGAGAATCCGGAGGATATCGTCACGGGCAGGGCGTCCCGGGCTGACAATACCAGGAGTGACTGACGGGAGAAGCGTTGGAGCCAACATTGGGGCAGAAAGCGACAAAGTTGGCTTTATTTTTTCGTCTACTCTTGCGGTTGTGGTCGCAAGTGCCATGGTTTATTTCTCCTTCAAATTATACTGCGTGTCGAATAGATTTGCAGTCGTGCGATATAACAAAATCATTGCCGTGACAGTGACTTTGAATTTTGCACTTTTTGGAATTGTAAACACAGAGATTCCGTAGTAAACAGGCACTGTGTATAATTACCGTTTCGTACCATAATATATTAAAAGCGGTAATAAACGTTGACAATCGTTAACAAAAATGGTAATATGGTAATTAAGAAATGAGACAGGATAAGCATTATTAAAGAAAGGCACCGGGCTATCTTAGAATGGAGACAACACATGTATATTGAAGAAAGGCATCAGGCTATTTTAGAATGGTTAAGGCAAAACGGAAGTATCAGCACAGCGGATATACAGAAGAAGTTTATGGTGGGGTATGAAACCGCCAAGCGTGATTTGAGAATCCTGGAGGGGAAAGGCCTTTTAAAAAGGACGCATGGCGGGGCATTGCCGATGCGTCAGGTTGCCGCGTCCAGACCTGCAAACGCAACAATCAGAGATTATTGGGAGATTAAGGCAAATTATTTTTCTATCGCACTAAAAGCAGTAAAGATGATTGAACAGAATGACGTGATTTTTCTGTCTCCTGTGACAGTCTGCTATTTTATTGCGCAGAACCTGCCGGAGCATTTCAAGGTGAAGGTGGTGACGAATTCGATTATTATTGCGGAGGAACTGCGGGGCAGGGAAAATGTCTCAGTGATCCTGTTGGGAGGGGAGATGGACAAACGAGGCAATTGTTATGACACAATTGCGATAGAAACCATGAAGATGCTTCGGGTAGATAAATGCTTTATCAGCGCAGCGGCAATTTCGCCGGAGTTCGGCATGTCGATTCAAAAAACATCCGCAATCCCATTCTTTAATGCCGTGATGGACAGCTCGAAGAAAAAAATAGGGTTATTTCCCAAGGAGAAAATAGGGTTTGATTCGATTGTTAGCATTAGTCCGGCCGAAAGACTGGATATCCTGATTACTGACTGGGATGTGTGTATGGAAGACAGGGATGCATTCACGGAAAAAGGGATAGAAGTTATCATTGTGGAGAAAGAGCCGGACAGGGAATGAGATCCTGACAGATCTGCTGCGAAGGAGGAGAGTGATATTTAGATGGAGAAATTGATAGTTGGCGGAGCTGCCAGGCTGTCAGGGGAGGTCAATATCAGTGGTTCTAAAAACTCTCTGTCTGCAATTTTGCCGGCAGCCTGTTTGATGGAGAAGAATTCTGTTTTTACACTCAGGAATGTACCGGTTCTTTCAGACACTGAATGCCTGTGCGGCTTACTGGCTGAAACAGGTTTTTCCGTGGAGAAAGACGACAGCCGGAAAATGATAAGCGTATATGGGGAAATTCGAAATTGCTCCCTGTCGGAGGACAATGTAGGACGGATCAGGGCATCCTGCCTGTTCTTAGGGGCATTGACGGCAGCGGCCGGGGAAGCTAAGATCCCTTTTTGCGGCGGGGACAGGATTGGCGACAGGCCGCTTGATATTCATATTTCCATTTTAGAAAAGTTTGGCGTAAAAGTTTATGTAAACCAGGGTGTATTCGAATGTAAGGCAAAGATATTCCCATTGCAGGGGACAACGGTATTTTTACGGTATCCCAGTGTGGGAGCAACGGAAACCGCGATATTACTGGCAGTAAAAGCCGTGGGAGAAACATATATATACAATGCGGCATGCGAGCCGGAAATAACCGACATGGCAGTGGCGCTAAGCGCGATGGGAGCCAACATCACAGGGGCAGGGACCTCCGTTATACATATCAAAGGCGTAAAAACGTTGGGTAGTTTAGACCATGAAATCATTCCGGATCGAATAGAGTGCGCCACTTATCTGCTGGCATTTGCGGTTTCTCATGGCAGAGGGAGCGTAAAAAACGTAATACCGGAACACAATATCGCACTGCTTTCTCTTTTAAGGGATATTGGGATCAACTTAAGGCGGCATGGCACATCTATCGAGATAGACGCGGCAAATCATAACTATTTGCCGATACAGGCGGATGCACTGCCTTATCCGGGAATGCCGTCGGACATCCAGCCATTATTGTCTGCACTGGCGGTTTTATGCGAGGGGATATCGGTCATAAAAGATACCGTGTTTGTGGACAGATTTCAATATGTGAGCGAGTATAAAAAGATGGGCATCGATATTTTCAGGTCATATAACCATGTCTACATCTGCGGACCGCAGCGCATTCGGGCTGCGGCGGTAATCGGCGAGGATATCAGGACGGCGACCAGCCTGGTATTGGCAGCGTTGTCTGCGGACGGAGAAACCATAATACATGGGTATGAGCATATTCGGAGAGGATATGAGGATTTTGATAAAAAGATGAATTCATTGGGGGCGAATATGCTTGTCCTGTAACCGTTTGGTTTCCCTGACCCGAACAAACCGGACGGACTACTTCAAATACTCATTTCGTTCCAGACATACTAATTTGTCAGGTACTGTCCGATGCGGTTGACCGTTGGCAACCATATCGCAAAAGAAGTCAAGCCCGTTTTCAAGAGCATGGACAAATTTGAGAGTTTGGCTCATATGATATAAAGTCATTCGATACCTCCTGTAAACCTTATTCCAAATCAACTTGTGCAGCCCACTATGGAAATAAGTATAGCGCAAACATCAAATTGAAAAAGTTGTGATTACATGGTATCATAATAAAAGAAAAGTTTACGGGAGGAAAATGAAGTTGTCAGAAGCAGTGCATAGGAATAGACCAAATGCAGCGGAATATTCTGAAATACGTTCAGCAAGAAAGTTATTGAATAATGAAATAATAACAATTTATCATGGGAATAAAGTTGAAAACATGGTCCCGACATATGGTTTTGGCGGCACAAACAATGATTACGGCAGGGGGTTTTATACCACCCCAAGCATAGAGTTAGCGAAAGAATGGGCATGGGGGACTTATACAGCCGGTAATTTAAAAGAGATGCTTATTGATTATAAAACAGGTCATGAAATGAGGAGACATATTATGAAAAGATAGCTTATCTATTTGAAAATTAAGTTTATTAATGCAAATCTTGGCGGTCTGCAGTATATCTTAATAGTTTCTTACTGTACTGCAAAGCAAAAGCGGCCTGCTTAAGGGGAGGATACCGGCATGGATCATAAAAACGGCATATGGGCAAGACAGATTCTTGACAGCAGGAATGAGGAAGGAATGTGGGGAACTTTCCACACATTATCCCGTCCTGTCAGCAACAGGGCGATTACCACCGAGCAGGCCATACGCAGGCTCAGAATTCTGGGGTTTACGAAGGAGGATGAGCCGATTCAGGCAGTCCTGGAGCGGATGTGCCTGTGCGTCAGCGGCCGGAAAAAAATAGACGATTATTCCGAAAAAACACACGACTGGCCCCTGTTTGAAAAGCTGATGCTGTCCGCATGGATCAGGCTTTTTGACCCTGAAAATGAAATTGCCCTCCACGTCGCCGGACAATGGGCATTTATTGCCGAAAGGGCATTCGGCAGCGGGCAGTATAACAGAGATGACGACATGGAGGCATTTCGTTTGCAATTTGGCAGGAAGCCGAAAAGCGGCTTTGAGACGGGCTTTGGTATGTTTTATCATGCCGTGCTGCTGCAGGGAATGTTAAGCCCTGAGACGGAGAGCCTCATATTGGATTACTATATTAACAGGCCTGAGGGGATTTATTACATATATGACAAATGCTTAAGGGAATTGCCCGAAATATTTGCTTCGAAAAAGGCAAGTAACTATCTGGCGGCTGTTGAAGTGCTGTCCGGTTACAGGCAGGCGCAGGAAAAACTCGGATTTGTAGTAGAATGGCTCGATTCCAATAAAGATGAAAACGGGAAATGGGATTTGGGCGCAGGCGTGAAAGACGGGGTATATTTTCCGCTGTCTGATTCCTGGCGTAGGCAGGAATACAGGATAGCGGACTGTACGGAATGGATAAATAATATACGGCGAAGGCTTGTCTTAGAATGAGCCGTTACGGGTGTCCAGTTCTGCCTTGAGATGTTTGTTTTCAGCTATTAATGCAGCGTTGTTTTCCATAGCCTTGCGGAGTTGTTCTTTCAAGGATACGGCGGTTTGAGAGTTTTGTTCGAAATCATAATGTCTATTCTCCTCTTCTAACAGATAAAAAAGGGTATGGCGCTAACCATACCCTGCTCTGGCGACCCCAGAGTGACCTTGTCGGTCAAATTATCCTTTCTTATGCAGCCTTGTCGGCTAAAAAACACTTATACAAGTGCGAAAGAACAATTTTGCAGATAACGAATTCGTCTCTATTTCTATTATACACAATTTTTCAAAAAAATCCACATATATTTAAAGAAACGGCAAAAAAATCAAAAAAAGTGAAATGAAAATTCCATTACTAGTACTACATCCTGTTAGTTTTAAACTATATTTGGATACAGCTTGGTCAATTTGATTCTTGCAATATTTTGAGGGAAGCTATATCTGTCATTTATGCCCATGGACTTTGCTTGCCTACGAATATGAACTGGATAATGAGCATAACTACAGGCCTGAGTACAGAATGCATTACGGCCTCCAGATTCCCAAATCAGCCAGAATCCTAAGCGTAAGTCCCGTGGCGGCAGTGCCGGTGGCATGGTCTTCCTGCCGGATATTCGTGGCAAAATAGTAAGTGCTGCCCCCGTTTTCAACATAACCTATAAACCACCCGGAAGTATTTTTTCCGTCGATGGATTCGGTGCCGGTCTTCCCGTAGAGAGTGCCGCTTTCCGTGACGGAGAGACGGATGGTATCCTGAACGATGCCTGCATTTTCCGGTGAGACGGGAAGGGCGCCGTCATGGAGTTTCCGCAGCAGCTCAACCTGTTCCACAGGCGAGATTTTCAGGGAAGAATCCAGCCAGTAGGAGGAGATATCGCTTTCCAAAACCTGGTTTCCGTAACCGATTTCCCGGATGAAACTGCGCACGGATTCCGGCCCCATCTGCTGGTCGAGAGCCTGGAAATACCAGTTCACTGAATTGTTCATGGCAGATTCCAGGGTCTGGTCCGCATTCCATGCATCATAGGGATAACGCATCCCGTTCCAGGAGAGATGAGAGTCATTCGCCGTAACAATGCCGCTTTCCAAAGCGTGGAGGGCGATATATATCTTGTAAGTGGATGCCGGAGGGATGCGAGTAAGGGACGCTTCCCTGTTGTAGATCAGCCAGGAGCCGTGGGCGTCGTCATAGAGTACAAAGCTTCCCTCATTTTCACCGAAATAACCGCTGTAGTCGGCGTAGGAAATTTGATTTTCACTTTCCGCAAAAGAATAGCGCTCAGAAACAGCCGCCCCTGTGGAAAGTGCGGGGAGAAAGCCCGATAAAAGCAGCGCAATACAGACGAAGAACGCCAGGCTTTTTACTTTCCCGCAGAAAGATACCGGTCGGTATCCGGCGATATTCAGGATTCTTTTTTTCATCTGCTCCATGCTTCCGCCCAGCCCGGCGGCGAAAGGGAAGGCGGTGAGGGAGATTTTTTCCGCATAATTGATCAGGGTGTTTCCGTAGCTTTCATAGTCGCCGCCCTGGAGCATCTCCAGAACCGCCGTATCGCAGGCGATTTCCCTGTCACTGCGCATTTCTTTCAGGGCATACCAGACGAAAGGATTGAACCAGTAAAATATCTGTGCCACATTCATCCAGACATTGGCGAATGCATCCTTATGTTTATAATGCTGAAGCTCATGCAGCAGCATATACCGCATTTCTTCGGCGTGAAAATCCGCAATCAGATGGGTGGGCAGATAAATGCAGGACCGGAAAATCCCTGTAATGACAGGCGATTTTAAGAAGACCGTGCTGTAAACGGGAATGTCACGGGTTATCTTCATTTCGTCCATGCAGCTTCGGTATACAGCCCATACGGCAGGGCTTTGCAGCGGCAGGGCGGACTTTTGAACCAGGCGGAGCCGAAGGACTGATCTGACGAGCAGAACCAGCATGGCAAGGATGCCGGCAAACCACAGGACACACAAAAGAAACCCTACAGGAGAGGGCGTTTTGCTGCTGACGGATATGCTGAAATCATTCATCCAGCTAAAGGTTCCGGATGACTTCAGGGCGCTGTTTTCCCCGGGTGCCGTCCCGTCAGGAGAGACGGAAGCGGATTTCCAGGTACCCAGCCAGGACAAAAGCTGTGTCATCCGAAAGGGACGCAGCGGCAGAAAGGGAACAGCCAGCGCCCCCAACAGCAGGAACCATAAATGGTATTGTGTCCGGGGGGTGAGGCTCTTCCGCAGCAGGCGCCTTGCAGCCAGAAGAATTCCCGTTATGATGCTGATTACAATGTTGGAAAGGAAAAAGCGTACAGTAAAGACTGCCATATCATTTATCCTCTATTATTCAGGGATTGTCGGAAACAAAATATTGCCATTTTGCGCAGGATTTCATTGTTAAGTGTCTAATACCCTGCTGCCCCTGAGGCGGTTTCACTTATCCTTGTGGGGCGGCTTTGCAAGAAGGGAGCGCAGGGTTTCGATATCATTCTCCGACAGCTTATCATTGTCGATATAGGCGGAGAGCATGGCAGTAATATTGCCGTTGTAGAAACGCTTCAGGAAGGAATTGCTCTCCTGGCCGATATATTCCGCCTCACCCACCAAAGGAGTGTAGACGAATACCCGGCTCTGTTTTTCATAGGAGAGGGCGCCCTTGTTCACCAGACGTTTGATCAGGGTCTGTATGGTCTTGGGACTCCAGCTGGTGGTTTTGACCAGCATGTCCGTAATCTCATTGGTGCTGATAGGGGCGTGCTTCCACACGATTTTCATGACTTCAAATTCGGCTTCGGATATCTGGGGCAGGGATTTCATGGGGATTCTCCTTCCGGATGTTTCTATTATCTTACAAATGTAATAAAATTATAATAGATAGAGGCGGCTTTGTCAATTCTTTACTGTCGCATTAAGAAATTTCGCACGAGATATAGAATTCGGAGGAGGTACTGACAAATGTGATTCCTCGAACGAGTGAACAGTAGTTTATAAAATATTAATATTTTTTATAAAATAGTATATTGCAATATATAATAGCATGTGATACAATGAACCCGTCAAAACGAAATACGGCAGAAAGAAAGGAGGCCATACATGAATACACAGTTTAAGAAGGGGGCACTGGAGCTTTGCGTGCTGTCCCAGCTTGTGTGGGGAGACAAATACGGTTATGAGCTGACGGAGAGGATATCCGGTGAAATGTCCATAGCCAGCGGCACATTGTATCCCATTTTGAGAAAATTGAAGGAAGATGACTATGTGACCACATATCTGGTGGAGTCCGAATCGGGTCCGGCGAGGAAATATTACAAGCTGACGGACAAGGGCAGGGAGTACCAGACATCTGTAAAGCAGGAATGGAAAGCATTTACCAATGCGGTAAACCAGTTAATTCAGGAACAGGAGGGATGAGGCCATGACGAAGCTGGAATATATGAAGAAGCTGCAGGAGAAACTGGAGAAATTCGGGAAGGAGCTGCAGGAAGAGATCCTGGAGGATTACAGGCAGCATTTTGCCGAGGGAGAGAATGAGGGAAAATCGGAGGAGGAGATCATTGACGAACTGGGCAATATCGAAGAGATGATCAGAGAGCTTTCGGAGGATGACCTCCCCGAAGGGTTTGCGCAGCTGGATCCGGGCAGCAGGGCGGAAAATGCCGGGCAGGTGACGGAGACGAAGGAAGAAGAGGAAGGACAGACAGTGAAGGATACGGACTTAAAGAAAAGCTTTTCCTATTCTGCGTATTACAAGGGAATCGTACTGGAAGGCAAGGCAGCGAATGTCACTGTGAGCCGTTCCGAGGATGACAGGATTCATGTGGATTACGAGGCAAAAGGCGTAAGCAACCAGCTGAATTACGAGTATTATCAGCATGAGGAAGACGGTGTCTTCTACGCCGGGGTGAAACGTAAGAAAGGCGCCAGGGACGAGGGCGACAGCGAGGAGAAGATGGTGAAGGTGACTCTGTTTGGACGCACCATTATCTCCTACGGGAATATCAGCAATTTCAGCGGCGACGGACAGAATATTACGCTGACCGTCCGGATACCGAAAGGGGTGCCGAAGCTTACGGTGAAAGTCGGCAGCGGCAATGTCAGCGTCTCCGGGGTGGAGCTGGAAGCCTTCGAAGGCAGCAGCGGCAGCGGCAATGTGGCTCTGGACGAGGTGGTGGCAGACAGGCTGAAGGCTCACAGCGGCAGCGGTAATATAAGGGTGAACCATACGGAATTTATCTCCGGAAGCCTTGAGACCGGCAGCGGCAACGTGAAAGCTGAGATGATCAAGGGCCGGGATTTAAAATGCGGTACCGGCAGCGGCAATGTCAGGGTGGATGCCGCAGTGGCTGAGTATCAGCTGTCCACCGGAAGCGGCAGCATCAAGGCACGGGCCGTGGGAGCCACGGAGAGGCTTGACATGTCCACCGGAAGCGGCAGCATCAAGTTGGAGCTGGAAGGAGCGAAAGGCATGGAGGCTGCAGTGCGGAGCGGCTCCGGCAGTATCTATATCGACTGGGACGGGCAGGAAAGCCAGAAGGTGAAAAACGGGACTTACGCCTATGGGAACAGCGCCTGCAAGGTGAAGGCCAATACAGGAAGCGGCAGTATCAAAATTTCCGGGAATTGACGGCTTGACAGAGTATTGCAGGGATGTTAGAATCATTTCATAGAAGGTGCTGTCTTTAAACGGCTCGCCTTTATCTTTTGTTAATCAAAAAAGCAACTCTAACCTTGGCAGTGGCGGTTGCTTTTTTGATGTTTATCTTTTGTTTTTTGGAGCAATTCTGCCGCTTTTGTGATGATATTCACAGAGGCGGAGAGGATGCTCACTATTTTTAAGATAGTATCTAACATCAAATTATCCTTTCGTTATTATTTTCCATATATGTACCACCTCCCAAAGATACTGGAAGTTCTCAAAATGTACTCATTTTGGCGAAAGGCGAACCGCTGACCATTGGACAGCACCTTAGGCTGGTTTCCCAACCCAAATTTATCCTAACATATTTTGAGTGGACTGGCAATACATAATTGAAGTTTTCGAATCGGTTTTTCGAAGAGCGTGAAAGAGGGAAAAGGGGAAGAAGTGGTTCTTAATGTTTTAAGACTTTATTGCTAACCGGCGGCAATGATGCTATAATGCGTAAGAGAAGAGCCTCAGTAAATGACCCTAATATCTTTGCTTTGGCATAATAAGGAAGTGTTTCCAAATAACTTGTGCAGAAATCTCATAGACTTTATAGGATATACCAGTTTTCATTTTCCGAAAATGCACAAGTTATTTTCCAACAATTCCTAAGTTGGTTGGCTTTGCTGATATATACTCACAATCAATAGCATTAACCTGGCGCTTACTATAGATATATGGCTGATTGATCATGCAAAAATAACTTGCAGAAATGAAAGGATAAAAACAGGAGGAACCGGAATGCCGCAGAATGTTTGTTCAGAAAGAGAGAAAAAGGGCCGGATGGCAAATCTGGAGCTGCTGCGCTGCTTGGCGATGATGATGGTGGTGATTATGCACTACCTGGGGAAGGGGAATCTCCTGGCTGACCTGACGGAACCGCAGCTGACAGGGACGGAGCTTGCGGCGTGGTTTCTGGAGTGTTTCTGTATTGTGGCTGTAAATATATACATGTTTATCAGTGGGTTCTTTCTGTGCACCTCTTCTTTTAAGGTGAGCCGTCTGATTCAGCTTTGGCTGCAGGTCTGGGTGTATTCCGTGGGAATCGGGCTGCTGGGAGCGCTTACAGGCGTGATGGCCGGCACGGATGTGGATATCCATTTCATGCTTACGCTGCTGTTCCCCGTTTCCATGGGTCATTACTGGTTCATGACCGCATATGTTTTCCTGTATCTTCTGCTTCCCTTTGTGGGAACGGCGGTGAGAAGGATGGATAAACGGCAGCTGCAGGCGGCTCTGGCGCTGCTTTTATTTGCCTTTTGTATTATAAAAAGTGTCCTGCCCGTGCGGTTTGAAATGGACGGGCAGGGGTATGACTGCCTGTGGTATCTGTGCGTATTTGTGACGGCGGCTTATGTGAGGCGGTTCGGCGGGGGATTTCTGGAAAAAAGGCGGCTTGGGCCGGTACTGTATGGGGGAGGCTGTCTGCTGACTTTTGCGGTAACGCTGTTTCTGCGCAGGATTTATCTTCGAAGCGGCAGCCTGGATACTATGTTAAAGTTCTGTATGGAATACAATCATATTCTGCCCTTTCTGGCAGCAATTGGACTGTTCTCTGTTTTTTACGGAATAAAAATACACGGAAAGGCGGCAGCATTTATCAACCGCGTGGCACCGTATACCCTGGGTGTATATCTGCTTCATGAAAATCTGGGTCTTCGCTACACCTGGCCGAACTGGCTTGGCGCAGGCAAGGTCGCGGAGGCGATGGCGGAAGGGAGTGCCGGCGCCTTTGGTCTGCTGCTGCTTTGGACGGCAGCGGCGGTGATTGCCGTGTTTGTCTGCGGAGTGCTGGTGGATGTACTGAGAAAACAGGCGTTTGGAATACTGCACCGTGGGCTTATGAAGGTTGGGATTTATCGCAATTTGACCGGGAAGATAGAGAAACTGGACGGGATATTCAAGTTGGAGGATGGGCATGTCCTGTAGGCTATACGCACGGGAACAAACAACCGACATATCATAAATGCTGCGCTTCTATTGTCGGGAAGGAATGTGCGCATGAGTATAAATTTCAAATATGTCAGAGAGGAAGTGGAAAGGTATGGAGGCGAATGAGAGAAAGTATCGGCAGCCGCAGCGGCGGGGCAGCAATCTTCTGGAAAACCTGTTTATCGTGATTCTGGCGTTCTATCCGCTCCGCCACATTGGCCAGGGAATTGATCTTTGGGATACCGGTTATAATTATGCGAATTTTCAATACACAGGAACGGAGCATATGGGTTCCATGTGGATGTTTTCCACTTATCTGGCAAATATAGTGGGCAATTGGCTGACGAAACTGCCGAATGCGGATACCCTGAGGGGGATGAATCTGTACACGGGGCTCTTTGTCAGTGCGTTGGCGCTGGCCGGTTATTTTTTCTGCACCAGGAAGCTGAAAATGCCCAGGGGAATTGTCTTTGTGGGAGAAATGGCTGCAATCAGCCTGTGCTGGTGCCCTACGGCGCTTTTGTACAATTATCTGACATATGTGCTGTTTCTGAGTTCTTTTATCCTGCTTTATCTGGGATTAACCAAAGACATAAAAGGATTTCTGGCCGCAGCGGGTGTCCTGCTGGGGGCGAATGTGCTGGTTCGTTTCTCCAATCTGCCGGAGATGGCGATGATTGTGGCCGTCTGGGCATATGACATCATTGTGTGGCTGGAAGAGAGGAAAGACAAGAGGCCGGGGAGTACAGGAAGCGCAGGACACCGTATGGAAAGTACAGAAGGCCGGACGGGGAATGCAGATTCTGCCGGGAAAAGTACAAAAACGCAAAAGGATAAGCGTGAATTTGGCAGGGATTCCGTAGAGAAACAGGGTAATAGTTTGCAGAATAAAGACGGCAGAGGAGAGTCAGGCAGCAGGAATGGGAAAACAGCGGCTGTGGCGGGAGGAACGGGCTTCTGGAAGAAGGTGCTCGGGCATACGCTGTGGTGTTTCCTGGGATATGCGGGTGCCCTGGCGGTGTTGCTTAATTATATCCATATCCGCTATGGAATAGATGCTTATTTTGAGGGAATTGCCAGGCTGTTTGCCATGACAGATACGGCGGTTGACTACAAACCGTCTGCCATGATTCTGGGAATTGTGGAACGTTACGTGGAGCATTTGTACTGGGTTGCCAGAATGGGGATTATTATACTGGGAGGCATGGCGCTGTTTGCGGTGGCGGGATGGCTGGAAGAGCGGCTGCGAAAGAAGAAGGACAAGGGAAACAGCAGAGCGTCAGGGAGGTTCCTGCATATTGGGACAAGGCTTTTATGGGCGGCGGTCAGTGTCGCCATGATTGTCTGGCTGTATGTACGGAAATATTGCTCTTTCTTATTCTACAGCTACGACCCTGTCATAAGGCCGGGTACCATGTTCCTGATGCTGGCCATGCTGATTGCCGTTATCCGTATTTTCCATAAAGACAGTCCACGGGAGGAAAAGCTGCTCAGCGGCATGGTGGTGCTGGTGATCCTGGTGACGTCCATAGGCAGCAATAACGGGGTGATGCCTTCCATGAACAATCTGTTTGTGGCTGCGCCCTACACCCTGTGGGAGAGCTGGCGTTTTCTCCGGAATGCAGGGGACATAAGGCTGAAACGAGGACTGGTGATTTCCAGTTTTCCGGCGAAGGGTATCCTGACAGCATTTCTGGCGCTGTGCCTGTTTCAGTTCGGGGGCTTCGGCGCACAGTTTGTTTTTGCCGAAGGGACGGGAATACAGGATGCAAGTGCCTTTGTAGGAAACAATGCCGTCCTGAAGAATATAAAAATGAATCCCGAGAAGGCGCAGTGGATGATGGAACTGAGCGATTATGCCAATGAAAATGAACTGCAGGGAAAGGAAGTCATCCTATATGGGAATATTCCGGCGCTGTCTTATTATCTGCAGATGCCTGCGGCCTTCAGCGCCTGGCCTGACCTGGATTCCTATCATCTGGAGGTTATGGAAGAGGCTCTGGCAGAGCTGGAAGGAATGATTACGGAAAAGGGTGCGGAGAAGCCGGTGATTATTCTGGAGCATAATTATGCGTTATATAAGGAGGAAAGCGACGGAGAGACCTCTCTGTTCCCGCTTTCCGAGGAAGGGCGGCAGAAGATAGGAGATGAGGCGAAATGGAAGCTTCTGATGGAATTTATGGACAGGATGGGATATGAGCAGACTTTCCAGAATGTGAAATTTGGGCTTTACCGGTAGGGAGCGCTGTGGATTTGTAAAGGGGGATTTGTAAATTTATGATATTGGCAGATATGAAAGATTATAGAAATGGGTATAGAAAACACTATTGTACTTATCTGGAATTAAAACAAAATAATATGTCCGTCAGGAGCAGGAGATTGCTGCTGACGTATTGTGTGGAATGTGGGTTGAAATATCTGCTGTTGGATAATTGGCATGAAAGTAATCCAGAGAAGATTATCAAAAATAAAAAAGATAAGCGGAATAAAATTATAACAAGCCATAATTTGGAAATCATCTTAAAAGAATTAGGTCAGGCAGGTGTGTTTGTATTTCCTCAGATGACTACTGTACATAAGGATACGGTAATTGCAGAAAATTTTCATGAACTGTGCAGATATGGTATCAGAATTGAAAAGAGGGATGAAGAAAAGGAAAGCCAATACGAAAGAGAGCTTCAAAAGATTGCGAAATGGATTGGGGAGGAAGTGTAGATGGTGAGAATCAAATTTTATACATGGAAAGATGTAGAGCGGTTTCTGAAGTCGAACAGAGATATCTGGGAGAAGGATGCTGTTGGAATAGAAGTATATCCTGCTGAGATTGTAGTTGTATTGAGATCTGAGGACAATCGCTCTCACATGCAGGATGTTTTGAAAAGTATCTTGGGAGATGTTTCAGATGATATTATGACATTAGAGATGGGAAACCAGAAAATAAGTATTACTTATGAAGTAAATGAGGATGAGATATTTGAGGATGAGAAGACAGTTACTCCCTTATTTAGTAAAATATTGTATCAAGACAGGGGATATTCCGAAAAGATGCTTCGGGAACAACTTTCCGGGGTACCGGTTGTAGCATTTCATTCCTATAAAGGGGGTGTGGGAAGGACGCTTTCAGCGATTGCGTTTGTGAAGGCGTGGTCTTCGCTGGCACCGAATCAAAGGCTGCTAATTGTTGACTCGGATTTGGAAGCACCGGGGTTAACCTGGCTGTGGGAAGAAAAGGGAGAGATGACTTTCAGCTATCTGGACTTGCTTGAAGTTATTCAGTCGTATGAATCAGTAGAGGAAATATCGGGGTTAGTTTCAGATAAGATCAGTAAAATGATGTTTTCCATTGAGACGGAAAAAATGCTTGTGGAGCATTTTTTCCTGCCTACCTATAGATATGTGGAACAACTATTGGATGTGTATGCAAATCCTGAAAGTATTGCAAAAAGTTATGGCAGAAAATATTTAATAGCTGAAATATTGTCTGAGATTGGGAAAAAAATGGGTGCGGCAGCGGTGCTGGTGGATTTGCGCGCGGGAATCAGTGAATTTTCAGCTCCGATTCTGTTTGATCCCAGAGTGAAGAAATATATTGTATCTTCTACATCTTATCAGTCAGTAAAGGGAACGGAATTGTTGCTGCAGCAGATTTCAAAGGGGTTGCCGATTATTCCAGAGGTTAAGATACCGGAAATCTTATTGACAATGGTGATGGAGGGAGAAGATACAGGTGATATTATCAGTGGGCTGATAGGAGTTATGGATCAAAAGGGTGTAGAAGATTCGCTTACGGATAATATAATCACGGAATTGCCGTTTGCCAGTGAACTGGTTCATTTAGAGTCCATATCCCAGATTGTGAAGAATCTGGAAGGGAGAGAATTTTATAAAAAGATAAACCTGCTGGTAAAAGAAGCTTATATCGGGAAGGAGGAGAAGCAGCTGGAGATAATGGATCGGAAATTCATTATCGACAAAATTCATAATCTGGCTAAAGACCAGATAAATGCAGAAGGAAATATTGATTTTAATGTGTTGCTGACACAGCCGATTCATAACTTGCTGATACGATTCGAAAATATCATTCCGGCTACAGTGATAATGGGGGCAAAAGGTGCGGGGAAAACATTCCTGTACAGAGAAATGCTGCGAAGTCAATATTGGGAAGTATTTCTGTCAAAATTATCATCGGGCGAAGGCTCGGAAAAGAATACGGTTATAGTTCCCATAGTTGCGCCTAAAAATGCCGGGGAGATACAGCCAATGATATCAGAATGCCTGAGAAACTATGTCTCACTGCTGGGAAGAAAAGAAAACGCTTCATTAATCCGGCCGTCTTTTTGCATGGATAATGCTCGTGAGATAGCGAAATTTTCAAGGGAAATGCATGATAAGATAGAATGGGAAGAATTTTGGCAAAATCTGTTTCTGGCAGGGCAATTTGACAGTTTGGCAGAAATGGACAGGGAATGTGCAATGTTGGGGATCAGGGTTCTGTTTGTAATTGACGGATTGGAAGAAATATTGGAACAGACACTGGATCATAGAACGGAGAAAAACGCAGTGTCTGCATTATGCCAGGATTTTTTGAACGTCATAAAAACAAACTGTAAAAATATTGGGTGTATTATTTTTTTAAGGAAGGATATGGCAAAGAATTCAATAGAAGTGAATTTCGAACAGTTTCATGCATTATATAAAGGTGTGGAATTAAAATGGTCTAAAACAGAAGCGTTGAGACTGGTTTTGTGGCTGGTGAACCAGGCAGTATCAGGTTTTTATACAGAATCTGTTCCAATTGAACTGGCATCTGCAGAAGTGATAGAAGGAAACCTGGTTAAATTGTGGGGAAACAAGCTGGGAAAGGATACTTCGAATGAAGCTTATTCTTCAAGATGGATTCTTGCGGCTCTGTCAGACTTCAATGGACAGCTACAGGCGAGGGATATTATTCGTTTTTTACAGAATGCTACAGAAGAAGTCGGTAAAAGCAACTATGAAGACAGATATATCATGCCAACCGAAATCAAAAAAGCGGTGCAGAAATGTTCCACGGCAAAGATTGCGGAGATTAAGCAGGAGATTAAAGTGTTGCAGCCTGTCTTGGAGAAATTTGAGAATGCACCTTTGGAAAAGAGGATATTACCCTTTTACAGTGATACATTTGAACTGAGTGCAAAAGAAGAACAGCTGCTAAGGCAGGAAGGGTATTTGCGGGTTGAAAATGACAAATATTATCTGCCCGAAATTATTCGGCACGCACTTAAATTCAGATATGAAAGAGGCGCAAGGCCCAAGGTACTCTCATTGCTTCTTAATAAATAGATATGAAAAGGCTAAAGGCCTGCAGCTTACAGCAGCTGCAGGCCTTTTTTCGCGGCTTCCTCCATTGTCTCATCCGGCCAGAGGGAGCACTGTACCTCTCCGATATGCGCCTTGCGCAGGAAAAACATACAGATACGGGACTGGCCGATGCCGCCTCCGATGGTATAGGGCAGCTCCTCATTGATGACCGCCTTGTGGAAGGGCAGCTCGGCGCGCTCCATGCATCCGGCTGTCTGCAGCTGGGAAAGCAGGGATTCCCGATCTACCCGGATACCCATGCTGGACAGCTCCAGGGCAATATCCAGGACAGGATAGTAGACGATGATATCGGCATTCAGCGCCCAGTCGTCGTAGTCCGGCGCGCGCCCGTCATGGGGCTTGCCGTTGCCTAAGGGGCCTCCGATCTGCATTACACAGACAGCCCCCTTTGCCTTGGCAATGTAATATTCCCTTTCCTTGGGAGTATTGTCGGGGAACATTTCCTCCAGCTCGCCGGTGGTGACGAAGAAAATGTCGTGGGGTAGTATTTCTTCGATGTAGTCATAATGTATGGCCATATATTTCTCGGTTTTGCGAAGTACCTTGTAGACAGTGCGCACGGTGTCCTTCAGGGTGTCCAGGTTGCGTGCATCTTTTTCGATGATTTTTTCCCAGTCCCACTGGTCCACATAGATGGAGTGGATGTTGTCCGCCTCTTCGTCCCTGCGGATGGCGCTCATATCCGTGTAAAGGCCCTCTCCCACGGAAAAGCCGTATTTCTTCAGCGCGAATCGCTTCCACTTTGCCAGGGAGTGTACGATTTCCGCTTCCCGGCCGTCCTGGTATTTGATGTCGAAGGCAACCGGGCGCTCCACTCCGTTTAAGTTGTCATTCAGGCCGGACCTGGGGTCTACCATGAGAGGGGCAGATACCCGGAGGAGATGCAGGCGCTCTGCCAGCAGGCTCTGGAAAAAATCCTTCACCATTTTGATGGCTATCTGTGTGTCATACAGGTTTAAGCCGGATTCGTAATTTTGAGGGATTGAAAAGTTTGGCATGATGCTGTTTTCCTTCTTTCTGATATTTGTTTTACAGGTACCCAGCAGGTTTCTTTATCTGTGGGATACATTTGGAATCCTATCTTATTTAACCGCTTTTCAGGAGATTTTGCAAGGGGTTTTCTCGATTTTAGGAATTTACAATTTGGATACATTTCTGTATTATAAGGATAACGTCTGTAAAATCAGGCATGTTATGCTTGTGGGCATAAGGAAGTGTCTGCAATTCCTGGAAAGCGGAGGTGGATTCAATGGCGGATATTCTGATAGTGGAGGACGATTCCGCAATTGCGGATCTGATTTACATGAACCTGTGTGCGGAAGGATACCGCTGCACCTGTGCTCATGACGGCATGGAGGGAGCGGATTATATTGAACAGAAAAAGTTTGACCTGGTGCTGCTGGACATCAT
>DKVC01000154.1:25555-27679 GCA_002490995.1 Lachnospiraceae bacterium UBA7188
CTGCTGGACATCATGCTGCCGGAGGTGGACGGCTATGAGCTTCTGGAGTACATCAAGCCTACCGGGACACCGGTGATTTTCCTGACGGCAAAAGGCGCTGTGGAGGACAGGATACGGGGCCTGAAAGCGGGGGCGGATGATTATCTGGCGAAGCCCTTTCAGGTGGGCGAGCTGCTGGCCAGGGTGGAGGCCGTGCTGCGGAGAATGGGAATGGGAGGGAAACAGCTGGAGCTGGGGGATGTGACGGTTTTCACGGATTCCCGGCAGGCGATGAAGGGCGGCAGTCCGGTGATTCTCACGGCCAAGGAGTTCGACCTTCTGGTGGAGCTGATGCAGAACAAAAATATTGCTTTATACCGTGACCAGTTATACGAAAAAGTGTGGAAAGAGCCTTTTTTCGGGGAGACCAGGACTCTGGATGCCCATATTCAGCGGCTGCGCAAAAAGCTGGGATGGGAGGAGCGGATTAAGACGGTGTTCCGGATAGGCTACAGGCTGGAGGGATAGGATGCGGCTTTTTACAAAGTATTTCTTGTTTGGGATGCTGGTGCTGGGGGTGGTATTTTCATTCTCAGGGTATTTGCTGCTGTATTATTCCATGGAGAGCAGCCTGGCGAGGGAGGCGGAATTTGCCCTGACGCAGTATCAATATGATAAATTCACGGTTCAGTCTGCCATGCTGAGCAATTCGGATATTTCCATTGTGGTGGATGCAGGGGATGAGCTTTTTCCGGACAACGGGTACATTTTTTCCGTTTGGAAGGATTATCCCGAAACCCTGTTTGCCGCCCTGGCGGAGGAGATCAGCTCGCCTGTGGCTTTTTTTGCGGAAGACGGAACCCTGATTTATTCGGAAATCCAGGAGATTGACGCATCCTTCCTGGAGGGGCTGTCGGAGGAGGCGCATGTGTACCAGTTTCGGGATACCCCGGAGGGCGGCTGTGTACTGGTGGGGAGTATTCTGGATTGCAGCAATCTCGGGACAGTTGAAGGTATCTGGAACATTACGGAGGATTATCAGGGGATGCTCAGGGTAACGCCGGAGGAAGGGGAAGGAATAGTTGGAAATGAAGTAGAAAGGGATGGCAAAGAAAGGGAAGACACAGTAGGATACGAAGTAGAAGGAGACGGCAAAGAAGGGGAAGCGGAAAGCAAAAACAGCGCAGAAGGCGAAACTGCCATGGAATGGGACAGGGTGAAGGCTGCAGAGCAAAACGGAAGCGCCGAAGGGGATCTGGCGGATGCAGCGGAGTACCAGACAGACAGCTTGGAAAGCCATGAGATGGTTTACTTTGTTACCCGGTGGGATATCAGCAAGACCATAGGGCAGCAGCAGACCCTGAGACAATATTTTATCCGGTGCTATCTGATTGCCATGACGGCGGGGATGGCTCTGCTGGGCATTCTGTCCGCGTTTCTGACCAGGCCCCTGAAGCGGATGTCAAAAGCGGCAGGCAGGATGGCGGAGGGCTATTATCAGGAACGCCTGGCCATATCCGGAAAGGATGAAATCGGGGAGCTTGCGGGAAGCTTTAACCGGATGGCGGACGCCGTGGAGGAGAAGATCGGGGAGCTGTCCAGGGCAGCCAGGGAGAAGGAGGATTTTGTGGCGAATTTTGCCCATGAGCTGAAAACGCCCCTCACCTCTATTATCGGTTATGCGGATACTATTTACCAGAAAGACCTTTCCCGGGAGGATATCCGCAGAGCGTCCTGGAACATCTGGAATGAAGGCATGCGGCTGGAAGCGCTTTCCTTTAAGCTGCTGGAGCTGACGGTGCTGGGGCGGCAGACATTTCCCCTGGTGGAGATGCCGGCGGATGAACTGCTGCAGGACGTAGCGGAAAGCCTGGCTCCCCTTATGGAGGAAAAGAATATCGAGATGAAACTGGAGGCAGAGCAGGCTTATATAAAAGTGGATTATGACCTGCTGAAAACGCTGCTGATCAATTTGGTGGATAATTCTGTCAAGGCGGGGGCAGAACGGATTGAACTGTGGGGCCAGAGGAAAGAAGAAGCATCTTCCGCGGTTCCAAAGGGAACACTGGGAGCGTCACCAAAGGAAACGCTTAAGATGTCTTCAAAGGGAACACCGGGGGCGTCTCCAAAGGAAACACCGGGGGT
>DKVC01000154.1:28022-39739 GCA_002490995.1 Lachnospiraceae bacterium UBA7188
CTCCAAAGGAAACACCGGGGGTGTTTCCTTGGAAATATCAGGTCCGGGTCAGGGACAATGGCTGCGGCATGGAGGGGGAAGTGCTGTCCCGTATCACGGAGGCTTTCTACATGGTGGATAAGGCGCGGAGCCGGAAGCAGCACGGAGCCGGGCTTGGGCTGGCGCTGGCGGACCGGATTGCCAGGGTGCACGGAAGCGCGCTTGTGTTTAAGAGCCGGAAGGGGCAGGGGACGGAGGTAAGTTTTCTGCTGGAGATGAGCGAAGCTGACTGGTCGGAAAATGAGGAGGAAAACAGCTCTGGAACTGGAATAGAAAGGCGGGGCAGATGACAGGAACAAAGAAGGCTGATCAGGTACAGGAGAAACAGACTAAGATTTTATCCGGGAAAGCGGGCGCCGTATTCACCAATTCTCTGGGGATTTTATTTGCCTTCGGAATCGCCTTCGGAGGATTGTTTCTGGTGCACCACCGCCTCGTGCGGGAGGAAAATGCGCTTCTGAACGGAGGCGGCAGGGTGGAAGTTCTGGTGCAGTCTGAAGCCTTGCCGGCGCGGGATACCGGTGAAGAGGAAGTAATGCCGGCAATGCTGACGGAGAGCCAGCTGTACCGGGTGGTGGAAAAACTGGCGGAGGAATCGGGAACGGTGCCTCATGAGCCGTGGGATAACCAGTTGTCTCTGGCAGAGGCGGCCGCCTGCGGCAGAGAGTGGGTGGAAAACTTTCTGCTGCCTAATATGGGCGTGAACGATTATAAATTGACGGAATACAGCGTAAACTGTTCCCTCTGGGCATGGCGGACGGATGTGGAGGAAGGCGCAACGGACCCGGAATACAGTTACTGGACTGTATGTATGGATGCCGGGGATGATCTGGCGGTGAGGCTGATCCTGAATGCGGTGACAGGGCAGGTATTGCGGGCTTATACCAGCAGCTCGCTTCTGGTGGAATATCAGGAAGAGGATAAGATTGAGGGGCTTCTGTATGCCTATGCCGGCTCTTTCGGGATGGAAGAGAAGTATATCCTGTATGTAGACGGGGAGGAAAACGAGCTCTGGGCGCTTAGCCGGAACGGGAGCACAGGGATACATGCGTCCGTGAAAACCAGCAATGTTGTCATTGCGTCCGCAGAGCACGGGTATGCACAGGCGGGGCCCATGGAACTTTTCACTGTTGAATTAAAGCTGGAGACAGATTAAGCGCCAGGAAGGAGTTTTTTGTAAAGAAAAGCACTTTTACATGTGATTTTACAACTTAGGCACAAGTAGGACACAAGCCTTTGACATTTTTCTGTTACGATATTACCGAAATCAAAAAACATTTGAATCACGTGGAGCGGTTACAGAACCAAAGACTGCTCCGGATCGGGAGGTAACAGAAAAATGGCAAAAAAGAGGTGTAAGGCCTGGCTGGCAGCTATGGTAGCCACGGCGCTTTTTACAGGCATGCTGGGCGGCTGCGGGAAAGCAGGCCAGGAGAGCGGCAGTAATGGCGGCAGCAGCGGCAATGGTGTCGGCGATAACGGAAGCAGCAGTTCGGCATCGGCAGACGGCGGTAACGCAGAGCAGAAAAAGGGTATGTATGTAGAGAAACAGGAAACTCTGCCGGAGGGGCTGTCCGGCTGGGCCATCGTACAGATGTATAAGGCGGAAGATAAACTGCGTCTGCTGGCCATGAAGCAGGACGGCGACAGAACTGTCTTAAGCCAGTGGGAAAAACAGGACAGCGGCTTTACGGAGGTGACGCCGGGATGGTTTGCCTCTATGGAGCTTCCGGCCACAGACTGGATGGAAATCGGAATTGCCCAGGGGGAAGGGGACAGACAATATCTGTATACCGGCTACACGGCGGAAGGCGAGGACGCTTTCAAGACCCGTCTGTGGAAAGGGGAAGGGGATACAGTCCAGGAAATCACGCCGCAGCAGTGGACGGTTCCCGATGAGAATTACGGCGGCTACGAGATGGTGACAGGGCTGGCGGCACTGGACAACGGCACCCTGGCGGCGCTGTCCTATTCATCCGTGCAGCTTCTCTCCGGAGAGGACGGAAGCGTGCTGGAAAACGAACAGCCCGCCGCTGTCTACGAGGGAGGCGTGGTGACGGACGGCACAACTGTCTATCTGTGTACCGGAGAGCAGATTGAAAAGAGGAAGGACGGCAGGAGCGCCGGGGCGGAGACCATTCCTTATCCCGGAAATACCGGAAGTGACGGTAGCATCGTCGTAGGCGAAGCAGGTTCCCTGGCGCTGGATATTCTGAGCGACGGGACATTGCTGGGAGCCATGGATACGGGGATTTACCGTCTGGCTGCCGGTGATGCGCAGGGGCAGTGGGAGAAGCTGGCGGAGGGAATGGAGACGGATTTTGCACTGACGGATTACTGGTGCACCGATTTCGTCGCCCTGGAGGACGGCAGTATTTACGCACTGTTCCAGGCAGACGGAGAGATGAAGCTGAACCGGTATGAGTATGACCCGGATGCGGTTTCGGAGGTAAAGGAAGTGCTGAAGCTGTACACGGTCTATGAGAATCCGCTGCTGAAACAGGCAGCCACCATGTACCATAAGGCACATCCTGAAGTGCTGATTTCCATAGAGTATGAGTATCCTCAATATTACTATGAAACCCCTGACTATGACGCCGTCTATCAGAAGTTGAATACCATGCTGATGGGGGACGGGGCGCCGGATATCGTGGTGATGGATCATCTGAATATGGATTCCTATGCGGACAAGGGGCTGCTTGCAGACATTAATGAGGTGGTGAAGCCCCTGGAGGATGAAGGAAAACTGCTGTCCAATATTACGGGCGCTTATGTACGGGAAGATGGAAAACGTTACGTAGTGCCCCTGCAGTTTGGCTTCTATATGGCAATGGGGCGGGATATCACGGTGGAGGATATGAGCTCCATGGAAGCTCTGGCAGGCTTTCTGGCCGATGCGGATTCCAGCTATCTGGGTGACAGGACAGTGGCGGAGCTGGTGGATGAATTTTATCCTTTCTTCTGCGATGCGATTGTAAGCAATAAGCAGCTGGACAGGGAGGCCATGGGGAAATATCTGGACTATCTGAAAGTAATCGGGGATAATTGCGGCATCATTGCTTCCAGGCAGAAAGATAAGGTAATGGCCGGCATGTGGGAGCTTGCCTCGGAGGCGAAGCTGGCTTTTAACAGGGTGGCAGGGTTTATAGACTGCATGTTCCCCATGTCCATGGTGGACTATATCAAGGGGGATTACACCGCGTTTGAGAACCGGTTTGACCCATCCGCCCAGATGGGGATATTCTCCAAAACCGGGCATATGGACACGGCGAAGGATTTCCTGAAATTCGCGCTGTCGGAAGAGGTGCAGGATGTGGACAGCTACAACGGCTTCCCGGTGAACCGGGCATCCCTGAAGAAGCTGGCGGCAAAGGACCGCTCCCAGTTCTCGGCGGCGACTATGATCATGAGTGACGACGGCGGCTATATCGAGTTTGACAGCAAGGCATACCCCCAGGAGACGGCGGATGCGCTGGCGGCATTGTGCGAGACTCTGGATAAGCCGGTCAGGGAAGACAGCAAGATCAGGGAGGTGCTGATCGAATGTCTCGGCGGCTTCCTGGACGGATCCCAGTCTAAGGAGGATACCGTCCAGAAGATCGAGGACGGGCTGAAGATGTATCTGGCGGAATAGTGTGAAGAAACAGACAAAAATCATTTAACGGTGAAAGAACGGAAGCCTGCACTGTAGATGGCTTCCGTTCTTTCACCGTTCTTATTTTAGGTATAGTATAGAACTTTTTGTGCACAGACCCGTGCAGAGGAAATATGTCGTCATGATGGCACACGAGCCGCGCGTGGGCGGGGGAGAAAAGATTCCCTGCTGGATTATAAATTTTCCTTGCAATCCTGTGTATATCATGTTAGTCTAAATGTAAGCAAAGAATTCAACTCTTACAGTAATCTAAAGACTGAGACAGTCTTCTCTGTAATTTATGCTAATAGAAGCCATGCAAAGCGTGGATTCTGTCAGACCGAACTTCTTGCCGGGCGGGAGCCTTTATTCCAGCTAACTTTAAAACGCAGCCATAGGCAGGAAGGGACAGAAGCCTTTCCTGGAGGGTTGTATATGCCATTGAGAAAGGAAGGGTAGATTCGTCATGAAGAAAACAAAGAAACGGAAACAGGACAGGAAGCAAAACAGGAAGAAGAGCAGCGAAAGAGGTATAGCTTATCAGAATAAGGATATTACAAGCAAGCTGTTGGCCGAAAATTTCGGAGGGAAAAGCTTTCGCGTATACGGACTGGATATACCGGAAGTAAAGGCCGTCCTGCCCACCAACATACCGTCCGTAAGGGCCAACGAACTGCGCCTGGATAATCTGTTCGAGCTTGCGGACGGAACCGCTGCGCTGGTGGACTACGAAAGCGAATACAAAAAAGAGGACAAGGTAAAATACCTCAATTACCTGACAGGGATAGCCAACCGATATCAAAAGCAGAAAAAGGACTGTCCAACGCTTCGTATGCTTGTCATATACACAGGGGACATAGAGAGAAGGCAGATATCTGACGAATATAATATCGGGGCAGTCAGGGTGAAGCTGGAACCGGCATTCCTCTCGGAGCTGGATTCCGGGGGAATCTTTCGGCATCTGAAGGAGAAAGTGGAAAAGAACGAGCTGCTGGACGATGAGGAACTGATGGAATTCATCATACTGCCGCTTTCTTTTCGGGAGAAGGAAGAACAGAAAGAAAAAATACGCGAAAGCGTAAAACTGGCAGCGCAAATCCAGGACAGGAGCCAGCAGCTCTTTGCGTTGGCCGGGATACTGACCTTTACAGACAAATTGATTGATATGAAAACTGCAGAGCAGATAAGGAGGAAGATTGAGATGACCAAGGTTGGGTGGATTTTTGAACAGGAAAAGCAACAGGCGCTTGCAAAGGCAGAGGAAGAAAAGCGACAGGCGCTTGCAAAGGTCGAGGAAGAAAAGCAAAAAGAACTCGCAAAAGTTGAGGAAGAAAAGCAGAAAGAACTCGCAAAGGCCGAGGAAGAAAAGCAAAAAGAACTCGCAAAGGCTGAGGAAGAAAAGCAGAAAGAGCTTGCAAAAGCCGAAGCGGAGAAATGGCAGGCGGCGAGAGAATCCGTGGTTAAAATGATCAGAAAAAACTATTCCACGGAAGAAATTGCGTTTATAGTGTCAAACTTTTCCTGGAATGACATAGAAGCAGTGCGGAAGGAAATTGCGGGGGAGGAATCATTACAATAGTCTTATAACGGTCTGCCGCACGTCCTGCCAAAACTTCTGATTGCAGTTTCCCATATTTTCCAGTATAATCATATCTGGCAATCAGCAACAAAGGAAAGCATTTTCCGAAAAGAAAGGCAAGGTTTACTATGGACATTTTGCAGACAATCAAAGAAGAGCTGAAGGTGGAGAAGTGGCAGGTGGAGGCTGCGGTAAAGCTTATCGACGAAGGCTGCACCATCCCCTTTATTTCCCGATACAGAAAGGAGGCCACAGGTTCCCTGAACGACGAGCAGCTGCGCGATTTGCATGAGCGCCTGATCTATCTCCGCAACCTGGAGGAGAAGAAGGAACAGGTGCTGGGCAGCATCGAGGAACAGGGCAAACTGACGGAAGAACTGAAAGAAAAGATTTTGGCGGCCCAGACGCTGGTAGTGGTGGAAGACCTGTACCGTCCCTACCGTCCAAAGCGAAAAACCCGTGCCAGCGTGGCGAAGGCGAAAGGGCTGGAGGGCCTGGCAGACTATATCCTGGCTCAGAATGCCCAGGCGCCCCTGCTGGAGGAGGCTGCCAAATACGTCACCGGCAGTGAGGTGGAGGAGGAAAAGCGGGTTGCTACCCCGGAGGAAGCCCTGCAGGGAGCAAAGGATATCATTGCGGAAGGTATTTCCGATAATGCGGACTACCGCAGCTACATCCGCGAGGCTACCATGGAAGAGGGCGTGGTTACCAGCACAGCCAGGGATGAGAAGGCCGCAAGCGTATACGAGATGTACTACAATTTCGAGGAGCCTGTGAAGAAGATAGCAGGGCACAGAGTGCTGGCGCTGAACCGCGGAGAGGCGGAGAAGATACTGACTGTGAAAGTCAATGCTCCTGTAGAAAGAATCTTACGCTTCCTGGAGAAGAAGACCATCACTTCGGATAACCCTTACACCACGCCGGTACTGCAGGAAGTGGTGGAAGACAGCTATGAGCGCCTCATTGCCGCCGCAATTGAGAGGGAAATCCGCAACGAACTGACGGAAAAGGCAGAGGACGGCGCTATCTCCGTATTTGGCAGGAATCTGGAGCAGCTGCTTCTTCAGCCCCCCATCGCAGGGAAAGTGGTCCTGGGCTGGGACCCGGCTTTCCGTACCGGCTGCAAGCTGGCTGTGGTTGATCCTACGGGGAAGGTGCTGGACACGAAGGTAATTTACCCCACCGCGCCTCAGAATAAGGTGGAGGAGTCCAGGAAGGAACTGAAGAAACTGATCAGCAAGTATCATGTGGATTTGATTTCTGTGGGAAACGGCACCGCATCCCGGGAATCCGAGCAGATTATCGTGGACCTGTTAAAGGAACTGGACCGTCCGGTTCAGTATGTGATTGTAAACGAGGCGGGAGCCAGCGTGTACTCCGCAAGCAAACTGGCCACCGAGGAGTTTCCCAATTTTGACGTGGGACAGAGAAGTGCCGCATCCATTGCACGCAGGCTCCAGGACCCTCTGGCGGAGCTGGTGAAAATCGACCCCAAGTCCATCGGTGTGGGACAGTACCAGCATGATATGAACCAGAAGAAGCTCAGCGAAGCCTTAAGCGGCGTGGTCGAGGACAGCGTGAACAAGGTGGGCGTGGACCTGAATACGGCATCCGCCTCCCTCCTGGAATACATCTCCGGGATCAACAAGACAATTGCACGGAATATCGTAGATTACCGGGAGACAAACGGGCGCTTTACCAACCGGAAGCAGCTTCTGAAGGTGGCGAAGCTGGGACCCAAGGCATATGAGCAGTGCGCAGGTTTCATGCGCATTCTGGACGGCGACAATCCTCTGGATGCCACCAGTGTGCATCCCGAGTCCTATGAGGCAACCATGAAACTGCTGGAAAAGCTGGAGCTCACCATGGAAGATGTCCGGGAAATGCAGAAGCGTGCAGCCGCCGGGAAGAAAGCCGCTTCCGGGAAGTCCGCGAATACATCCCAGGCAGGAGGTACGGCGCAGGCGGGCAATGCAGGCGCATCCAGGACAGAGGGCAGAAATCAGACTACATCAAAAAAGCAGGGACAGAAAGGCATCCGCATCTCCAATACCAGCACGGCCATGGGCAAAGCTCTGGCAGCAGCCATGGGGGGTGCAGTGCAGGAGCAGGACAGAGCGGATAAGAGCCGTCAGGAAGGGCAGAACATTGAGACTGCTGGTCATCGGAAAGAAACACAGCGACTGGATGAGTCAACAGACAGCTCTGAAATTCTGGCCAGGTTCGGGAAGAAGATAAAGGACAGAAAACAGCTGGCTGAGGAACTGGGCATCGGAGAGATTACCCTGACCGATATCCTGAAGGAGCTGGAGAAACCCGCCAGGGACCCGAGAGATGACATGCCCAGGCCCATTCTGCGCAGCGATGTGATGGATATGAAGGATTTGAAACCGGGGATGATTCTGAAGGGAACGGTCCGCAATGTCATCGATTTCGGTGTATTCGTGGATATCGGTGTCCATCAGGACGGCCTGGTGCATATCTCCCAGATCACAGACCGCTTTATCAAACATCCTCTGGAAGCGGTCAGCGTAGGGGATGTGGTAGAAGTACAGGTGCTGGCTGTGGACGAGGCAAAGAAGCGTATCAGCCTGACAATGAAGATCAATAAAGAGAAGAAATAGTGTTTGAGTAAAGTGCTGCCGGAAAAATCATGACCGGGATCACCTGTGTCAGCAAAGGTAAACAGGTGTTGATCGGAAAAGACTGAGAATATCTACTTAAAAATGTCGCAGAAGTCCGTATTCTGCGACATTTTCAGGATTAGAACTACCGTATGAATTTTTACGTGCTATAAAGGGAAAGAAACTGTTTTTGACTGCCAAAGTGACTGCTGGAATGACTGTAAACTTTATCTTAAAGAGGAATGACGGATTTCAGGCGGCTCATATTCTCCCGCTTCAGATCCATGTTTGGATGGACATACTGATTCAGCGTAATGCTGATATTGGAATGCCCCAGTATTTCGCTCAATGTCTTCACATCAAAGCCTGCTTCCACACAGCGGGTGGCAAAAGTATGCCGGAGCGTATGGAAATGGGCTTCTTCTATGGAGCATTCCTCCAGATATTTCTTTAACCTGCGCTGAAGTTTCCGGGGTTCCATACACTTGTCTGTACCGGTAAGTACAAAATCTTCCTGAGATTCCGTCCGGAACCGTTCACACAGGGCGGCAATGTCCGGCATGAGCGGAATCAGTCTGACAGAGCTGTCGCTTTTTGGCGTTCCCATGGATAATGCCGTCTTCCCGTGCATCCGGCATGTATCTTTTCTTTCTTCTGTCCCCGTATCTCCCGTCTCCAGCGGCAGCCGCTGAACCGTGTGGCAGACGGCAATGATTTCGCTCTCCATGGATATATCGCGCCATCTGAGCGCGCAGACCTCTCCAATCCGCATTCCCGTGCGGAGCGCCAGATAAATACCGAATTTGTCCAGATCCATCTCCTCGCCAAGAATCCGCAGCAATGCGGATTCCTCCTTCTTGTTCAGTACCCTTGTGCTCTTCTTCTGATTCTTCGGGTAATGAATATCCATAGCTTTCGGTTCCTCTCCCAGGCGGCTTTTTACATAGCACAGGACAGAATGAAACAGAACCAGGATACTGCGGACTGTTTTGGGCGACAGCTTTTTTTCATCCAGAAGCATCCTGGTAAAGACATCCACCTCCTCCGGCAAAATATCCCGGGGCTGCTTTTGGCCGAAAAACGGTTTGATGTGATTTTCAATGTCCGCCCGGTATTTTGCATGGCTGGACGGTTTCAGCCTGTTTCTGTTTATGTGCAGCCACTCGTCGCAGAAACAGGCCATTGTGTTTCCGGCGCTGTTTTCCCTGCCGGAGGATGACTCTGCGCGCCCCCCTGCCTGAACTGCTTTTTCCCTGGCTTCCTCATAGGTTTTTCCATAGCAGAAGCCATAGATTGGCTTCCCGTCCGCCCTCCTTCCTTTTATATAGCGGGCTTCGAAACGGCCGTCCTTTCTCTGAAATACATTTTCTCCTCTTGCCATAGCAATGGCACCTCCTCTTTTGCAGTTTCAGAATCCCCATATCTCATGTGCGGCGGCAAAATTCGCGTGCCGATAAAGGGTTCTGTCATTTTCAGTTTACAAAAAAAGAACCGCTTATCACAAGCGGGAAGGAAAAAAGGAAGAAAAAACCGAAGAAAAAACAGGGGCATATGGGGTTGCAAAATAAACAGAATTTGAGTATAATATTTTCAGAATAGTAGTAAAGAACGTAAAATGTCGCAGAATACGGACATTTGCGTCATTTTGGCGCTTTTTATGCAGATAATTACGGAAATGGCAGGAGAAGGGGATATGATGGACGTGATAAAGCCGGGGAGCAAAACGGGAAAGCTGACGGTGACGGAAGCTACGCAGCAGCGCAAAGGCGGCTATATCGTATGGAGATGCACCTGTGAGTGCGGAGGGGAAATTCTGGCGGATACCCGTACGCTGCAGAGAGGGAGCGTGCGGGACTGCGGGTGTGAACACGGGCTGCGGCCGGGACAGCGCGATATAACAGGGCAGCGTTTTGGGAAACTGACAGCCCTGCAGCCTACAAAAGAAAGGAGCAAAAACGGCAGCACCATATGGCGGTGCCGCTGTGACTGTGGAAATGAGATACTGGCGGACTTAAGCCAGCTCACCATGGGGAACAGAAAAAGCTGCGGCTGCTTAAGCCACCCTCCCCTGAAGAAACTCGTGGGGAAGCGCTTCGGAAAGCTGACAGTGATGGAATATGCCGGGAAAGAGTCGGGGATGCACAGATGGAGATGCCGCTGCGACTGCGGCAGGGAGACTGTTGTGGGACAGACGCTTCTTCAGTCGGGCAAGACGAAGAGCTGCGGCTGTCTTCAGGCCGTTACCTATAAGGATAATCTGAAGCTGATGGAAGGAACTTCCGTCACCATGCTGCAGGCTGTGAAGAATGGCCGTCTGATCAAGTCCAATACAAGCGGATATAACGGCGTGTATTACGACAGGAGGAGAAACCGGTGGGTGGCCCAGATCACATTTCAGGGCAAAACCAGATACCTGGGTTCCTTCGAGGAACTGGAGAGCGCCGTGAAGGCCAGACAGGCGGGAGAGGAAATGTATGACGAATTTCTTGAACGTGTAGGGATGGCGGAGGATTCGGATGGAAAGAGATAGAATGATACATTTCGGGCTGCTGGGCGCGTTTACCTGCGGGAATACGGAAGAGGAAATAACGAAATACCATGCAAAGATAAGCAGGATAGGCAAAAAAGCACTGTCTTTCCTGCAGTATATCATTGTAAACCACGGACGCAATATCTCATCGGAGGAATTAATCGAGCAATTTTGGGGCGAAAGCGGCGACCCGGTAAATTCGCTGCGGAATATGGTGTTCAGGATACGCGGCTTTCTGAAGGATATGTTTCCCGAAGAGGAGGGGATACTTGTGACGGTTCAGGACTGCTATGCGTGGAACCGGGAAGTTCTCCTGGAGCTGGACACGGAACAATTTGAAACCCTGTGTGTGAAGGCCAGGGGGCAGAAAGAGGAAGAGTACTGCAGGATGCTTGTCCGGGCGGCTTCCCTTTACCGTGGGGATTTCCTGTCAGGCAATGACGGGGAATGGGCAAGGACGATGCGGCAGTACTATCAGACCCTCTATCTGGACGCCTGCAGGGCGGTACTTCCTCTTCTATATAAGGAAGAACAGTGGCTGGAACTGCTGGCTATCTGCAGCCGCGCCTATACGGTGGATTTCAGCATGGAAGAGTTTACCGAGTATCAGATGAAGGCGCTGATCGCGTTGGGTCAGCCGGAACAGGCCGTGGAGAAATACGAGGCATTCCGGGAAAGGCTGCTGCAGGAATACAGCATGCTTCCCGGACAGGACATTGAACAGCTGCATACGCTGGCTCTGGGCCTGCGGAAAAGCGATGTGGAGGAACAGGACATTCTCGGGCTGGTATGTGAGGAACAACCGGATACCCAGGCGTTTTTATGTACCTTTCCCGTCTTCCGCAGCATTGTTGCCCTGGAGCGGCGGCACCTGAAAAGATCGGGGTTCTCATCCACCCTGATGGTGATCAGCCTGGGCAGGGACGCCGTGCCCACCACGGACGGCAGGAGGCTGGAACGGATTCTTCTGGAGAAGCTCCGGACGGGGGATCCGATTGCCAGGCTGGAGGCAGGGACATACATCATCATGCTGACGGGCGCCGGCGAGGAGGAAGCCCGGATGGTATTCGGCCGCATCGACTGTGCGTTTCACAGGACATACCGGCACTCTGCGGCGAACCTGACCTTCCGGGTGGCGGAGCTGTAAAAGCCGGACAGGAGCGGAAGCAGGAGAACCGGGAGAGAAAACAATAAAGTTGTGCCGGAATTTTTACTGTATATAATCGGCATCTAATCGGGGTCTGATAAGATATCCTCAGAAAACGAAAGGAAGAGGGCATGGATATGCAAACCTTTCGGGAAAGTTAGGTA
>DKVC01000140.1:0-16271 GCA_002490995.1 Lachnospiraceae bacterium UBA7188
GTCTCCCAGTGGGGGCAGGACTTCCGCCCCAGTTATCTGTCCATCTCGGAGTTCGTGGAAAAGCTCCCCACCCGTCCGGTGGTGGGTGCGTTTACCGCCACAGCCACCGCCCAGGTAAAGGAGGATATTCAGCGGCTGCTATCCCTGCGAGAGTCGCTGTGCATCACCACCGGCTTTGACCGCCCCAATCTCTCCTTTGAGGTGGTTCAGACCAAGCAGAAGGATCAGTGGCTGGCGGGATTTCTCACGCGGCATACCGGGCAGAGCGGCATTATCTATTGCTCCACCCGGAAAACCGTAGAGCAGGTCTGTGAGGGCCTACGGCAAAAAGCCATCCCCGTTACCCGCTACCACGCGGGTCTCAGCGACGAGGAACGCCGCCGGAATCAGGAGGACTTTGTTTTTGACCGCGCCCGGATTATGGTGGCCACAAACGCCTTTGGCATGGGGATTGATAAATCCAATGTAAGATTTGTTATTCATTATAATATGCCGCAGAGCATGGAGAATTATTATCAGGAGGCCGGGCGCGCAGGAAGAGACGGTGAGCCGTCGCAGTGTATCCTGCTGTTTTCTGCACAGGATATTATGATAAACAGGTTCCTGCTTGATCATAAAGACTTTACGGATATCCCCGATGAGGATATCGATCTGATCAGGCAGCGTGATGCGAGAAGGCTTCAGGTCATGGAGGGGTATTGCAGGACTACCGGATGCCTCAGAAATTATATCCTTACATATTTTGGAGAGAGGCGGGAGAAACCTTGTGACAGCTGCGGAAACTGTCATCGGGAGTTCACACAGACGGATATGACAGAGGATGCAAAGCAGGTCATAAACTGCGTATATGAGACAAAGGGGAGATATGGCCTGAATATCATTCTCGGTGCGCTTCTTGGCGCGGACAGAGCCAGATTAAAGGAACTCGGCGTGACAGGTTATAAAACGTATGGTGCGCTTAAGGATCGTTCGGAAGCCGAACTCCGGGCGCTTATCAGTCAGATGATCATGGATGGGTATCTGTATCAGACCGCTGATAAATACAGTGTGATACGTATGGGCGACATAAAACCTCTTAAGGATCCGGATACGCATGTTCTGATCCGAACCTATAAGGACAGGGAGCCTGACCGCCGAACCAAAGGGCGGGGCAGGAAGGGCTCCGATACTCTTACAAAAGCCGGATATGAACTGTTTGATGTTCTCAGGAAACTTCGCCTTGCCATTGCCGGAGAAGAGGGCCTGCCGCCGTATATCATCTTCAGTGATAAGACACTTATTGACATGAGCGCCAAAGCGCCCCATGACAGGGCGGGGATGCTTCGTGTAACCGGTGTCGGCGAGGCAAAATATGATAAATATGGCGAAAGATTTATCCGCGCCATAGATTCGTTTATGAGCGAAAATCCTGATGCCGTCACAAGCATGGCATCTGATGAAGATGTTCCTGAAGAGAATGTACGGTCTGCCAAAAAGCGTAAAAACCATAAAGAACCTTTTTATCTCAATCCGGAGGATGGAGATCAGTTTCAATACGGCGATCTCTATCACTTGATCGAAATTAAGGATGAGCTGAACAGGATCACAACGGCGGACCATGTGAAGCATATATTCGGGACAGATATTTTCAGGCTGTTAGTCCGGATGGGATATGTTGAAGAAAAGCAGATTGACGGCAGGACCGTCCAGACGCAGACTGAACTGGGACGCTCGAGAGGGATTATCGCTGTTGAAAAGATAAGCAAGATCGGAAACGCGTATACGGTACTGATGTATCCGCCGGTCATCCAGCGGGAGATTGTAAAATATTATATTAAAGAAAGCGAAAAAAGCAGCTGAGGAAAGCGAGATATAGGATCTGCACGAATTTAAAGCAACAAAGTGACTTGACAATACTTCACTGTGCTACTATAATGAACTAAATTGAATAAACCTGTAAAAACGATGACGGAGACAGTACATCCATTTGGAAAGTTACAGAGAGCCGCGTGAGCTGAGAAGCGGTACCGAGTAGAATGGCTGGAATATCACTCCCGAGTTGCTGCACCAAAGCGAGAGCGAGTAGATGCAGACGGGATCCTCCCGTGACAGAGGACGCATATGTTGGTATGTCGTAGATGGGATAAGAAGGAAAATGAGGCTTCTACCGTTTGCGGTGGAGGCCGTTTTTTATTGGGAATCACCGGGTCCGGGTCGGCATAATACATATGAGAGGAATCATTTATACTTGTGCTCACGAGTAACTGGAATAACAGCATATAGCCCGGACAGGAATATGAGGAATTGAAATCAGGAGGCATGAACATGAAAGACACAATGGAAATCAGATGGCACGGAAGAGGAGGCCAGGGAGCAAAAACCGCAGCGCTTCTGCTGGCAGACGTAGCTTTCAAGGCAGGCAAATTTGTACAGGGTTTTCCGGAATACGGACCGGAGCGCATGGGAGCACCGATTACGGCATACAACCGCATCAGCGCGGAGCCGGTTACGGTTCATTCCAATATCTATTCTCCTGACTATGTGGTCGTAGTAGATGACGGATTGCTGGAGAGTACTGATGTAACCCACGGTTTGAAGGAAGACGGGGCTGTCATTATCAATACGGAAAAAGAAAAGGAAGAACTGCTTCCTCTGTTACATGACTACAAAGGCGCAGTCTATACCCTGAATGCAAAGGACATTTCCGTGAAAGCTTTGGGGAAGAATTATCCCAATTCCCCCATGCTGGCAGCAGTGGTGGCAGTTTCCGGCGCCATGGAGCAGGATGCGTTTATGAAGGAGATGGAAGCTTCTTTTCAGCATAAATTCGCAAAGAAACCGGAAGTCATTGACGGCAATATGAAGGCTTTGGAACTCACCTTTGAGGAAATTGCAAAGGCCGAAGCGTGAACGGAATGAAGATTTTAGCATTCTTCCGGCTTTGCAGCAATTGTTTGTGGCATTTGAAGAGTGCTGACAGCTGCGCCGGCATGTCGGAAAATGTGAGAAGAGGCGGAATGCCATAGTACGAAAAGAAAGGCAGAAAAACCATGATAAGTGAGAAGATAAACGAAAGCACTCCCTGGCAGGACATAACAGAAGGAAATAAGATTTTCCAGGCCGCCACATCCAGGGAATTCTGTACAGGGGAATGGCGCACCTCCACACCGGTATGGAATCAGGAAAAATGTAAGCAGTGCCTCCTGTGCACGCCGGTCTGCCCGGATTCTTCCATTCCGGTAAAAGATAAGCTGCGCACGGAATTTGACTATGATCACTGCAAGGGCTGCGGTATCTGTGCCAAGGTATGCCCCTTTGGCGCCATCACAATGAGGGAGGGAAAATAAATGGCTGTAAGAGAACGTTTATCCGGCAACGAGGCGGTGGCTTATGCCATCAGACAGATCAACCCGGATGTGATGCCGGCATTTCCCATCACGCCCTCCACAGAGATTCCCCAGTATGTGGCAAATTACATTGCAAACGGAGAGATTGACACGGAATTCATTCCCGTGGAAAGCGAGCACAGCTCCATGAGCGCCGCCGTAGGTGCTTCGGCGGCTGGGGCAAGGACCCTGACGGCCACATCCTCCTGCGGGCTGGCCCTGATGTGGGAGGAGCTGTATGTAGCGGCTTCCAACCGTCTGCCTGTTGTGCTGGCACTGGTAAACCGTGCCCTTTCCGGCCCCATCAATATCAATGCGGACCATTCTGACAGCATGGGCGCCAGGGACAGCGGATGGATTCAGATTTATGCGGAATCCAATCAGGAAGCCTACGACAATTTCCTGCAGGCGTACCCGATAGCGGAGCATAAGGATGTCATGCTTCCCGTGATGATCTGCCAGGACGGTTTTATCACCAGCCATGGGGTGGAGAATATCCTTCTGGTGGAAGATGAACTGGTAAAAGAGTTCGTGGGGGAGCGGGAACCGGAGCACTATCTCCTGAATCCCAATGAGACTCTGGCAGTGGGACCCTACGCCGTATCCAACTATTATATGGAGACGAAGCGGGGACAGCGCCAGGCTATGATAAATGCCAGGAGGGTGATTCTGGAAGTGGCTGAGCGGTTCCGCGCCATGACGGGCAGAGAGTATGGCTTTTTTGAGGCGTATCATCTGGAAGACGCGGAGTATGCGATAGTAATCATCGGTTCTGCGGCGGGAACCTGCAAGGCTGCCATCGATCAGATACGGAATACCACCGGAAAGAAAGTCGGTCTGCTGAAAATCAGGGTATTCCGTCCCTTTCCTGAGGAAGAAATTGCGGCAGCGCTGGCTCATGTAAAAGCAGTTGCGATTCTGGACCGTTCGGAGATGTTTTCCGCTACGGGAGGACCCTTGGGCGCAGAAGTACGGGCGGCGCTCTATCAGGCAAAGTGCGGGGCGGAGGCTGTAAACTACCTTTACGGGCTGGGCGGCAGGGATATCACGGTGGAAGATTTCTGCCAGGTCTATGAGAAGCTGGAAAGAATCGCGGCAGAGCACAGGATTACCGATATGTACGAGTACATAGGGCTGCGCAGCCGCTAACAGAGATTTTGTGAAGGAGCAGGATATGGAAGCTGCATATAATTTTAAAGAAATCATGAATAAACCGGAGCGTCTGGCACCGGGACACAGGATGTGCGCAGGCTGCGGCGGAACCATTGCGGTCCGGGGAGTGCTGCGTGCACTGCACGAGGGAGACAGGGCGGTGATAGGCAATGCCACAGGGTGCCTGGAAGTTTCTTCCTTTATGTATCCTTATACGGCGTATGAGGACAGTTACATCCACAATGCATTTGAAAATGCAGGCGCTACGCTTTCGGGCGTAGAGACTGCATACAGAGTCCTGAAAAAGAGGGGAAAGATTCAGGAGGACTATAAATTCATTACATTTGGCGGTGACGGAGGGACTTATGATATCGGATTTCAATCCCTGTCGGGTGCCATGGAGCGTGGGCATGACATGGTGTATGTCTGCTATGACAACGGCGCTTACATGAACACCGGAACCCAGCGTTCTTCCGCCACGCCTCAGTTTGCGGATACCACTACCACGCCTGCGGGAAAGGTTTCCAATGGTAAAGTACAGGTGAGAAAGGACCTGGCGGCAATCATGGCTGAGCACCATATTCCCTATGTGGGCCAGACCACTTTTACCAATAATTTTAAGGATCTGCACACGAAGGCGGAGAAGGCAATTTATACGCCGGGAGCGGCGTTTCTGAATATTCTGTCGCCCTGTCCCAGAGGCTGGGGCTATGAGCCTTCGGAGCTTATGAACATTTGCAGGACAGCGGTTGATACCTGCTACTGGCCCCTGTACGAGGTAGTGGACGGGAAGTGGATCTTAAGCTATGAACCGAAAACGAAGCTGCCTATTGAAGAATTCCTGCGCTCCCAGCGTCGTTTCCGCCATTTGTTCAAGCCGGAGAATGAAGAGCTGATCGGGGAATTCCAGAAAGAAGTAGATAAGCGCTGGGAAGAGCTGCGGACACGCTGCAGCTAACGCCTCTTCCATTTCCCAGGCGTGCAGCCAAAAGCATCCTTAAAAGCAGTCACAAAATAGGAATAAGAAGGAAAGCCGCAAATAGCCGCAATCTGCTTGACCTGAAGCTCCCCTGTCTGCAGATATCTTTTTGCTTCCTGCAGCCGATATTCCGTGAGGTATCCGGAAAAGGTGATGCCCATTGTCTGGTGAAATACCGAGGAGAAGTAAGCCGGGGAAAGCCCTGCCGCGGCTGCAGCATCCTCCAGCCGGATGGGATTCCGGTATTTTTTCCGGATGAAAACAATTGCCCTGCGCACTGCCTCATGGGCGTTCTGAATCTGGGGGGTGCTTTCCTGCTGGTGCCTGTCCAGAAGAAATACACAGAGCATCTCAATGCCGCTGTGGATGTAGGTGCGGCTGAGCACAGTGTCCGGCTCCCGAAGGAATCTTTCATGCAGCTTCTGAAGCAGTAATAGAATATTTTTCCATTCTTCCGCCCGGGCATTTACGCACAGCACTTCCTGTGTTTCCTCCAGTGCCAGCCGGAGAGGTTCTGACAGAAAATCCGGCGAAAAAGTGAGATTGTAATAACGTATGGATTCCCCCTCCCTCGTCTGCTGTCTATGGTAATCGGCAGGCCGGACTAACTGTATGCTTCTTTTTTCCATGGCAAAGAGGCTGCCGTTTACCAGGAAATGGGACTTTCCCTCATAAATCGCAGACAGTTCATAAAAGTCATGAAAATGCAGCCTGTTGTTGTACAGGCTTCCGTGTTCGGAATAGCAGTTTTCGATTTTGTAGAGCCTGCCGTTTAAGAATTCTGCTTCTGACAGAATGCTGCAGGCTGATTCTTTCTGTTTTTCCGTTTTCGTCTTTTTCTCTTCCACAGCCGTTTCCTCTATTTATATTGTACGTCGCCGAAATTTGCAGTAACAAACAACGAAAGACCGCCAGCCATATATGCTCGTTGTAGATGGATTCGTAAATTCTGGCGGTCCTGAGTATGATTTCAACCGCAATAAGGAAGTGTCTACAGCAATTCCTAATCTGGCGGGCCGGAATTACAATTTTGCCAATTTTATAGTTCAGATATCAGTTTACCGGATATTCCGGTTTCTTGCAAGAAACTTTTGGTTCCGGTATGATTTTGATGTGTTTTTGTTTCTTTTGTTTCTTGTCCACGTAATCTGCCGGTACTTTACGGCTTTGGAATTGTCGGAAAATAACTGCTGCAATTTCTCTTTGATTACAGGGTTCGCGAAGCGGTTCCTGTAATTGCTTCAGGCAAAAGACCGGAAATACAACAAAAATTGCCAGAAACTTGCAGCAGTTATCTGTAGACACTTCCTTTCTATGGAATGAACCAGGTGGCGTCTAAGTGAGCGGAAAGAAAAGTTTAGATATTTTACGATTTTGTATGTTCAATTTATGAAAAATATAAAATGTATTTACATTTCCGGCTTCCTAAATTACAATTGAGATATGAAACAGCAGTAATCATTGTATTTACCGGCACATAATGTGCAGACAGGAGTAGATATGAATTCATTAACGGATTTGCAAAAACATTTTATCAATCTGCGGTTTGGAACATTTATTCATTTCAACAGCGCTACATTTCAATTTTGTAAAGGAGAAGTTACGGACTGGGAATATGCCCATGAAAACAGCGGTGAGCCGAGACGTTATCCGTTCCATGAGGAAGAATGGAATCCGGTCGGCCTTGACTGCAGGCAGTGGGCTTCCGTTGCGAAGAGCGCGGGCTGCCGTTATGCGGCGCTTACGGCTAAGCATCATGAGGGCTTTTGTCTCTGGCTTTCGGGACGCGAAATTCGGGGTGTGGGCATATTGGGGACCTCAGAGCGTCCCCATGTATGGAGACTGGTATGCCCGCTCCATGTATGAGGAAGGTTCAGCCTGTTATCGGTATCATCTGGAGCATTACGGCCACCCGTCGGAATTTGGGTATAAGGATATCATTGAATTGTGGAAAGCGGAACATTTTGACCCGGAGTACCTGATGGGACTCTATCATAAAATGGGGGCGAGATTTTTCGTTTCCATGGGTGTCCATCATGATAATTTCGACCTCTGGGATTCCAGATACCACAGCTGGAATGCGGTAAAGCACGGTCCTAAGCGCGATATTGCAGGAGAATGGAAAAGAGCTGCCGAAAAGTACGGATTAAGGTTCGGCGTCTCCGAGCATCTGGAGAGAAGCTTCAGCTGGTTTGCCACCAATAAAGGGGCGGATAAGGAAGGAAAATGGGCCGGTGTTCCTTATGACGGAAACGATCCTGCCTTCCGGGAGCTGTATCTGGACAACAGCCCTGCAGACTGCAGCTGCGCTTATCCCTTAAAACCGGACCCGGCTTTTGTACGGAATTTTTATCTGAGGATAAAGGATCTGGTGGAACGCTATGACCCTGACTGGCTTTACACGGACGGAGGCATTCCCTTTGAAGAGGTGGGGCGCGCCATGGCGGCTAATTTCTATAACCATAACATGGCTCGGCATAATGGGAAACTGGAGGCGGTTTACTGCGCCAAGGATATCAATCATCTGTATCCGGAACTGTACCACGGAGAATATGTGGAGGGAACCTGTCTGCTGGATCTGGAGCGGACATTGTCGGGAGAGATACGGAAGGAGCCATGGCAGACAGACACCTGCATCGGCAACTGGTTCTACGATACGGCATGCACCTACAGGACGGCGGAGACAGTCCTTCAGCAGCTGGTGGATGTCGTCAGCAAAAACGGAACTTTTCTGTTGAGCATACCGCTCAGGCCGGACGGAACCATTGATAAAAAGGAAGAGCAGATCATAGCGGATATTACGGCGTGGATGAGTGTGAATGGGGAGGCGATTTATGATACACGTCCTTACGAGCATTACGGAGAGGGCCCGTCGGCGGATGCAGCGGATGCGGCGAAAGGGAAGCTGATTCAGGAGCTTGCCTGTACGGAACGGGATTTCCGTTTTACGAAAAAGGGAAGAGTGCTGTATGCTGTCTGCCTGAAAGCACCTCAGACACCGCAGATACTGCTTCGCTCCCTGGATTGTATACGGGGCAGGGTTGAGGCGGTTTCCGTATTGGGCGATGCATCCTGCGCGGAATGGCATTGGGAGGAGGGCGGATTGTCCGTACGTTATCACCTGCCGGAGGGGAAGGTGCCTCTTCATACGGTCAAAATTGTGCTTAAAAATGAAATTTGACCGTGAAACATTTACCTGTAGATCTGATTACGAAATATAGAAAAATGGCGCCGAAACTTTAAGCAGAGAAAGCGAAAGTTTTTCGGTGCCTGATATATAATTGCACTTAATACATCTGCCTGCTATTCCACATCCATTACGTTGAACAGCATATAGGCGGCTGCCAGGCAGATTACCAGTATCCAGGCACAGGGGATAAACAATCGGACAAAATCCTGGGATAAGACATTATCCGATACAAAGTAGCTCCTGGATCTTGCAGCGATGCCAAGAGGGCCGTCTATTTGTGTATACAGTTCGACAATCGATATTGCAATGGCTGCAATAAACGTCGGCACTGCTTCCCGGAACAGGTAAGCGATAAAGAGATACAATGCCACATCGGCCAGTATGGTAATAATGGCCCCGGCGCTGAACACCAATACTTTCAGCCCATAGTCGGAATAGAGGTAACCGTCCGGGGCAAATCCTGTTTTTATGCTTTTGAGGATGCACATTACAGCGACACAGCCAAGGTAGATGACAATGGACACGCCGAAGACGGCGGTTACCTTCGCCAGAAAGTAGTGTCCCCTTTTTACGCCGCTGCTCAGAGCATTACGGACGACACCCAGCTCGAATTCGCCTGCCGCCATACCTGCCGCAATGGCGGCATACAGGAAAAAGCCGGATGCACCGTTGTGGGAAAGCCAGACAAAGGGAGCGCCGAAGCCATAGACTGCCACAGGGGAGCTATCCTGTTGGATACCCGGTATCAGGCTGTTCAACACTACCAGGAGCAGAAATGTAATCATGACTCCTTTCACCGCTTTTGAAGACTTTATTTTAGTAAATTCATTTGCCAGAAGCTTCATTGTATGTTCCTCCCTGTGATTCGGTCAGAAGATTCAGAAAATACTTCTCCGGATCGATTCCTTTTTCACTGCATTCTTTTTCCAGGTCGTCTGCGCTGATTTCCTTTAACAGCCTTCCATTGTCAAGAAAGCCGTATCTGGTGGCAAGCCGCTCCATTTCCGACAGATTGTGGCTGCTGAATAAGATAGTCAGGTCCTTCTCCTGATTCAGCTTCAGCAGGAGACTACGCAATTCCACTACGCCTACCGGGTCCAGTCCTACGGTGGGTTCATCCAGAATGAGGAAGCCGGGCGAACCTGTCAAAGCGATGGCAAGCCCCAGCCGCTGCTTCATGCCCATGGAAAATTCCCTGGTTTTCCTGCTGCCCGTGTCTGCCAGCCCCACAAGCTCCAGTAATTCTTTCAGTGCATCTCTGGAATCCTTACCGCCTTTCAGCCCCAGATACCGTCTCTGCACCTCCAGATTTTCCAGGGCGGTCATATTGGGGTAGAGCGCCGGATGCTCGATCAGCGCAACTATCTGTTTCCTGGCGTTCTGAAGTTCCCTTCTGCCGGATGCATCGAAAAGCTCCAGTTCGTCTTCTGTGGGCCTTACCAGACCGCATACCATGCGCATAAAGGTGGTTTTTCCGGCTCCGTTTACACCTATGAAACCGTAAATATCTCCACGGTTTACCGTCATGGAAACATGGTCTACAGCCAGTGTTCTGCGATATTTTTTTGTCAGATCCGTTGCGGTCAGGACAGCGTCTCTCATTTCGGTACCTCCTGATTTTAAGCTCTTCGGTCTCAATTCCCCATAGTTTTGCTACAGGGATTTCATTGTGGGTATATTCCGATTATAACAACTCCCTTTTTCATTTCAACAGAAAGTTTCTGAAATATACATTTTTAAGCCTGAAATGACACATATCTCTTAATTATACTCGTTAACGAAAATCTGTGTGAACCTGCATGTATAACAATTTCACTGTAGCAACAGTGAGCTTATGAGTGCTTCTGTAATGCAGGGCAGAAAAGCGGCAGTTTATACTGCGCACCGGTTAATTTGCAGTACAACCCGACTACAGACCGCCAGCCAGGTGCTTTCACGGGGACACCACTGTAAATCCTGGCGGTCTGCAGTATAATGTGCCCGGGAAATGACCGGGAAATGATCGGGAAATGTGCTCACGAGTATATATTGCACACCAATGAAATTTGTAGTAAACTAAAATGAAAGACCGCCACTCATAGATACGCGCCCTGGGAGGATTTGTATATTGCAGACCGCCAGGATTTGCAGTGATGCCTATGGGAAGGTACCCGGCTGGCGGTCTGCAGTCAGGTTGTACTGTAGATTTAATCAGTGTGCAATATAAATTCCGGCGGTCTTGAGTATAGCTTTACATTTATTGAAAGCGGATGACAGGGAAAAGGGAGGAGCATGGAGGTAGGTATGGACGCGTTCAACAGGCTTGCGCCTTTTATACAGGATTTTATCTATCAGAATAAATGGGAAGAACTCCGAGGTAATCAGGTGGCAGCATGTGAGGTGATTTTTGACAGTGACGACAATCTGCTGCTGTCCTCCGGTACGGCTTCCGGCAAGACGGAGGCGGTTTTCCTTCCCGTGCTTACGGAGCTTTATAACCACCCGTCCGCTTCCGTGGGCGTCATGTACATTTCTCCTCTGAAAGCCCTGATCAATGACCAGTTCAAACGGCTGGAGCTGCTTCTGCAGGATTCCAACATTCCGGTGACGAAATGGCACGGCGACGCTTCCGTGGACAGGAAAGAAAAGCTTGTAAAGAATCCGGAAGGCATCCTGCAGATTACACCGGAATCCCTGGAGAGCCTTCTGACCAACAGGCGGGGAAGCTGCCTTTCCATGTTCTCGGATCTCCGTTTCGTTATTATCGACGAAGTGCATTATTTCATGCGGGACGTGCGGGGGCTGCAGCTGCTGTGCGTGCTGGAGCGCCTGAAAAATCTCACCGGGGTAAATCCCAGAAGAATCGGCCTTTCCGCTACACTGGGAGACATGTCGTCAGCGAAATACTGGCTGAATACCGGAACCGGAAGGCAGTGTGCGGCCCCCGTGGTGAATGAGGGGAAGAAGCGCCTTAGGCTGCATATCGAGCGCTTTGTGAACTATGCGGACAAGCGGGACATGGTGGAGCGGGACGGCAGCGAGAATGTGGTGGATGCCAATACCGGGGGTGATATGGGGGACAGGGAGCATTACGAATATCTGTTCCGGCAGACACTGGATAAGAAGACCATTATCTTCGCCAACAGCCGGGAAGAAATCGAACTGATCATGGCTCATTTGCGGGAAATTGCGTTAAAATATAAGGCGCCGGACGTATATCGTGTCCATCACGGCAATGTATCGGCCCTGCTTCGGGAGAATACGGAGGAGGAGATGAAATCCGCCGATGAGAAGATTGTCACCGGGGCTACCGTGACGCTGGAGCTGGGCATCGATATCGGCTCACTGGATCAGGCGGTGCAGGTGGGCGCGCCTTTAAATGTCTCCAGCTTTGCCCAGCGTCTGGGAAGATGCGGGCGGCGGGGACAGGTTCCTCAGATTCTGTTTACCTTTGTGGAAAGCATCAAGATCAATTCCTCGGATGTGCTGGGCCCTATTAACTGGGAATTTATCCGGACTATTGCCATTATTGAACTGTACCTGCGGGAGCGCTGGATAGAGCCGATACCGCCCCGGGACCATGCATATAATCTTCTCTATCATCAGACAATGAGCTGCCTGAAGAGCAATGGGGAGATGTCACCTGCCGCACTGGCCAGCGCCGTGCTGGGACTGGGATGCTTCCGGAAAATATCCCGGGAGGATTACAGGAAGCTTTTGCTCTATCTGGTGCATATCGAGCAGCTGGAGCGCACGGAGCATAACGGCCTGGCGGTGGGAAGAGACGGGGAGAAGATCATCAACAGTCATAAATTCCTGACCGTATTCCTGGCACCGGAATATTTTCTGGTGAAGGATGAGAACCGAACCATCGGCACGGTGGATAAATCCTATCCGGTGGGCACCCGCTTCGCCCTGGCTGGAATGTCCTGGGAGACGGTGGACATCAATGTAAAGTCCAAGGTGATCTTTGTGAAAAAGGTGCCCGGCATCTCCGTGGTGGACTGGGACATGGACTTTGAGATTGACCTTCACACCGTGCTGGTGCGGAAGGTCCGCGATGTGCTGCAGGGGGAGGAGCCTTATCCGTATCTGAGTGACAGGTGCCGGGAGCGTCTGACGGAGATCCGGTATATCGCCCTCAACAGCGGCATCCTGGACAACCTTGTGACAGCCCTCTCAGACAAAAAATATGCCGTGTTCCCCTGGGTGGGCACCAGGCAGCTGGTGACGCTTCATTACGCCCTGCTCCAGAGAAAGATCAAAAGCAAAATTCCCTGGAGGACCAGCCTGTATCTGGAAGTCATCTTTGACGGCAGCTGTGAGGAGCTGAAGCAGGTCATTCTGGACATTCTGCGCTCAGATCTGGATTTGTACAGCCTGCCCCTGCCGGACAAGGTCCAGATCAACGGAAAATACAATGAATTTATCCCGCTGGAGCTTCTGCGGAAGCAGTTTATTGAGGATTATCTGGACTTTACCGGTCTGCAGAAAGATTTAAAAGAAATGTAATCTGACGAAAACCGAAAAAAGTATCAAAAAAACAGTCTGTATTATGGGTTTACAGGCAAAATTCGACAACAAAATTTGGAAAAAAATACAGTTGTATTTTTACAGGCTTTTTGTTATAATAATTTTAGCCTGAGATGTGCGATAACTTTTGTTTATTTTGAACCTACGCTACTTTAAACGGGATTCCTACATTGCCAAGTGGCTGTCAAGCCCTCACTGCACTTTGGGTGGAGGATTGGAAGGGAAGGCAAAAGCTTTGGTTGCGGTTACCCACCTAGCATTGCTAGGAGTCAGAGAGCAGAAGGCGGCATTTTGGGCCATAATACAGAAGAAGAGGGCAGTCCTTTGGGGCTGCTCTTTTAAGCTTATGGGATTTTTTCATATCATTCGGTGAAGTATCGTATAATAAGGAAGTGCCTGTATGCTGTTCGGAAGCAGTTGCAGCTTCCTATAGTTGACCCGGTGCACAGCCGTGCTTTTTTATGCACAGGCCTGTGCAGAGGAATATGCTGTCATGACGGTGTATGAGTTGCGCGTGAGCAGTGGAGAATAGATTTCCCCGCTCGATTCGGATGCGAAGAGCAGAGCAGAACAGGACACCGGAAAAGGAATGCCCCTGCGGGTACATATGGATTGTATGAAAGAAAGACCGGGAAAGGTTAATCGGTAAAAGGGAGAGAATTTGGATAGAAACAGGTGGAATTTAAACAGGTCACAGAGGATGCAGATGAAAGCCTTTATCTGCCTGCTGGGGATATTGCTGCTGGTGATTCTTTTGATTGGAAAGCTGGTTTTGCTTCTGATACACAGAGGAGAGGATGAGGAGATCCCCGTGCCCACGCCGGAGCCTCATATTCCGGTGATTCAGCTGATGACAAATGTGTGGATTATGGAGGCGGATGAGGAAGGGCTGATGATTTTCAGGGACGGGCAGAGCCAGAGGTATCCATGGGGCATGCAGGGGGCAGCCGGGGCTTTCGGGACGGATGAAGGGGAGAGCGGTACTGCCGGCGGGGAGAGCGGCGCGCCGGCGGCAGGGATGGGCGGCAGTATGGCATCTGGCGGTGCCCAGGCATATGATGGTACCCAGGCTTCCGACAGTGCCCTGCAGGAGATGGAAGCGTCAGAATTTCCGGACTTCTCCGTGAGGGAACAGGTGGCGGATGTAGAGCTGACGGACGGTGCGGTCACTTCCGTGGAAGTGAAGAGAGAGAAGATAAACGGGAAAATTTTAAGCGCGGACGATGCAGGCGTGGAAGTGGAGGGGTACGGAAAGCTTCCTCTGGCGGCTGATTACAAGGGATACCGTCTCTACGACAGCCTGGAAATGTGTACCGTGGATGACCTGTTTTTCGGGTATGATTTTACGGATTTATGTATGGAAGACGGGGAAATCTGCGCGGTCCTGATGGCGAAGGAAGAAGCCATGGAATACATCCGTGTGCTGATACAGGCCTCGGATTACAGCGGCAGATTTCACGCTGCGCCCGTGGTTACCTGCGACACGGATTTTACGGTGGTTTACGGCTCCTGTGACAATCAGAAGCAGGAGGCTCATGCGGCAGGTGAAGAGCTGGAATTCGGCTATGAGAGCGTCTATTTTGAGACAGAGCGGGTGAGGATTGTGCCGGATGTGCTGACGGGAAAGATTATTTTCAAAAACTGTAACCGCAGCCAGGGGACGCCTTCCTACCGGGGACAGATGGAATTCTTACGGACGGAGGACGGCATTGTAGCAGTCAATGAGGTGCTGCTGGAGGAATATCTCTACAGCGTGGTGCCCAGCGAGATGCCGGCGAAATACCCCTTTGAGGCGCTGAAGGCCCAGGCTGTCTGTGCCAGAACCTATGCCTACGGGCATATGGAGCATGCGGGCTATCCTCAGTACGGCGCCCATGTGGATGACAGCACATCCTATCAGGTGTATAACAATATCCTGGAGCAGGAAAGCACCACCACAGCGGTGAAGGAGACCTACGGACAGCTGCTCCGCACGGAGAACGGGAGCCTGGCGGGAACCTATTATTACTCCACTTCCTGCGGGGTGGGCAGCGATGCCAATGTGTGGAAGACGGAAAGCGCGCCCACGCTGACTTATCTGAAGGGGAAATCTCTGAGCCGGACTGCGTTTGCGGAGGCGCTGGCGGCTGTTTCCAGGACGGAGGAAGACGGGGATGGTTCTGAAGATGCTGCTTCCCAGAGGGAAGACGGTGATTCCGGAAATCGAGGAGACGCGCCAGCCGCCGGCGGGGCGGGGAATGGTACAGCAGTCACCGGAACAGAGAATGGCACTGATGTGGCAGACACAGCAGGGACAGAGAATGGCGGAAGTGCCGCCGCTGTAGCCGGGCAGATGGGAAATGGCGGCAATTTGACGGCGGACATTGGGGAATTGCTGAGGGACGAGGAAGCTTTTGCGGCCTTTATCTCTTCCGTCAATGAGGATGATTTCGAATCGGGAGAGGGATGGTACCGCTGGACTTACCAGGCGGAGGGACTGGACAAAGAGCATATGCTGGAGACGCTTCAGAAACGCTATGCGGCTAACAGCAAACTGGTCCTGACCTGGAAAGACGGGGCATATGTCAGCGAGACCATCGACAGCCTGAACGATATCACGGATATTTACATAGAAAAGAGGGGCAGCGGCGGCGTGGCGGACGAACTGGTGATAGAAGCCGGCGCGCAGAAGATCAAGGTCATATCCGAGCACAATATCAGGTATGTGTTAAATGACGGAAAGGCGGATGTGGTGCGGCAGGACGGCAGCCGGGTGGCAAGCGCGAATCTGCTTCCCAGCGGCTTTTTCATCATAGAGACTGGAAAAGAGAACGGAAATGTGATAGGATATACTCTGACGGGCGGCGGATTCGGCCACGGTGTGGGCATGAGCCAGAACGGCGCCAGGGCAATGGCCGCTGACGGCTATTCTGCCGGTGAGATACTGCTGTATTTCTACGAGAATTGCAGGATCGAGAATATATACTGAACACCAGTTCAATTGCAGTAAAACCTGACTACAGACCGCCAGCCAGTGCTTTCCCGGGGACACCACTGTAATCCTGGCGGTCTGTAAGGAAGTGTCTACAAATAA
>DKVC01000140.1:16617-25653 GCA_002490995.1 Lachnospiraceae bacterium UBA7188
TTGTATTTCCGGGCTTTTGTCTAAGGAAGTTGTATCAGTTATTTTCCGACAATTCCTAATATATATGAGTAGGAGCAGTTTTACGTGATTTGGAAGTTATATTTGAGGGTAAGAGATTTCTCTGAGAAAATGAAAAAAAAGGACATCAGCACCTATGCGGCCAGCACTGCCTTCTTCTTTTTCCTGTCGGTAGTGCCCATGCTGATCATGATCTGCACCATTATTCCCTATACGCCGCTGACGGAGGAGAATCTGGTAGAAATGGTCACCGACTTTCTGCCGGATCAGATTGATCCTTTGGCGGAAAGCCTGATCTCGGAGGTTTATGACAAATCGGCGGGCATTCTGTCCATTGCGCTGATTGCCACAATCTGGTCGGCAGCAAAGGGCGTAATGGCGCTGATGAAAGGGCTGAATTCCGTGAATGGTGTGGAAGAGAAGCGGAATTACTTTGTGCTGCGCATCATAGCTTCCTTTTACACTGTAGTCATGTTGGTTGTAGTCATTTTGTCTTTGTTTGTCATGGTGTTCGGCGACCAGCTGGTGACTCTGGCATTGCACCGCATTCCCCAGCTGCAGAAGGTGGTTTCCTTTGCCATGAATTTCCGTTTCCTCTTTGTATGGGCGGTGCTTTCCGTGCTGTTCGCGGCTGTTTACGCCTATGTGCCGGACAAAAAGCTTTCGTTCCGGGAGCAGATACCCGGCGCTGTTTTTTCTGCCGTGGGCTGGAGCGTTTTTTCCTGGGCGTTTTCCTATTATGTGACTTACGGCAATTCCTATGGCATTTACGGCAGCCTCTCCATTATTATCATTGTGCTGCTGTGGATGTATTTCTGTATGTATATCATTCTCATCGGCGCTTATCTGAACCGGTATTTCGAATCGGTAAACAGAAAGCATTCCCCCTTTTGTTCTTTGGAGAGCAGCTTTGGAAGGCATTCGGCCGATTCGGAAAGGGAAGATTTATAACAGAACGATTGACAAATATAACACTCAATAATATAATATAGTTGACAGCAATGGAACGAACGGGAGGGAAGGCTTTTGAAGGAGAAAGAGATCATTTTGCTGCAGAGCGAGCGTTATATTATGGAGAAATTGTGGGACAACAGCCCCAGGACGATCATGCAGCTTTATCACTCGCTGGAAGAGGAACCGGGCTGGAGCAAAAGCACAGTGAACACACTTTTGAGCAGAATGCTGGAGAAGGGGATTATTTATTATGAAGAAGGGGAAAGGGCGCGACAATATTATCCCGCAATCCGAAGAGAGGATGCTGCCGTGGCGGAGACAGAGAGCCTGATCAGGAGAGTATATAAGGGGTCTGTCAGCATGATGATGAGCACCATGCTGAAGAAAAACGCGCTCAGTGAGGAAGAAAGAGAGGAACTGTATCAGATTCTTCGGAATGGGGAATAAATATTTTTTCAGATTGGCAAATGTTTGTGACCGAGAGTATAAATTGTTTATTAAAGGACTTGAAATTAAATACAGTTGTGGTAAAATGACCATATTCGGGATTTGAGTGGAATTCGTTCTGCTCAAATCTTTAATGTATACTCATGGTTGAACATTTGCCGCTGCATACGTGTAACGGATGAGTTTTCCGTCATATGGCGCGGAAAGCGGCTGCAATAGAAGCGGCGCTTCTATTGTCACGAATGAATATGCTTAAGGGTATAGGAAAGGAAATGGAAATGGAAAGAAAAGTAACTTGGGAGACCTATGACGCGGCGCAGCTGAAGGAACTTGAGGCGCTGAATCAGGAGTACAGGGATTTCCTGGACAACGGCAAGACAGAGCGGGAGTGCATCGACACCATTGTGAACACCATCGAAGCGGAAGGCTATCGGGAGCTTGAGAGCCTGATCGAAAGCGGCGCGAAGCTTCAAAAAGGCGATAAGGTGTACAGCGTGTGCATGAACAAGTCCATCGCCATGTTTCAGATCGGCGAAAAGCCATTGACGGAGGGAATGAACATTCTGGGCGCCCATATTGACAGCCCCAGGATTGACGTCAAGCAGAACCCTCTCTACGAAGACAGCAGCCTGGCTTATCTGGACACACACTACTACGGTGGTGTGAAGAAGTATCAGTGGGTTGCCATTCCCCTTGCACTTCACGGTGTAGTGGTGAAAAAGGACGGCTCCATTGTCGAGCTGAATATCGGGGACAACGAAGATGATCCCGTATTTTTCGTGTCCGACCTGCTGATTCATCTGGCGGCGGAGCAGATGAAAAAGACTGCCGCACAGGTCATCGAAGGCGAAGCGCTTGACCTGATTGTAGGCAGCAGGCCCATCCGCATTGATTCCGGTGAAGAGAAGGAAGAGAAGAAAGAGGAGACGGAAGAGGACAAGAAGAAGGCAAAGGAAGCCGTAAAGGCGGGAATCCTGGATATCCTGAAGGAAACCTACGGCATTGAAGAAGAGGACTTCCTCTCCGCGGAGCTGGAGATCGTGCCTGCCGGGAAGGCAAGGGAAGCAGGCTTTGACAGAAGCATGATCCTTGCATATGGCCAGGATGACAGGGTCTGCGCTTTTACGTCCATGCGTGCCATGCTGGATGTAAAGGAGACAGAGCGTACCATGTGCTGCATCCTTGTGGATAAGGAAGAGATCGGTTCTGTGGGCGCTACCGGAATGCATTCCCGTTTCTTTGAGAATGCGGTGGCAGAGCTGATGAATTTAAACGGCGAGTACAGTGAGCTGAATCTGAGAAGATGCCTGGCGCACAGCTGCATGCTTTCCTCTGATGTGAGTGCAGGCTATGATCCCTCTTATGCTTCCTGTTTCGAGAAGAAGAATGCCGCATTCCTCGGGAAGGGCATGGTATTCAATAAATTTACCGGATCCAGAGGAAAGTCAGGCTCCAATGACGCGAATGCGGAGTACATGGCGCATCTGCGCAAAGTTATGGACGAGAAGGGAATCCTCTGGCAGACGGCAGAGCTTGGCAAGGTAGATGTAGGCGGCGGCGGAACCATCGCGTACATTCTGGCCGAATATGGGATGAATGTCATTGACAGCGGCGTGGCCGTGCTGAACATGCATGCACCCTGGGAAGCGACCAGCAAGGCTGATGTATATGAGACTTACCGCGGCTATAAGGCGTTTGTGGAAGGAGCGTCAATGTAATGTGTGCCGGGACAACGGCCAGGGTACAGGCAGCGGCAGGGCAGTCGGATAATACAGAAGCCGGACAGCCGCAGAATGCAGTGGCAGGGCAGCCGAACAGCGCAGAAGCCGGGCAGCCGCAGAAGGCACGGAGCGTTCAGCCGGAAAACTTACAGGGTGGACAAAATGAAACCGCAATGGCGGAACGATTGGAAAAATCGCCAGCTGAATTGAGGAAGAAGGATTTTTACTTCGAACTGCCCCAGGAACTTATCGCACAGGACCCGCTGGAGGACCGTTCCTCCAGCAGGCTCCTGGTGCTGGATAGGCATACCGGGGCGATGTCCCATCATGTGTTCCGCGATGTGGAAGCTTTTTTACATCCGGGCGACTGCCTGGTACTGAACAATACCAGGGTCATTCCGGCCAGACTCCTTGGAGAGCGGGAAGGAACAGGCGCCCATGTGGAAGTGCTTCTGTTAAAGCGCAATGCCGGGGATATCTGGGAGACTCTGGTGAAACCCGGGAAGAAGTGCCGTCCCGGGACAAGGCTTACCTTCGGGAACGGCCTGCTGAAAGCCCGGGTGCTGGAGACGGTGGAGGAAGGCAACCGCCTGATACAATTTGAATACAGCGGTGTCTTCGAAGAGGTGCTGGATGCGCTGGGGGAGATGCCTCTTCCGCCCTATATTACCCATAAACTCCGGGATAAGAACCGGTATCAGACGGTTTATGCAAAATACGAAGGCTCTGCCGCCGCGCCCACAGCGGGACTTCACTTCACGAGGGAGCTTCTGGAAGAGATTGAAGCGAAGGGAGTGCGTATTGCTTATGTGACGCTTCATGTGGGATTGGGAACCTTCCGGCCGGTAAAGGAAGAAAACGTGCTGGATCATCATATGCACTCGGAATCTTTTCAGATTTCGGAGGAAGCGGCGGAGATGATCAACAGGACGAAAGCGGAGGGCGGTCGCATAATATGCGTGGGGACCACCAGCTGCAGGACACTGGAAAGCGCCTCAGACGAAAGCGGGAGAGTTCGTTCCGGCAGCGGGGATACGGATATTTTTATTTATCCCGGCTATCGGTTCAAAGTGCTGGACGGGCTGATCACCAACTTTCACCTGCCGGAATCCACTCTGGTCATGCTGGTTTCCGCACTGGCCGGCAGGGAGAATGTGCTGAAGGCTTATGAGGAGGCAATCAGGGAGCGGTACCGGTTCTTCAGCTTTGGGGATGCCATGTTCATACGTTAGATTCCATTCCTCAGCAGGGAGCTTTATTTCTGTTTTCACTGAGCTTTTTATATTCTTTCGTGTAAAAGAAGATGGAGAGAGCCATGGCGATGGTCCACCCCACAGGCCATGCGCACCATATCCCCAGAGCGGAATTCGTCACGCCGGAGAGAACGAAGGCCAGAATCACACGCAGCACCAGATCCAGGAAAGTAGCAGCCATAAACTTTCCCATTGCGCTTGCGCCCCGGAGGATGCCGTCCGCCACCAGCTTTGCGGATACCACAAAGTAGAACGGGGACAGGATCCACAGGAACTGCTGCCCGGTCAGCAAAGCTGCTTCAGACCCCTGCTTCAGGAACAGCAATAAAAGGTATCTGCCGCAGAAAACATAGAGAAGGCAGAACGGAATGCACAGGCACCACACCATTTTCAGGCCGGCGCGGAAACATTCCCTGATACGCCCGATCCGGCCTGCCCCCAGGTTCTGGGCTGAAAAGTTGGAGATACCATTGCCGATGGTAGTGAAGGATGTAATGACCAGGTTGTTCAGCTTTACCGCGGCGGAGTAACCGGCCATGACGGAAGCCCCGAAGCCGTTGATTACGCTCTGGATCAGGATATTTCCCACTGATACGAAGCTTTGCTGCAGGATGCTGGGAATGGCGATTACCAGGATTTTCCTCAATAATTCCCAGTCAAACAGCGCCGCTTTTTCTTCCGGCTGGATTGGCTGGATTTTCTGCAACCGCTTCCACACCGCCAGTACAGCCAGAACGCAGCTGACGCCCTGGCAGAGGAATGTAGCCCAGGCAACGCCCGCCACGCCCATGCCGAAGGATTTGACAAACAGGATATCCACGGCGATATTTGAGGTGGATGACACGGCCAGGAAGTAAAAGGGGGTCCTGGAATCGCCCAGCGCGGAGAAAATCCCGGTGGCGATATTGTAGAAGAACACAAAGGGCAGTCCCCATACATAGATATCCAGATACAGCCTGGAGTCGGCGAACACTTCCTCAGGTGTCCGGATGAGCTTCAGCAGCGGGTCACAGCCCAGGATGCCTGCAAGCATCAGCAGGGCACAGAGGACCGCGCTGAAAATACAGGCTGTGGTGACGGCGGTTTTCAGTGCGCCGTATTTTTTTGCGCCGAACAGCTGGGAGACGATGACGGAACATCCCATATTGCAGCCAAACGCGAAAGCGATGAAAATCAATGTAATTTCGTAACTGTTCCCCACGGCCGCCAGCGCGTTCTCACCGATGAATTTTCCGGCCACCAGGCTGTCCGCTATATTGTAGAGCTGCTGGAAGACAATGCTGCCAAACAGGGGAAGGCAGAACTGCCACAGTACTTTTTCCGGTTTTCCTACCGTCAGATCTTTGTTCATATTTTTTTACTTCCTTTCCTGAAAACAATTCCCTGTATACTACCGAAGACAGATTCGTGAGCGCATCGATTCCTGACAATAGTAGCGCCATTTCCATATGTATGCCGTTTTTTCCGCATGCCAAAGCGCTCGCTCGTTTTACATTTTTATCTGTCAAAAGATATTGACTGTAAGTACACATTATAATACACTTTATGAGATATGAAAAATACATATAATATATCGGAGAAATACTAAAAAGATATGGATATCAATTTTGAATACTACAAGATTTTTTATTATGTGGCAAAGTACGGGAACATCACGAAGGCTGCCACAGCTCTGGGGAGCAACCAGCCCAATGTGACGCGCATTATGAAGCTGCTGGAGGCGCAGCTGAACTGCAGGCTGTTCGTGCGGGAAGCCAGGGGAATCACCCTGACGGAGGAAGGGGAGCTGCTCTATTCCCATGTGGAGGTGGCATACCGGCATCTGCTGAATGCCCAGGAAGAAATCGGCAGGCCCAATTCGCCGGGCCGGGGCACGGTGGAAATCGGAGTTACCGACACGGCGCTTCACCTGTTCCTGTTAAGCGCATTGCATGATTTTAAGAAGGAATACCCGGCAATCAGGATCAAGATCCATAATCACACAACCCCGGAGATCGTAAAGCAGCTGGTAAGCGGCATACTGGACTTTGCGGTGATTACTACGCCTTTCGATGTTCCAAAGACGTTTTCCTGTGAAAAAGTGCTTGATTTTAAGGAAATCCTGGCAGGAGGGATACAGTATGAGAGCCTGTGCAATACGCCGATGGAGCTGGAGGAGCTGAAGGGCTGCTCCTGGGTAGGACTGGGCCGGGGCAGCGCCACCTACGAGTTATACCGGAATTTCTTCCTGGAACATAAGCTGGAGATGGAGCTGGACATGGAGGTGACCACCTCTGACCTGATGCTGCCCCTGCTGGAAAGTAACCTTGGGATAGGCTTTGTGCCGGAGACGCTGGCATATCCCCTGCTGGAGAGAAAGACGCTGGTACAGATTCCCATAAAATGTGCTGTTCCCAGACGTTCCATACAGATTGTCTCGGACAGGGGACGCGGAAAAAGCCTGGCGGCGGATACTTTTTACAAATACCTTGAGAACCGCCGGCAGGCCGAAAAGAATTCTGATACAAAGCCGTAAAAGGTTCAGGCAGTCCATTATCCTGCATGAAAGCAGGTCCATAAAAGAAGCGTGCCAATGAAGGAAATCGGAAAATACGTTGGACAAATACCATATATATTGCGGTTAATATATAAGTGAAATACAATATATTGACATTTCTCCATTACCCGTCTATAATATGCCTTATCGGAAGCAATCTCTTCGCTTCCGATAAAAGGCGCGCACTTTGCGCTTTATATATGTATTACAATTGTAAAAAGGAGAAGGCGAATATGAAGGTTATCAAGAGGAATGGGGAAGAGGTGCAGTTTGATTCGGTCAAGATCGTCAATGCCGTCAATGCTGCCAATATGGGAACAGAGCCGATTCACAGGCTGAACAAATATCAGGTTCAGGCGATTGCGGATACTGTGGAAGGAAAAGTCCAGGAAATGCCCCATATCGCCCATGTGGAGGACATACAGGACATGGTGGAGACCGGCATCATGGAGATGCGCGGTTATGAAGTCGCCCAGAAATATGTACGCTACCGCTATAAGCGGGAGCTGACCCGCAAATCCAACACCACAGACAACGGGATCCTTGCCCTGATCGAGCATCTGAACGAGACCGTCAACCAGGAGAATTCCAATAAGAATCCCGTGATCAATTCCACACAGCGGGATTATATGGCGGGAGAGGTAAGCAAGGACCTTACCATGCGCGTGCTGCTTCCTGAGGAGATTGTGAAAGCCCATGAAGAGGGAATTATCCACTTCCATGATTCGGATTACTATGCCCAGAAGGAGCATAACTGCGACCTGATCAATCTGGAGGACATGCTGCAGAACGGAACGGTGATCAGTGAGACCATGATTGAAAAACCCCACAGCTTCTTTACGGCCTGTAATGTGACCACACAGATTGTGGCGCAGGTGGCGAGCAACCAGTACGGCGGACAGACCTTTACGCTGTCCCATCTGGCTCCCTTTGTGGATATCAGCAGACAGAAGATCCGCAGCACGGTTCTGGAGGAGCGGAGGGCCTGCGGAGATTCCCTTAAGGAGGATGTTGTGGAGAAAATCGTGGAAAGCCGCCTGAAGAGCGAGATCAGAAGCGGAATCCAGACCATCCAGTATCAGCTGATTACTCTTATGACCTGTAACGGGCAGGCGCCTTTTGTGACCATGTTTATGTATCTGGACGAGGTGCCGGAAGGACGTGTGAGGGACGACCTTGCCCTGCTGATTGAGGAAGTTCTCCATCAGCGGATGCAGGGGGTAAAAAATGAAAAGGGAATCTGGATTACGCCCGCCTTTCCGAAGCTCGTGTATGTGCTGGATGAGGACAACATAAACGAGAATTCAAAGTACTGGTACCTGACGGAGCTTGCTGCGAAATGCACGGCAAAGCGCATGGTTCCGGACTATATTTCCGCGAAAGTCATGCGTTCCCTGAAGAAGGGGGATGTTTACCCCTGCATGGGTTGCCGTTCCTTCCCCACGGTGGAGGACAACCAGCGCAATCCGGACGGCTCACGGAAGTATTACGGCAGATTCAACCAGGGTGTGGTCACCATCAATCTGGTAGATGTGGCCTGCTCCGCCCAGGGGGATATGGAACAGTTCTGGAAGATCTATGAGGAGAGGCTGGAGCTGTGTCATCGGGCGCTCCGCTGCCGCCATGAGCGCCTGTTGGGGACGAAATCCGACGTTGCGCCCATTTTATGGCAGCATGGCGCTCTGGCCAGGCTGAAAAAGGGAGAGAAGATTGACAGCCTGCTTTACAATGGATACTCTACCATTTCACTGGGATATGCGGGGCTGTGCGAGATGTGCGTGCGCATGCTGGGGAAGCCCCATACATCCCCGGAAGGCAGGGAATTTGCCCTGAAAGTCATGCAGAAGATGAACGATAAGTGCCAGGAGTGGAAGGAGGCGGAGCACATCAGCTATTCCGTTTACGGGACGCCCATGGAATCCACCACCTATAAGTTTGCCAAATGTCTTCAGAAACGCTTTGGCATTATCCCCGGCGTGACGGACAAGAACTATATTACAAACAGCTATCATGTCCATGTGACAGAACCCATAGACGCTTTCAGCAAGCTGAAATTCGAGGCGGATTTCCAGCGGCTTTCCCCCGGCGGCGCCATCAGCTATGTGGA
>DKVC01000140.1:25957-66022 GCA_002490995.1 Lachnospiraceae bacterium UBA7188
GCCATCAGCTATGTGGAGGTGCCGAACCTGCAGGGGAATACGGAAGCCGTCCTTGCGGTGATGCGGTTTATTTATGACAACATCGTCTACGCGGAATTGAATACGAAGAGCGATTACTGTGAAAAATGCGGTTACGACGGAGAAATCCGTATTGTCCCGGACGAGGACGGGAAGCTTATATGGGAATGCCCCAACTGCGGCAACCGGGACCAGGACGAACTGTTTGTGGCAAGGCGCACCTGCGGGTATATTGGGACCCAGTTCTGGAACCAGGGGAGGACACAGGAGATCAAGGACAGAGTGCTGCATTTATAGGATTGCTTTACACCAGCGTTTACCCGCAGTTCATTTCTGGAAAACGTTTTTCTGATAAACCTGCGCTTGTGGTGGAATTAAAGCGGGACAAAATACAAAAGGAGCACTGGAGCAGATTAAACGGAAAAAATAATACAAAAGCCTGAAGGAATATCGGGGGAATCTCCTTTTGGCTTCCGTTCGGCGGATACCTTTCTCAGTTTTGGGAGGGCATCCGCCGCTCTGCGCACAGGTATATGGAGATGTGGCTGTGGAATGTTGATTCTTTGGCCTGCAGAATATGTAAAGATATGGCGGCTTGACGAAAAAAATGTGTCATGATATAGTTGATATACTAAGGATAAGTTAAGGAGATACGGAGATGTTTCATTTGTTCGGAAAAAAGGCAGCGGTTTTGGAGAGGCGCCTGGCAGAATACCAGAGAAAGCAGGACTGGGCGGGGTTGGCGAAGGCCTGTTACCAATTAGGCGCAGAAGCCATGGATAAAGGGAATCCAAACCGCGCTTTGCTGTGGCTCGGCCGTGCGGATACTATTTACAGCGCTGATAATGCGGTTTTTGAACAGGTGACGGAGAAGCTGATGGATGACTGTTCGGACCGCCTGGGGCATCTGGAAGGTGAGCATATATTATACAATGATGTCCCCGCTAAAGTGGGAGAGATGGCAGAGGCTCTGGGAGATGTGAAAGTGCGGGTGTGGGGTCTGCTGTCTCTGGCCAGGCTGGTGAAGCTGGGCGAGAAGCTGTCAGCGCTTCCGGGCTGTGAGATGTTTGGAAAACTGGGCTGGGCTGTGGATACTGTACTGAAATCACTGCAGGAACCGCTGGAAGAGTATGAATTCGAAGAGATGCAGGAGCTGTGCAGCGCTCTCTACGAATTTGGTGACAGCCCTGATTTCTGGGGATTGGGGAGCGAGATTATTGTTCCGGGAGGCGCCCCCTTCCAGGTTTTCGATCTGAACGGGATGAAGGGGGTTCATCTGGAGCTGGAAGCTTATCTGGATGGGCATTTGGAGATGGTGTGTGCACGGGAACAGGGAGAGGAGCTTCCTGAGCCGGCAACAGGGATTATCATCGGGGCGCTGCTTCCTGATTATTATGTGCGGGCAGGTGCGGGAAGGCTGGAGGAGGTTCCGCAGATTAAGGAGGAACTGGAGAGGATATGGAGTGATTATGAATTTGTGTGCTCCGATATTACATGGGAGCTGACAGCGCAGAGGATTGAGGCTTACAGGGAACTGGACGTTCTGAGGTGACCATTCCTTTTTGCATTGGGGAAAGGGAAACTCGTGAGCGCATCTGTTTGCCGTTTTTCTGTTACGGAATACCGAAGCACTCCAGACATTTGTGAAGATTACAGTGAGGAGATGGATATGGCAGAATTGACATCCATGAAGAATATAGGGAAGGAAATGGCGAGAAAGCTGACAACTGTCGGCATTGATTCTGCCGAGAAGCTTGTTGAGACGGGAGCCAGGCAGGCGTTTCTGAAACTGAAGGAAATTTATCCTCAGGTTTGCCTGGTACATTTGTACACTCTGGAAGGCGCAGTCCAGAACAGAGAATTTAACATGCTTCCGGAACCGAAAAAGAAGGAATTGAAAGAATTCAGCGACTTCCTGAAAAAATAGTAAAAACAGTGCGGGATGTTTTCAAAATTTTCTTGACAGGCTCCGCAGGGTATGTTATTTTTAAAAAAACATGTAAGGAGAGGTATTGTCATGTTAATTTGTCCGTGTGGAAGAATGCGCTGATAGAGAAAGGGATAACGAAAAATCAAGTTTTTTTGTTGTACCCGGATTTATCAGTGTTGGATACAGTGTATCTGACATTCTCCCGCAGGCTAAGCATGAGAATACCTTTGTTTATATGGGGATTTCCTCATAATAAGGAAATGTATGATTTCTTTGCACATTTCCTGGCATAAGGTGTTTATTTGCTGCGGGTATATACCGCAGTTTTTTTGCATCTGGGAACGGATGATTTTTTAAGCAAACTAAAACAAAACTACCACGAAACAGAAATTGTGAGGAAATGTAAATGAAACAAAATATGAAATCTTTGGCAGGTAATTTTTGTTACCTGTTTCATGAGCTGCGCTTATTCAGGAGGAACAGCGTGTTTCTTCCTGTTCTCGGAAGCGCATTCCAGATGCTCCAGTCCCTGATTGCCATATGGATGCCGAAAGTCATCCTTGACCTGATTGAGCGGAAGGCGGATGCGTATCATCTGCTGTGGGGAATCGCTGTCAGCGGAATCCTGCTGTCAGCCGTATCTTCCGCAAATGCCCTCGTACATAATCACATTGACAGCTGTTCCCAGATTTTCCTTTTTTCCCGGCTGAAAGCAAAGTGGGAGGAAAAGATGATGGATCTGGATTACGGCATATTTATTTCACCTGCTGGAAAGCGCATTGCGGAAAAAGCGAGAAATGCCGTCAGCAGCCCCAATTACGGCGTTGTGGCTTATCTGCCCAGGTTAACGGGGCTGATAGAGAGCATGGGTGGCTTTCTGGCGTTTGGCACCGTTATCTGCGGGCTTCAGCCCACTGTCCTTCTGCTGCTGATTCTGATGTTTGGTACCCAGCTTTGGTACGGGACAATTTCGGAGAGACGTAAGGCTCTGCTCCAGGAAGAGAGGGCACAGGCGAACCGGAAGCTGAATTACATGGCTTATCACACGAAAGGAATCAAAGAAGGCAAAGACATCCGCATTTATTCCATGACAGGGTGGCTCAGAGGGATTGCCGGGAAAGCCGTATCCGCCAGGGACCGGGTGGAGGAAAAAGCCGCCAGTATTGACTACAAAAATATGATACTGAATGGAATTTTTATTTTCCTGCGTAACGGCTGTGCCTATGCTTACCTGATCCGGGAATATTTTCAGGGCAGTCTGACAATCGGTGATTTTACGTTCTATTTTGCCGCCATTACCGGACTGGGGAATTTCCTAAGCAGCCTGGTCCGGAGCTGGTCCGGATTTGCGGAAGCCGATCATTATGTGGCGGATTTCCGACAGTTTACGGAATTAAATGAACTGGGAAACGGGAAACAGTATAATGCGGACAGGGTGACGGAGCCGGTTTCCTTTCGCTGGGAAAATGTATCTTTTTCCTGGAAGGAAGAGGATGAGGAAGGCAATAAAAGGGAAATTCCCGTATTAAAAAATATCAACCTTACCATAAAGCCGGGGGAAAAGCTGGCAATCGTAGGGGAAAACGGGGCCGGGAAGACCACTTTTGTCAGGCTTCTGTGCGGTTTGCTGAAGCCCGTGGAAGGGCGGATTCTGGTCAACGGCATGGATACGGCGGACTTTGCAGACGAGGAGTACCGGAAGCTGTTTTCGGCTGTTTTCCAGAAATCCGGTGTGCTGCCGGTAAGCATCCGGGACAATATTGTGCTGGATGCGGGGAGGCAGAAATTGTATTCCGGTGCTGTGGGACACAGAGCTCAGGGAGCGGAACAGAGGTCCGGAAGGAATAGTCTGCTGCACGGAACCGATGGTGAGAACCGGGAGGAAGCTGTCTGGAACTGCCTTCGTCTGGCTAACCTGGAGGAGAAGGTGCGTTCCCTGCCGGAAGGGCTGGATACCTGCCTGGTAAAGCGGATAGCGGAGCATGGAACGGAGCTGTCCGGAGGGGAGGTACAGCGCCTGCTTTTGGCGCGGGCATTGTATAAGGATGCGCCGGTGCTGGTTCTGGACGAGCCCACCGCCGCGTTGGACCCTGTTGCGGAAAGCAGGATTTATCAGTCCTACAGCAGGCTGACGGAGGGCAGGACATCCGTATTTATCTCCCACAGGCTGGCGTCCACCAGATTCTGTGACAGGATTCTTGTCATGGAAAACGGTGAGATCGTGGAGAGCGGAACCCATGAAGAATTGCTGGAGAAAGACGGAAAATATGCGGAGATGTTCCGGGTGCAGGGCAGATACTATAGAATGGACACGCTGGCTGCAAATTTATTCGGGGTGCAGCATAGCGAGTGCATCAGTAATGTCGGAAAATGAATGCGCTCACGAGTATGGAAAGGAGCAGTGCATCATGAAAAAGAATAACAGGACAATAAAAGGAGACATAATTATAATAAAAAGAGGAATCCGGGAATTCGGCATGATACTGCCGGGACAGATGGGTTTTCTGGCTTTCAGAAGCGTAGCCGGGGCGATTACACCTTATATCGCAATCCTGATGTCCGCCCTGATTTTAAATGAGCTGTCGGGAGCACAGGACAGAGCAGGGCTGTCAGTTTACATTTCGGCATCTCTGGGAGTGACGTTTCTGCTGTCCTGCATTGGCTCCAGGCTGGATGCGAAAATCGCAGTGGGTTACGGCAGACTTTTTTCCACCCATGAAATGATTCTGACGGACAAGGCATATCGCATACCGTTTTCCCTTCTGGAAAAGGAGAGCACCCGCAGCCTGAGGGAGCAGGTGTCCGGGAGCATCGGCCTCACCGGAGGCGGGATGGCAAGCCTGTATTGGGACCTGGAAGTAGTAATGAAGAATCTGTGTTCCGTAGTGATTGCGGTGGTTCTGGGACTGGGCTTTGGAGAACAGATTGCAGCCGGTGTAAAGCAGGGCAGGGTCGGCGGAGGTACGGCGGCGCTGATTGTGATTCTGTTGGCGCTTCTGATCGCAGGCGGCGCCTGTATTGCCTGCAAAACGGCGTCAAAGCGCTTTGAGGTCAGCTTTGACGTGTTTGAACACGGGGCGAAGTATAACAGGTACGGGGAATTTTACGACCTGAGTTATCTGCCGGATGAAGATATGGCTATGGATATCCGCATTTTCCGGCAAAAGAATCTGGTGCTCCGGGAATGTGAGCAGAAATGCCACAGGCTTCTTGCAAAAGGAAAGGAGAAGGAAATGCGGGCTGCAGGCAGGCTTGAAGTGGTAAGGATACTGTGCGCGGGCCTCTGCGGCATGGCGGTCTATGCAATGACAGGTTTCCTGGCGCTTCGGGATGTGATCGCAATCGGCAGTGTGCTCATGATTTCTTCCGCAGTGACCATGCTGATCAACGCGCTGAGCGATCTGGCCCAGATTTGGACTGATTTGCGGAATAACAATGTGCATCTGCTGAATTATTTCACATACATGGATCTGGAAGAGGACTCCCGGGGACAAAGGGAAAGCGGAAAACCTTGGAAAGGGCAGGAAGAAGAGTCCCGGGAACAGGATGAAAGCAGGAAACCCTGGAAGGGGCAGGAAACGGAAAGCCGAAAGCGGAGCGGCAGTGCCGGAAAGGAAGAAAAGAGAAGAGACCGGATAAAAGGCAGCAGCGAAAGTAAGTCGGACGCAGAGCGGGGGGATGAGGAGAAAGAGAAGCTGGAAATCGTGCTGGAAAGCGTAAGCTTTCGCTATCCTGAGAGCAGCGAAACGGTTCTCCGGGACATTAATCTGCGGATTGCTCCTGGGGAGAAGCTGGCAATCGTGGGAGAGAACGGTTCCGGCAAAACCACTTTGATTAAACTGCTCTGCCGTCTGTATCGGCCCACGGAAGGCAGAATCCTGCTGAACGGTGAGGATATACAGAACTGTCCCTATGAGGAATATATCCGGAAAATCGCAACGGTATTTCAGGATTTTTCCCTGTTTGCATTTCCCATTGCGGAGAATGTGGCAGCATCCGGGGAATACAATGGACAGAAAGTATATGAAGCCCTTTGCAGGGCGGGGCTGCAGAAGAAGGTGGATGGTTTATCCAGAGGAATCATGCAGGCGGTATCCCGGGATTACGAGGAGGACGGAATGGAGCTGTCGGGCGGGGAAGCTCAGAAGGTAGCCATTGCGCGGGCCATTTACAAGGCTGCTCCGGTTGTGATTCTGGACGAGCCCACTGCCGCCCTGGACCCATACGCGGAGAAGGAAATTTATGAACAGTTTTTCAGATATCTCTCCGGGGAAACCATGCTGTCAATCAGCCACAGACTGTCTTCATGCCGGTTTTGCGACAGAATTGCAGTGCTGCACGGCGGGCGGCTGGTACAGCAGGGGACACACGAAGAACTGCTGATGCAGCCCGGGGGCAAATATGCGCAGCTTTGGAAAGCGCAGTCACAGTATTACTATTGTGTAAATGAGAGCTTTTTAAGGGAGATTTAGATTTTGTGCGCAGAATTCATGCCGTTTATCCGGTTTGTGTGCAGGATTTCATCACCGAATATATAGCGAAAAGGGCGGTGTCTGCTGCCCTTTTTATTCTTTTTCAAATATCTTTAGAATTTCTTCCAAAATCCCTGTAATCCAACTTTATTTTTTCACTCTATACTGTTTTCAATGAGACAAAAGACCAGGACATGAACTGACAGGCATGCGGAACAGGAACATGTGGAAAACAATGCAGGTGGATGTCCGTGGAAGCATACAGGGGGTGTAACTATGGATGTGACAACATTGACTTATTATTTTACCAGATACGGGGCGGTTGCCATTTTTGTGATTGTACTGCTGGAATATCTGAATCTTCCGGGATTTCCGGCGGGGATTATCATGCCGCTGTCGGGCATCATGGCCGCAAAGGGAAATATCAGTTTCCTCTGGGTGATGGTTATCTCGGTGTCTGCGGGGCTTTTGGGAAGCCTGGCGCTGTATGCACTGGGGCGTGGGGGCGGAGAGGTGTTCCTGAAGGCCTATACCAGGAAATTTCCCAAACAGAAAGAGGTATTGGAGAAAAATCTGGAGTGGATACGGCAGAAGGGCTGTATGGGAGTTTTCGTGGGCAAGCTTCTTCCCATGATAAGGACTATTGTCTCTATTCCGGCAGGGGTGGTGAAGATGGATCTGGCGAAATATGTGATCAGTTCTACCTGTGGAATTTTGATATGGAACTTCGCTTTTATCGGGGCCGGATATGTGCTGGGAGACCAGGTGTTCCGGATGCTGGGGATGGGCTGAGAGTTTATGGCATTGGCCAAAGACGGTGTCAGAGGCCGGAACGGAAGAAAGGTGTGTGGAAAGATGCGGATAGCGTTAATGACGAACAATTACAAACCAATCGTGGCAGGGGTGCCTGTTTCCATTGAAAGGCTGGCAAGGGGACTGGAAGAGCTGGGACATGAGGTGACAGTCTTTGCGCCTACATACAGAGAGCAGCAGGATATGGAAAACGTATTCCGTTACTCCACCTTCCTGAAGCGCTTTATCGGGGGAATCGTGCTGCCCAACCCCTTTGACGCCCGGATTGAAAGGGAATTCAGAGAACATTCCTACGATATTATCCATGTGCATCATCCCATGCTTATCGGCAGGATGGCGGTGCATTTGTCCCGGAAATACCATATTCCGCTGGTATTTACCTATCATACCAGATACGAGCAGTATGTCAGGAGCTATACAAAGGGAATCGTCAGGATGGAACGGTTTATGCCATTGTACCTGCGCTCTTTTATGCGGCATTGCAGCTTTGTATTCGCACCTACGGAAGGGATGCGGAAGTATCTGACGGATACCTGTAACATACAGCCGGAGAAGACAGGGATTCTGCCCACCGGAATCGAGAAGAAGAATTTCGATATCGGGCCGGAGGAGGGCAGGCGGATTCGCAGACAGTATGGCGCTGAAAATATGCCTTTCCTGCTGACCGTATCCAGAATGGCAAACGAGAAAAATGTGAGATTCCTGCTTGACAGCCTGGCCCGGGTGAAGGAACTGTACGGAAAGCCGTTTCGGATGCTGATGGTAGGCGACGGGCCGGACAGGGAGGGGCTGGAAAGGCGCAGCCGGGAACTGGGGCTGGAAGATACCGTCATTTTTGCGGGAACTGTCCGCAATGAGGAGATTGCGCCTTATTTTAAAGCAGCGGATGCTTTCCTGTTTGCGTCTAAGACGGAGACCCAGGGAATCGTGGTTTTGGAAGCCTTTGCGGGGGCGGCGCCGGTGATTGCGGTGAGGGCATCCGGGGTGGAGGATCTGGTGGATGACGGTGTCAACGGGATTCTGACAGAAGAGGATACGCAGGAATATGCACAGGCTGTGACGGGATATTTAGTGGGGATGGAAAGGGATACGCAGGAATATCCGGCGGAAGCGGAGAAGCGATCAGTACACAGCAATAGTACGTGCATGAAGTGTTGTGCAGCGGAGACAGATACCGCCTGTGAAGAGACACAGGGCTGCGATGACAAAGAGACTGTATGGAAGACAGAAGGCCGGAAATCACCGGATAACGTTTTGGAGAATAGAGCAGATCGGAAGCTGCCCTATCGGGAGATGGCAGATAATGCATATCAAAAAGGTACCCTGTATCGTGAAGAAGCAGTTGCGTTAAAAGCGGTTCATTATTATAATAGTGTTATTGCGGAAAATGTAACGCAGAAAAAACGGAATATCCGGCTGCTGCCTGCAGGCTGATTCCGGAAAACTATGTATGGACTTTTTGTCCGGTATAGTGCCGGGATGAGACGGTGAAGAGGAATCAGTTCTTTTGAGCAATACAGGGTCATAAGGAGGTTAGCTTCGGAAGGCATGAGATGATAAAGCTGCAATCCGACAGAAGCTGTGACAGCAGGAATGGGAGCGCCGGAGGCCGTATGACGAAAATGGAGGACATCATATGGATAAGCAGTATCACATTCTTGTAGTGGAAGATGACAGGGAAATCCGTGAAGGAATTGAAATTTATTTGAAAAATCAGGGCTATAAGGTATTTCAGGCTGCCAACGGGGCGGAAGGCCTGAAGGTGATCGAGCAGGAGGAAATCCATCTGGCTATTGTGGATATCATGATGCCGGTCATGGACGGCGTTACCATGCTTATGAAACTCCGCTCAAAAGAGCACGAATTTCCGGTGATCATGCTGTCTGCCAAGTCGGAGGAAGTGGATAAGATCATGGGCCTGAACATGGGCGCGGACGATTATGTAACCAAGCCGTTCACACCGCTGGAGCTGCTTGCCAGGGTAAATTCCCATCTGCGCAGATATTCCAAATATTTGACGGCATTGAAGGAGGATGGCAATAAAGACCATATCTATACCATCGGGGGGCTGGAGCTGAATGAAGATACGGTGGAAGTCAGCGTGGACGGCGAGCCGGTAAAGCTGACGCCCATGGAGTTTAAAATCGTACAGCTGCTCATCAAGAATCCGGGCAGGGTCTTTTCTGCAGATGAAATCTATGAGCGGATCTGGAATGAGAAGGCAGTGAATACCGATACCATCATGGTACATGTGCGGAATATACGGGAGAAAATTGAAATTGATCCCAGGAATCCCAAGTACCTGAAGGTGGTTTGGGGTGTGGGGTATAAAATCGACAGACAGTAAAACGTCTCTGATACACAGGGATGCACACAAACCGCAGGGGCATGCGGTTTGGCATACTGCTGTTTCACGATAATTTTCGTCGGGATCAAGGGTCTGAGGCAGTGCCTGCCGGTGTTAACAGTTGTACATGTAGCACCGGAATGGCCGGTCAGGAGGGGAATATGGGACTGTTCAGAAAGAAGAAGAAAGAGGTCGTTTGGCAGGAGATGCCCCCTTTCAGGGAAGAAAAACACAGGGAAAAGGGGCGTTTCCGCAGACTGCGCAGAGAGAAGCCCTGGATTTTCAGGGGAGCGGCAGTGAGTATTGTCTGTGCCATGATCTTCACCGGATTTTACGGCGTATTCAGGGCCAGGGCAGAGAAATATCAGGACGGCCCCATGGAGGACACCTACAATATCGCCTGGCTGTATCAGAGCTGCTACATGCTTTACCGTGACCTCTACAATGCAAAAGGAGAGGAAAACGCAGATTACAAGGATATCTACCTGGAGATGAAGGAAGGGTATGAGTGGCTTCTGGATGAACAGAAATTATCGGAATACCGGAATCTTCTAAGTCTGATGTCGGAATCTCTGGGGACAGAGGAATATGTGGATCAGGGGGAAATAAGTCCGGACTGGCTTAGGGAAGCAGTGTCCGGGGGTATGCTGACCGAAGAAATACTGAAAGAGTATGAGGACATGGGGCTTCTGTCGGAGGGATGGCAGGAGATGCTGGAAGAGGGCGGCAGCCGCTATGATCTCACCGAGGACGACTGTGATCATTTTGTGAATGAACTTGCCATGCTGCAGAGCTTTTTCCTGTCGCTGGAGAATACCTTCCGGGATCTGAACGTAAGCTATGACTATATGATTGAAGACCATTCTACCGGCCAGTATGTTACAAACATGTCTGAAGAGGACAGGAGGCGGGAGCCGGAACAGCAGTACTTTTTGCTCAGCTTCCATTTTGACAGTGCCGGGAATGTGGCACTGGGCAACACGATCTGCGGCAGGGACGTAAGCCAGATCCGGAAATCCGCCAATGAAGTGACCCGGGATAATCAGAATCTGACAATGCTGTTGGGTGAGCAGCTGGAGTTTTTCCCTAAGTACGGTAAATTCAGGCAGCCCATAGACTGTACGGTGACATTCGCTGTATCGAAGGAGGCGTGGGAGACAAGGAAGGACAATTTCTATGTGGGGCAGGTGATGGCGGCAGGCATTTCCACCAGTTATGGAACCTACCGTTACCATCCTTATGAAGCGGACGCTTACTGGAATTCGGGAATGGGCACTCTGGTGATTTTCATTATCCTCTCTATGGCATTGTTGGGGTGTTTCCTGCCGATTCTCAGAGGGACGAAGCCCTGGAAGGAAGAGAAAATATGTGCCGTGCCCTTTGAAATTCTGTTCTGTTTCGGCGTAGGTTTATGTGCCGCCATGGAGTATATCGTATCCATGATTGCCTGGGTGGCCAGCGGCGAGGCAGGGGGGGTATTTACCGATTCTATAGGAGACGTCGATTTTGCCAGCTTTCTGGTGATGGTTTTCAATCTGTCGGTGCTGGCAGTCTATTTCTTCTGCGGCTGGTATCTGGGAGTCTGCGCCAGGGCGCTCAGGGCGCTGGGATTGAAGGAATATGTCAAACAGAGAAGCCTGGTTTACCGCTTTTTCCCCTTTGTAAAGGGCAAAACGGTGAAGGCATATGAATCGGTGGCTCATATGGATTTGACAGAAAACGCTAACAGGACAATTATCAAACTGCTGGTGGTGAATGCGGTGATTCTCTTCGGAATCAGCTGTCTCTGGGTAGGCGGCTTTGCCATTACACTGGTGTACTCTCTGGTACTGTATGTCATTCTGCGGAAATATATCAGCGAGCTGCAGAAGCGCTACCGGATCCTGCTGAAGGCGGTGGATGAGATTGCGGAGGGACATCTGAATGTGACAATCAATGAAGACCTTGGGGTTTTCGAGCCTTTCAGGGAGCAGGTTTTCAAGATTCAGGACGGGCTGCAGAAGGCCGTGGACATGGAAGTGAAAAGCCAGCGGATGAAGGTGGAGCTGGTGACGAATATGTCCCATGATTTGAAGACGCCTCTGACAGCGATCATCACCTATATCAATCTCTTAAAGGAGGAAGGGATAACGGAAGCGCAGCGCAGGGAGTATCTTGCAACGCTGGAGCGCAAATCCCTGCGCCTGAAGAGCCTGATAGAAGATTTGTTTGAATTCAGCAAGGCAAGTTCCCAGAACGTTACCCTGAACATTATGGATGTGGACATCATGAACCTGGTGAAGCAGGTGGCTTTCGAGATGTCCGACAAGCTGGGGGAAGCCGGGCTGGACGTGCGGATGAACCTGACGGAGGAGAAGGTCATCCTTCCTCTTGACAGCCAGAAGACTTATCGTATTTACGAAAATCTGTTCGGGAATATTGCGAAATACGCCCTGCCCGGAACCAGGGTATATGTAAACGGCTTCCGCATTGATGACACTGTCGTAATCACCCTGAAAAATATCTCCGCCCAGGAGATTACGGTGGATTCCTCCGAGCTGACGGAACGCTTCGTCCGGGGAGATGCTTCGAGAAATACGGAGGGCAGCGGTCTGGGGCTTGCCATTGCCAAAAGCTTCACGGAGCTGCAGGCGGGCCAGCTGGAGCTGGATGTGGACGGGGATTTGTTCAAGGTGACGACCACATGGCATATCGTGGCGCCGGATCCGTATACGCAGTTACCGCCGTTTGCGCTGTGAGGTCAATCTGGGATAGCCCCGGAAAGGGAATAAAACATCCTGGAGTTTCCGGAAAGGTTTCATGATGGAGGTATATCAATGAATTATGCTGCAATAAAAAAGACAGATGTGGCAAACGGACCCGGTGTAAGGGTATCTCTGTTTGTCAGTGGCTGTTCGCACAGATGCAAGGGATGCTTTAACAGCGAGGCATGGGATTTTCACTACGGCCGGGAATACACAGAGGAGACGGAACAGGAAATCCTGCATGCTTTGTCCCCGAATTATATCAGGGGCTTAAGCGTGCTGGGAGGGGAACCCATGGAACCGGAAAACCGGGGGACCGTACTGCAGCTTCTCCGGACAGTGAAGAGACAGTTCCCCGATAAGGACATATGGTGTTATACCGGCTATGATTATGAGAAGGATTTGCTGAGAGAGCGCGGGCAGGAAATCTTACAGATTCTGTCCATGACGGATGTGCTGGTGGACGGGGAATTTGTGGAAGAGCAGAAAAATCTCACGCTTGCTTTCCGGGGGTCCGGGAACCAGCGTCTGATTGACGTGCAGACATCTCTGCGGCGGGGAGAGACAGTGTGCCTGCCGGAGTGCTGATGTGTTTTTGCAATACTGGCAAAACCGGCCATGCAAAACGTATAATCCACTGTACCCTGTGCAATTATTCGCGTGTCTGGAAGACATAGGCGTCTTCTTACAGGCAAGAAAAAACTGCCACATTGGAAAACTCATCGGCATATGGTATTTTGTATCGGAAATACCATACCCAGGAGAATTTCGAATGTGACGGTTTTATTTTATTGCCTCAAGATTACCGAAGGCATTTTATGAGGGCACCACCTGGCTCTGTACATGGGTTTTGATGGCCTGAAAGCTCTCTTTGCTGATAACATGCTCTATCTTACACGCATCTTCCACGGCAGTCTTCTTTTCAACTCCCAGCTGTATCAGCCAGGCGGACAGCAGCTGATGCCGCTCGTATATCATTTCCGCAATTTCCCTTCCGGAAGGTGTCAATGTGATAAAACCGGAATTATCCACTGTAATATGCTCTTTCACGCGAAGATTTTTCATAGCGACGCTGACACTGGACTTTTTGAAGCCCAGTTCGTTTGCGATGTCCACGGAGCGGACCACGGGAAGCTCCCTGCTCAATATTAAAATAGTCTCCAGATAATTTTCAGCCGATTCGTTTACAACCATATTGATCTCCATTCTTGTCGAAAACCTGAAATCCAGGAACAGACTCCAAATTTCCCGGAACATTTTCGAATATTCTGCTTTCAGCCGGACAATTTCGTAGCTGAAATATATTATTTATTCAGTATAGCATGAAAATCCTGTTTGTGCAAATTATTGTTTACCCTTAATCTGTTTTTGAGGGAGTTTTAAGGGACTTATAATTTTGTATTATTTATCTGTCGAAAGTGATTGACAAAAACGAACAAATGTTTTATTCTGTATTTAGAACATTTGTTCTTAAAATCTGATAAAGAGAGGGAAGGGTAAAATGAAGAAAATGAACAGAGGCGGATTTATTACAGTGGTACTGGTTTTGACTTTGGTTGCGGTCTGCTGCTGTGCGGGGACAGTAAAGAGCAGGACAGGCCTGAGTGTCGGAGAGATAGAAGGTTATTATCAGGAGAAGGAGAGAGGACTCGTGGAGGAGGCAAGGGAGTTCCTGAGCGGCCGGGGATTTATACACAGCGGAGTGATGCTGACCAGGGTGATCGATACCGACGGAAGCAGGGAATACATTCTTACCGTCCACCATGGAAAAATAGACAGGCTGGACGAAGAAAGCAGAAAGCTTCTGATGGAAGAGCTGGAGGAGATCGTTTTTGAGGATGCGAACAGCAGCTTCAGACATGAATTTTTAATAAATCAATGAGAGAAATTGCATGACATTTTTTGGAAATAGGGGTATACTCTTTTTAGAAATCGTGCGGAAACCATTTGCAGCACTTCCTTATGTGCAGATAAGTGGCTTGTCCTGCGGGAAAGAGATGAGCGGAAAGGGGTGACGGGGATGCCATTTATTCCAAAACCACATGAGATTTACAGACATTTTAAAGGAAATTTATATCAGATTACAGCTGTAGCGGAGCATACGGAGACAGGAGAGCAGCTGGTAGTCTATCAGGCGCTTTACGGTGATTTCAGGACATATGCCAGACCGCTCTCCATGTTTACGGAGATTCTGGACAGGGAGAAATATCCGGACGCAGGACAGATATTTCGTTTTGAGCTGCAGGGGCCTGATGCGGACAGGCAGAAGGAACAGTGCCAGATCGGGGTACAGTCAGATGATCTGAAAACCGTGGAAGGAAAAAAGGATTGGCAGGATGAAATCACATTGGATCCGCTGGTACTGGAATTCCTTGATTCGGACAGTTATGAGCAGCGGTTGAATATTCTGGCAGGGCTGCATCACAGGATCACGGATGACATGATTACCACCATGGCGATTGCCTGTGATGTGGAAATTAACGACGGAGACATTGAAGAGCGTTATGAAGCGTTGAAGACATGCCTGGTGACACTGGAACGGTATGAATGTAATCGGCTCAGGTGAAGCTGACATTGTTTTGCGGCATCCGGCAGAAGGCGTGGGAGAAAGAGGCGGCGTATGGCATATCATTCAGACAAAAAGATGGTAATCGGAGTATCCTCCAGAGCTTTATTTGACCTGACTCTGGAAAATGAGATTTTTGAGAAGCAGGGAGTGGAAGCATACTGCAGATATCAGATAGAACATGAACAGGATATTTTAAAGCCCGGACCGGGATTCAGACTGATCAGGTCCCTGCTTCGCCTAAATGAATACAGCCAGGAAGGGAATCTCGTGGAGGTCATTATCATGTCACGCAACAGCCCGGATTCCTCGCTGCGTGTGTTTAATGCCATTGCCAGTTATGGATTGGATATTACCCGTTCCGTACTGGTAAGCGGTGCATCGCTGGCGCCTTATCTGGAGGCATTTCATACCGATCTGTTCCTGTCCGCCTATGAGGATGATGTGCAGAGCGCTATAGACAGCGGAATAGCTGCGGGAATCATATGTACGGAGCACAGAGTGGAGGGAAGTCTGGTCCTGCATACGCAGAGAGAGGCAGGAGGCCACAGACCGGAAAAAGCTCCGGTGTCCGATGGGGAATTCCAGATACGCATTGCCTTTGATGGTGATGCGGTGCTGTTTACAGACGAATCTGAGATGATTTTTAAGGAAAAAGGACTGAATGCATTTGAGGAAAACGAGAAGAAGTTTGCGAAAGAGCCTCTTGCGGAGGGGCCATTTGCCAAGTTTTTGAAAAAGCTGTCAGACTTGCAGAGAGAACTGGGGACAGAAGACTGCCCCATCAGGACAGCTTTGGTGACTTCACGGAGCGCGCCTGCCCATGAAAGGGTGATACGGACAATGCGCTCATGGAATGTAAGGGTAGATGAGGCATTTTTTCTGGGAGGACTGGGGAAAAGAGATGTATTAAAGGCTTTTGGGGCGCAGATTTTTTTTGATGACCAGTCGGCACATACATTCAGTGCGGCGCAGTCCGTTCCGGCGGCAAGGGTACCTTACAGAGCTGTTGGAAAGCGAAATTTCCGGGCTGTTTAAATTCAAGACCGCCGGATTTATACAATCGAAAACATTTGCAAACGTAAAGGTATAACGGGTAAGCGCATCTGTATTGTACTGCGGGTTTCATTGATGTGGAGTATAAATGAAAAGATTTTCCGTAACTGACTATAAAGGGGAAAATTGCAGATACTATAGGAGAAGCATTTTGGGATGGAGTATAAACATATTGTAGAGGGACGTTTTATAGAACGGCTCAACCGCTTTATTGCCATGGTGGAAATTCAGGATACGGAGGGTAAAGAAAAGGATTCTGCACGGATCGAGAGAGTTCATGTAAAGAATACGGGCAGATGTCGTGAGCTGCTCCTGGAAAGGGCACGGGTCTATCTGGAGAAATGCGGGAGCCCTAAGCGGAGTACAGCTTATGACCTTGTGGCGGTAGAGAAGGGAAAACGTATGATCAATATGGATTCCCAGGCGCCGAACAGAGCGGTGGAGGAATGGCTTCGAGACGGAGGATTGTTTCCGGATATCGTGTCAATAAAACCGGAAGCCGTATATGGGAGCTCACGTTTTGATTTCTATATTGAATCCCGGGACGAAAAAATTTTCATGGAAGTGAAAGGTGTTACTTTGGAAGACAAAGGTGTAGTGCGCTTCCCGGATGCGCCTTCGGAGCGCGCGGTAAAGCATGTGGATGAACTGGTTGCCGCCAGAAGGAAAGGGTATCGCACTTTTGTGATGTTTGTCATACAGATGGAAGGAGTGGAATACTTTACACCCAACCGTGATACACATCCTCAGTTTGCCGAAGCACTCTGCAGAGCGGCCGAAAATGGAGTGGAGATACTGGCATATGACTGTGTGGTGACGCCGGGGAGTATGAAAATCAATCAGCCGGTTCCGGTGATCCTGAATCCTGACATTCATGAAAACTTTAGAATTTCCTTAGGAAAGAATAAGTTTGCGGATATTCCCATTCCGCTTTTAAAATGGTATGATAAGAACAGGCGCATTCTGCCATGGCGTGAGAATCCGGATCCTTACCGTGTGTGGGTGTCTGAGATTATGCTGCAGCAGACCAGAGTGGAGGCTGTCAAACCTTATTTTGAACGCTTTATGAAAGCATTTCCCGATATTGCGGCGCTTGCGAATGCGGAGGAAGAAATGCTTTTAAAGCTGTGGGAAGGGCTTGGTTATTACAATCGGGTGCGTAATCTGCAGAAGGCTGCCATTCAGATAGAGAGTATATATGGCGGCAGAATGCCTGATACCTATGAGGAATTGCTTAAGCTGTCAGGGATTGGAAGCTATACGGCGGGAGCCATAGCTTCTATTGCTTTCGGGAAGCCGGTGGCGGCGGTGGACGGAAATGTACTTCGTGTGGCGTCAAGACTCAGAAGAGATGAGCGTCCGGTTACGGATCCAAAGGTAAAGGAATCTGTAGAGCGGGAACTGAAGGCTGTCATGCCGGCAGATCGCCCGGGTGATTTTAATCAGGCTATGATGGAAATCGGCGCATGTGTCTGTGTTCCCAACGGAGCGCCTCTGTGTGAGAAATGCCCGCTGGAAAGTTATTGTATGGCTCATATGGCGGGAACGGAGCAGGAATATCCGAAAAAACAGGCAAAAAAACCCCGGAAAATTGAGGAGAAGACCATTCTGATCGTAAGGGATGGGAATCGGGTTGCGGTACGGAAGCGGGACGGAAAGGGTTTGCTGGCCGGTATGTATGAGTTTCCTTCCATGGAAGGTTTCCATACGGCGGGAGAAGTGGCTGCATATCTGACAGAAAATGGTCTGAAAATATTACAGATCCATTCATTGGAGGAGGCAAAGCATATTTTTACTCACAGAGAATGGCGTATGAAAGGCTATATGGTCAGAACGGATAAGCTGGAACCGGAAAGAACAGGCGGTTTTACGGAGGGCTGGCTGTACATTGAGCCGGGAGAGACAAGGGACAAGTATCCCATTCCGTCTGCCTTTGGCGTATATACAAAATACCTTGACATCAGGCTGGGCAAGGAAAGATATGAGGAGGACTTAAATAAGTGAAACTGTTGTCTATAGCAATCCCCTGCTATAATTCTGAAGCTTATATGAGGAAATGCGTGGATTCCCTTCTGGATGGAGGAGAGGATGTAGAGATTATCATCGTAGACGATGGCTCCAGGGACGGGACAGCTGAGATTGCTGATGAGTATGCGGATAAATACCCGACTATCGTTAAGGCCGTGCATCAGGAAAACGGAGGTCATGGCGCTGCTGTCAATACCGGTATCCAAAACGCGGAAGGGCTGTATTTTAAAGTGGTGGACAGCGATGACTGGGTTAAGAAGGAGGCCTATCTGCAGGTGCTGGATAAGCTGAGGGAACTGGCAGGGGGGGCATATGCCCTGGATATGCTGATTTGCAATTTTGTCTATGAGAAGGAAGGGGAGAAGCGGAAGAAGGTAATGCACTATCGGCATATCCTTCCGGAGGGGAAGCAGTTTACCTGGCAGGACTGTCATCATTTTATAAAGGGACATTATATATTGATGCATTCGGTTATTTTTCGCACCAGGCTGTTGCGGGAATGTGGGCTGAAGCTTCCAGAGCATACCTTTTATGTGGATAATATTTATGTATTTGAACCACTGCTTTATGTGCGGAATATGTATTACATGGATGTAAATCTGTACCGCTACTATATTGGGCGCGAGGATCAGTCGGTAAATGAGGAGATCATGATATCCAGGATTGATCAGCAGATCAGGGTAAATAAGATCATGATAGACTACATGGTGGATAAAAAGCAGGAAGTGCTGCGGAATAAGCGCCTGTATCAATACATGCGGAATTATCTGGAAATTATTACAACAGTGTCTTCTGTGTTGCTGATCCGTTCTGGTACGGAGGAGAACCTGGAGAAGAAGAAGGAACTGTGGAAATATCTGAAATCCAGGGACGGTGCCCTCTATCTGTGCCTGCGTCATGGCCTTATGGGGAATGCGATGAATCTTCCCGGGCGCAGCGGACGCAGGATATCAGTCAGCGGGTATAAGATCTGCCAGAAAATTTTTAAGTTCAATTGACAAAAGAAAGGGCTTCCGGAAATATTATCCTGGAAGCCCCCTGTTTACATAGAGATTCTCTTTTTCAGCCTGTGCTGCATTCTGGCTGCCATGACGACTTCCCGTCTGTAAGTAAAGGTATACATTACGCCACCTAAAGTAAGAGCGGTCATTACATCAAAAACTGAATGTTGCTTGATGAACATTGTGGACAGTATAATGGAGATGGATAGTATCCCGGAAGCCAGTTTGATGGCTTTTTTATTTTCCAGCTCTGCGCTGCGGATGACTGCAAAATGCGCTCCCATGGAATTATATACGTGGATGCTGGGCCACAGATTCGTGGGTGTATCCACATGCCAGAGGGCCGATACCGCTCTTGTAAAAATATTGTCCCGGGGCATTTCTGCCAACCGGAGATGATGTCCGTTTGGCCACAGGGTGGATATGATAAGGAAAAGAGTCATACCCGTAAACAGGAATGCGCAGCATCTGTAAAACTCCTGCCTGTTCCTGAAAAACAGAAATAATACCACTATGGATACATAGGCAAACCATAGAAGGTAAGGGACGATAAATATCTCGCAGAAGGGAATGTAATCATCTGCAGTCACATGAATGACACGGTAATTTTTCTTATTTGTTTCCTCCAGCCATGCGAACCAGAACAGATAGATGGCCATATAGACCAGCAATGGAATACCGTGCCTGTAGTTCTTATAGATTTTTTTAAACTTTTTCATTTTTCAGCAATCCTTTCACGATTCTCCCCGGTTAAAAACCTTTAACCATGCTCTAGTATAGCGCTAAAAAATGAAAAATCAATGCCTTTTTATACTTCTTAAGCATTATTTTAGAAAATCTTTATCACCGCAGGATCTGAATGGCATTCCTTTCGCAGGTGACATGGATCCGGTTGCTTTTACGGCTGACCTCGCCGTCTGTATGAACCCATAGGGGCAGGCTGGTCTCAAGGGTCAGGCTTCTGGCCTTGTAGGGGGTAATTCCGTTGAATCTGTAATGATTTCCACTGAAAGCAGTGGGAAGGGCAAACAGGATCAGCAGTTTCGGAAGATCGCCCACCGCGCAGATATTCAGAAAACCGTCACAGTCATCCGCATCTGGGGCAAACATGAACCCGCCGCCCTCAAAGCGGTGAAGCATGCAGGCGGTAAACAGCATATTTCCGATATCTACGGGAGTGCCATTTTCCAGTGTCAGTTTTCCGGATACAGCTTTTGCGGCAAACAGCTGTTTCAGAGCAATGCCAAGGTAGGTCAGTTTTCCGAGTCCCAGGCGGTTCATGGCTTTTTTGATGACAGAACGCAGGGCTTCCTCGCAGACAGCGGCGTCAAAGCCGATTCCGCAGCTGACAGCGAATCTGCGTGCCGCGCCGTCCGGATAGGTCACGGTTCCCAGGTCCATGGGATACGGTTTCCCGGAATGCAGGATCAGGTCAAGGGCATGGGATGGATCCCTGGGGATTTTCAAATCTCTTGCCAGATCGTTGCTGGAACCGGTGGGGATATAGCCCAGTGTAATGCGGGAAGGAGTTTCAAGCCCCTGGAGAGCCTCATTGACTGTGCCGTCGCCGCCCAGTATGATGATGGACAGCGGAGCCATTGCCTGGCGGGTGATCTCACCTGCGATCCGGACTGTGTCTCCGGCTTTTTCGGAAAAGTAAGGATGGTAAGAGATGTTTTGGGAATGAAGGACAGGCTCTATTTGTTCTTTCCATATCTGCAGGCCCCGGCCGGAGCGGGATGCCGGATTGATGATAATGTGATACATGGCGAACCCTCAACTTTCGTATGTTTTGCCAGTGGGAATATTCAATAAATTGTACTGCTTTAAGCTGCTTTCTATTGTAACAGTGAATGGGGGTTTCGTAAAGCCTGTTGTTCTGAAAAATATGCCAAAAATATGGCATATTGCATAAAAAATCAATTTTTTGTTTGCATTCGCCATGTTCTATGATATAATCAAACCGTATGTCAATTATGGATATATATATGTCTTATCGGAAGCAATTTCTTTGCTTCCGATAAAAGGCGCGTCCCTTTGCGCCGCATTCATTAAAAGGAGCAATTCATACGTATATACAGAAAAGAACAGGAGGATCCGGAAATGTATTCTTTGGACGAAGTAAGAGATGTAGACCCCGAAATAGCTCAGGCAATTATGGATGAGCAGGAGAGGCAGAACAGCCATATTGAGCTGATTGCTTCGGAAAATTGGGTGAGTAAGGCCGTCATGGCTGCAATGGGAAGCCCTTTGACGAATAAATATGCGGAAGGATATCCGGGAAAGCGGTATTACGGAGGCTGCCAGTGCGTGGACGTGGTGGAGAATCTGGCAATCAGCCGCGCGAAGGAGCTGTTTGGCTGTGAGTATGCCAATGTACAGCCTCATTCCGGTGCCCAGGCAAATATGGCGGTGCAGTTTGCGGTCTGTAAGCCGGGAGATACCATTATGGGAATGAATCTGGATCACGGCGGACATCTGACACACGGGAGTCCGGTGAATATGTCCGGGAAATATTTCCACATCGTTCCATACGGGGTAAATGAGGAGGGATTTATTGATTACGACGCCCTTCGCGGGATTGCACTGGAGGCACGTCCCAAAATGATCATTGCCGGCGCATCTGCCTATGCGCGTACCATAGATTTCGAGAAATTCCGTCAGGTGGCGGACGAGGTGGGGGCAGTGCTGATGGTGGATATGGCACATATTGCGGGCCTGGTGGCGGCAGGGCTTCATCCCAGTCCGATTCCTTACGCCGATGTGACCACCACCACCACCCATAAGACACTCAGAGGACCCAGGGGAGGCATGATTCTCTCAAGCAAAGCCGTCAATGACAAGTATAATTTCAATAAAGCGATTTTCCCGGGCATCCAGGGCGGACCGCTGATGCATGTCATTGCTGCCAAGGCAGTATGCTTCAAGGAGGCTCTGAGCGATGACTTCAGGCAGTATCAGAAGAATATTGTGGACAATGCGCAGGCGCTGTGCAGGGGGCTGATGGACAGAGGCGTCAAAATCGTGTCCGGCGGTACGGATAATCATTTGATGCTGGTTGACCTGACCAATTTCGGCATTACCGGCAAGGCTGCTGAAAAGCTTCTGGATGCGGCGCATATAACCTGTAATAAGAATACGATTCCCAACGATCCCCAGTCGCCTTTCGTGACCAGCGGTATCAGGCTGGGTACGCCTGCTGTCACTTCCAGAGGCATGAATACGGAAGATATGGACAGAATCGCAGAGGCCATTGCCCTTGTGCTTAAGGGCGGGGAAGAGAAGGTTGCTGAAAGCTATGCCATTGTGCAGAAGCTGACAGAGAAATATCCGTTGATTTAAACTCACGATCAGAAACATTTGCCAATGGGAAGGTATAACAATGTCACTCTTATGACAGTGACCTTGAGACCGCCAGCCAGGTGCTTCCCCGGGGACACCACTGTAAATCCTGGCGGTCTGCAGTATAGCAGTAAGCGGTTTAGTATACTTGTGATCATGAGTATAAATTCTGGCGGTCTTGAGTATGACGGGGCGGAATTGGGTTGCGATAACGGAACTATGTATTGCGTATAAGCGTATCGCTGATACATGGAAGAACTGGAATAATAGCGGAGCTGGAACAGGAGAAAAGCGATGATAAATGTAGCAGTGCTGGGATACGGTACGGTAGGCAGCGGCGTTGTGGAAGTAATTGGGCGCAATCAGGAGCAGATAGTCCGGAATACCGGGGAAGAAGTATATGTCAAATACATTCTGGATCTGAGGGATTTCCCGGGAGACCCTTACGAGGACAGGGTGGTACATGATTTTAATCTGATACTGGAGGACACTTCTGTTTCCGTAGTATGCGAGACCATGGGAGGCGTAGGCGCAGCATATCAGTTTACAAAACAGGCCCTTGCCGCCGGGAAAAGTGTATGTACTTCCAATAAGGAACTGGTAGCCAGGCATGGGACGGAGCTTCTGGCGCTGGCAGCCGGGAAGCACTGTAATTATATGTTTGAAGCCAGTGTGGGCGGAGGAATTCCCATTCTCCGCACCATTCAGACTTCACTTACGGCGGAACGGATTGTGGCAGTGACGGGTATTCTGAACGGCACTACCAATTATATTCTTTCCAGGATGGAGACGGAGAAGGCAGATTATCATGAGGTCCTGAAGCAGGCGCAGGAACTGGGATATGCGGAACGCAATCCGGAAGCGGATGTGGAAGGCCATGACGCCTGCCGCAAAACAGCTATCCTTGCAGCGATGGCAACAGGAAAGACTGTTGACTGCGATATGATTCATACGGAGGGAATCACCGGGATTACGCTGGCTGATTTTGAATTTGCCTCCGAAAAGAACAGAACGATCAAGCTTCTGGCAAGTGTGAAGGTACAGGAAGACGGAAAGCTGCTCGCCATGGTGGCTCCTTTTCTGCTTCCCATGGGACATCCTCTTGCCACAGTGGGAGATGTATTCAACGCAGTGCTGATCACCGGCAACATGCTGGGCGATACCCTGTATTACGGACGGGGGGCCGGCAAGCTGCCCACGGCGAGCGCAGTGGCGGCTGATGTGATAGACTGCGCACGCAATCAGGGCAGGACAGTCATGGGCTGCTGGAGTGAAGAGAAGGCGCAGATGGCTGACACGTCGGAGACGGAGAGCAGGTTTTATGTGAGAACCGATGCATCTGCTGCCGAAGCTGTGGAGAAAGCTTTCTGCGGAAAGTATGATCCGGAAGTTTCCGAAGGGACCCTGATCGGCGGCGAATACGGCTTCTTTACTCCTGTGATGAGGGAAAAGGATTTCAATGATATATGCAGGAAGCTGGGAGATGCGGTTTCCGGCAGGATACGGCTGATGTAGCATCATATATAATAAAAGGGCCTGTGAGGAGTGGTAAAAATGTCTAAGGTAGTGAAATTCGGAGGAAGCTCGCTGGCAAGCGCGGAGCAGTTTAAGAAGGTGGCCGATATCATCCACAGTGATGCGGAGAGACGATATGTGGTGCCTTCCGCGCCAGGCAAGCGATTTAAGGAAGATACAAAGGTGACAGACATGCTCTACGCCTGTTACGACATGGCCGAGGCAGGGAAAGACTTTGACAAAGCACTTACTGCCATCGAAGCCAGGTATGAGGAAATCATCGAAGGATTGGGTCTGGATGTAAATCTGGACGGAGAGTTTGAAATTATCAGGAAGAATTTCGACGATAGGGCGGGCAGCAACTATGCGGCTTCCAGAGGCGAGTACTTAAACGGGATTATTCTTGCGAATTATCTTGGGTTTGATTTCATTGATGCGGCCGAGGTGGTTTGTTTCGACGCGGCAGGGGAATTCGACCAGGAGCGGACGAACAGCTTGCTTTCGGCCAGGCTTGCCCAGTGCGAACACGCGGTTATCCCGGGCTTTTACGGAGCAATGCCTGACGGGAGCGTGAAGACATTCTCCAGGGGCGGCTCCGACATTACAGGTTCTATTGTGGCGAAAGCGGCGCAGGCGGATGTATATGAGAACTGGACGGATGTATCCGGTTTTCTGGTGGCCGATCCGGGGATTATAAAGAATCCCAGAAGGATTGACGTGATTACGTACCGGGAACTGCGGGAGCTTTCCTATATGGGGGCGGGGGTGCTGCATGAGGATTCGATTTTCCCCGTGCGCCAGGAGAACATCCCCATTAACATACGGAATACCAATGCCCCGGAGGACAACGGCACCTGGATTGTGGGCAGTACCTGTCAGAAATCCAAATATGTCATCACCGGAATCGCGGGGAAAAAGGGATTCTGCTGTGTCAATATCGAGAAGGCGAAGATGAACAGCGAGATTGGATTCGGAAGAAAGGTTCTGGGGGCCTTTGAGGAGAACGGGATTTCCTTCGAGCATATTCCGTCCGGTATTGACACGCTGACTGTATTTGTGCATCAGGATGAATTCATGCATAAGGAGCAGAAGGTTGCGGCATGCCTCTACAGGGTGGCAAAGCCGGATGCCATTGAGATCGAGGCGGACCTGGCCCTGATTGCCGTAGTGGGGAGGGGAATGAAATCCACAAGAGGGACGGCAGGAAGGATTTTCTCCGCCCTGGCTCATGCAAATGTGAATGTGAAAATGATCGATCAGGGCTCTTCCGAGCTGAACATCATCATCGGTGTGGCGAATGAGGACTTTGAGACTGCAATTAAGGCAATTTATGATATATTTGTCCTGACGAACCTCTGAAAATTGTATGATTTGTAGAAATATCTGGAAATGCGTCATTCCGTGTTGACAGAGAAAAAAATGGGCAATATAATAGAGTCATCATCCTTCATTGATGTACAAAAGAAACAGAATGCAAATGCTGGATATTTATCTGCAAAAGAGAAGATATACTTCAGGATGAAGTGGGGGAAAGACCAGGAAATGGATGTAAGTCCATTTCCTGTTGTTTTGTGGGAAAACAATTGCCGGCCTGAACAGTTGGTATACATTACAAATTGAGAGAGGATACATATGGACAGCAGAAACGAACAGCAGCAGAGGAAGAGGGAAGACAGAAAGAAGAGACGGATCCGAAATCAGATCATTGTCTATATTGTGATGGCATTTCTGATTCTGGCGCTGGCGGCTGGTATCGTATTCGGAGTCAGCTTTTTGCTGAAGGGAAGAAAAGACGGACAGCAGAAAGAGCAGCAGGAGGCACAGCAGAGTCAGCAGCAGGAAAGTCTGCCGGATGAACAGCAGGAAAAGCAGGATATGATAGATGGTCTGCTGGCAGATGAAGAGGAGATTGCAGTCACGCCGGAACCGACTCCTGAGGTGGTGGAGCCCACGCCGCAGGAGCGTCTGGATGAAATCGTCAATGCCGGCATAGAGGCGATGTCTCTGGAAGATAAAGTGGCAGGGCTCTTTTTTGTGACGCCGGAAGATATTACCGGGGTTTCTGCCGCAGTGCAGGCGGGAGAAGGTACCAGGGATGCACTGGCGCAGTATGCGGTAGGCGGACTGGTCTATTTTGCGAAAAACATTCAGTCGGAACAGCAGCTGAGGGAAATGCTGGAAAATACGAAGCAGTATGCGAATTACCCTGTCTTTCTGGGGGTGGACGAGGAGGGCGGCACTGTGGCAAGGATAGGCAGAGCGGGCATTGGACCTGAGGTGGATGCTGCAGGAGACATTGGAGCCACAGGTGATACGCAGAATGCTTACAATGCAGGTGCTGCCATCGGAAGCGCACTGGCAGGTCTGGGCTTTAATGTGGATTTTGCGCCGGTGGCGGATCTGGCCAATGTGGACGGCAGTATCATGGAGGGACGCGCCTATGGTTCTGATGCCGGAACGGCTGCAGGGTTTGTGGCAGCCATGGTGAGAGGGCTGGAAGAGCAGAATGTGACGGCATGTCTGAAGCATTTTCCGGGAATGGGCAGTTCCGTGCAGGATCCCCATGACGGGTTATCCTCATCGGACAGGACGGAAGAGCAGTTCAGGAGTGAGGAATTGTCCGTATTTCAGGCAGGGATAGATGCGGGGGCAAAGATGATCATGGTTGGACATATGGCTGCTCCGGCCTTAACAGGAGACAGCGAGCCCTGTATTTTTTCCCGGCATCTGGTGACGGATATTCTGAGGGAGGAGATGGGCTATGACGGCGTCATCATCACGGATGCGCTGAGCATGTCCGCCATTTCCGAATATTACGGTGCGGACGAGGCGGCTATCATGGCTGTCCTGGCGGGCTGCGATATGCTGCTGATGCCGGAAGATTTCGGGAAGGCTTACAATGGAATCCTTCAGGCTGTCGCGGACGGGAATATTTCGGAAGAACGTATAGACGATTCATTGAGGCGGATTTACAGAATCAAGTATGCGGACATGATTGAACAGTGAGTGAGAAAACAGTTATTTTCCGACAGTTTCTGAGGAACGGGTTTCTGAGAAAATGGGAGCGGCAGGGAATATCGAAATAAAAGAGCGGGGGTAGCCGTGCCTCCCGCTTTTTCTTTGCTTACTGCTACTTTTTGAAATTAGGGGTGGTACAAACAGGCAAATTAGAGTAGAATAGAGAATGGATATGGGACAGTTGCGGAGGCAAATGTCAGTTAAGGGGGCAGGAAGGGATAGCTATGAGATTACTTGATTTGCTGGAGAACATCAGTTTTAAATGCATACAGGGGACTGTTGATGCAGAGGTATCCGCGGTTATATACGATTCCAGAAAAGAGGTAGTGCCGGGATGCCTTTTTGTGTGCATTGAAGGAGCGAAGTCCGACGGTCATGAGTATGCAGAAGAGATGGCGGAGAAAGGAGCCGGTGTGCTGGTGGTGTCCAGGCCGGTGGAAGCAGTGAAAGGGAAAAAGGTAACGGTGATTCAGGTGGAGGACACCAGGTACGCGCTGGCATTTATCTCGGCGGCATGGTTCGGGCATCCGGCCGGGAAGCTCTGCGTCATCGGCATCACCGGTACAAAAGGCAAGACCACCACCACATACCTCGTAAAATCAATTCTGGAAAATGCCGGTTTTAAAGTGGGACTGATCGGAACCATCGAGACTGTCATAGGAGAAGAGCATGTTCATGCGGAAAATACTACACCGGAATCTTACCTGCTGCAGGAGGACTTTGCCAGGATGGCGCAGGCCGGTCTGGATGCAGTGGTAATGGAAGTATCGTCTCAGGCGCTGAAGCTTCACAGGACACAGGGCTTTGTGTTTGATTACGGTATCTTTACCAATTTGGAGCCGGATCATATCGGAGAGAATGAACATGCCAGTTTTGAAGAGTACATGGCATGTAAGGGGCTTTTATTCCGGCAGTGCCGCACGGGTATCGTGAACGGCGACGATGTCCATACAGAGAAGCTGCTGGAGGGACACACCTGTGAAGTGGAGACTTACGGTACGGGGGCTGACTGCATGCTCAGAGCGGAAAATCTGGAGCTGGTTCAGACTCCGGGTGAGCTTGGGGTGAATTTCCATGTGTCAGGCCTGATGGATTTTGATGCGCACATGCCTGCCCCCGGCCGTTTCAGCGTGTATAATGCGCTCTGCGCCATTGCCATATGCCGTCACTTCCGGGTCAGTGTTCCGGATATTCAGAAGGCATTGAAGGATGCGCATGTAAAGGGGCGTATAGAGAGGGTCAGGATTTCCGATCAGTTTACGCTTCTGATTGATTATGCCCATAATGCCATGGCTCTGGAAAGCCTGCTTTCAACGCTGAAAGAATACCGTCCCGGAAGGCTGGTATGTATGTTTGGCTGCGGAGGCAACCGCTCCAGGCAGCGCCGCTATGAGATGGGGGAGGTGAGCGGCAGGCTGGCGGATTTTACGGTTATCACTTCCGACAATCCGCGTTTTGAAGAGCCGCAGGATATCATTGCGGACATCCGCGAAGGAATCGACAGGACCGACGGGGAATATGTGGAGATCTGTGACAGAAGGGAAGCCATCGCCTATGTCATTTCCCATGCAGAGAAAGGGGATCTGATTGTTCTGGCGGGAAAGGGACATGAGGATTACCAGGAAATCAGAGGGGTAAAATATCCCATGGATGAGCGGGTGATCATACAGGAGCTCCTGGATTCCGGGCTTGCTCACATTTGATTTCGGAAGCCGGTTGACGCTGCTGCCCGTGATACTTCGCTTTTGCATAAACAGGGGAATGAAAAAGCAGGCAGCTCCCGGAAGCCATGGGTGGAAGGGAGGTGCCGTGAACCGGGAGGAAGAGGATGGGTGAGCTTTATGCAGACATAATTATAGATATTTCCCATGAAAAACTGGATAAGCCCTTTCAATACCGTGTACCCGACAGGCTGAAAAATGTGCTGGAGACGGGCATGTGCGTGGAGGTTCCCTTTGGAAACGGCAATAAGCTGCGGAAGGGTTACTGTATCGGTATGGGAGAGGTATGTAAATTTGACCCGGCCAGGATAAAGGAAGTCAGGGGTGTGGTTGACGGCGGCGTGGGTATAGAGGGCAAAATGATCTCACTGGCCGGATGGATTCGAAAGAATTACGGTTCTACGATGATACAGGCTCTGAAAACCGTACTGCCGGCAAAAAGGTCCGTCAAAAAGGTGGAACACAGGACAATTCAGCGGATTTCCGGGCGGGAGGAGATTATCTCCCTTATGGGAGAGAGCGGAAGGCGCGGGCAGGTTGCAAAAGAGAGGCTGCTGCGGGAGCTGACAGAGCAGGAAACCATCCCCTATGAATGGGTGACAGGCAAACTGGGCGTATCGCCGCAGACTGTCAGCAGCCTGGAGAAAGTCGGTGTGATCAGAATCCTTCGCAGCCAGACCCTGCGCAATCCGGTGAAACTGGAACAGAAGACAGATCAGAAGAAGCTGCTGAGCAATGAGCAGAGGCGGATTGTAGATGAGGTGATGGCGGATTTCGACGCGGGGAAGCCTGATGTCTATCTGCTGCACGGGATAACCGGAAGCGGCAAGACTTTCGTCTATATGCAGATTGTAAAGGAGATGGTGGAACGGGGCAGGCAATGTATCGTGCTGATACCGGAGATCGCCCTGACATACCAGACACTGCTGCGCTTTTACGCCATGTTCGGGGACAGGGTCAGTGTCATGAATTCGAATCTGTCTCCCGGGGAAAAATATGACCAGTGCGAGCGGGCCAGAAACGGCGAGATTGATGTGATCATAGGCCCCCGCTCCGCTTTGTTTACCCCCTTTCCCAGACTGGGAATCATCATTTTGGACGAAGAACATGAGGGAAGCTATAAGAGTGAATCCACGCCCAAATACCACGCCAGGGAGACGGCCATCGAGGCGGCGAGACTTCATGGAGCCAGCGTGATGCTGGGGTCTGCCACACCTTCGCTGGAAGCCTATTACCGGGCGGAAAGCGGGGAATATAAGCTGTTCCTCCTGAAGGAAAGGCTTACGGGATGCCTGCCCCGGGTACATGTGGTGGATTTGCGCCGGGAGCTGAAGGAGGGAAACACTTCCATTTTCAGCAGAAAACTTCAGGAACTGTTGGCAGAGCGGCTTTCCAGAGGGGAACAGAGTATTTTATTTCTGAACCGGAGGGGATATGCCGGCTTTGTCTCCTGCCGCTCCTGCGGACATGTGATGAAATGTCCTCATTGCGATGTATCGCTTTCGGAGCATGCAGGCGGGCGGCTGATGTGCCACTATTGCGGCCATACGGAGACAATGCCGAAAATATGTCCTCAGTGCGGCTCCAGGTATATCAGCGGTTTCCGTGCCGGCACCCAGCAGGTGGAGGAAAGGCTAAAGGCTTTGCTTCCCGGTGTGCGGACATTGCGTATGGATGCGGATACCACAAGGACCAAAGGCAGCTATGAGAAAATTTTATCCGCTTTTTCAAACGGGGAGGCGGATGTGCTCATCGGCACCCAGATGATTGTAAAAGGACATGATTTTCCCAAAGTGACTCTGGTGGGAGTACTGGCGGCTGACCTGTCCCTGAACATGAGCGACTACCGTGCCGGGGAGAGAACCTTCCAGCTGCTGGCTCAGGCAGTGGGACGTGCGGGAAGAGGAGAGCTTGCCGGGGAGGCGGTGATCCAGACCTACCAGCCGGAGCATTATGCTGTGGTGCATGCGGCTGATCAGAACTATGAGGGATTTTACGGGGAGGAGATTATTTACCGTGAAATGGTGGGTTATCCCCCCGTCTCCAATATGCTGGCGGTGCAGGTCTTCTCAAGGACGGAGGAGGCGGGCTTCGCTATGGCCGGAAGGCTTGCCGGTGAGGTGAAAGAGAGGTTTGTAAAGCCGCAGGAGAAGAGAGAGGACCACATGCTTCCGCTTCAGCTGATCGGCCCGGCGCCGGCAACCATCGGCAGAATTAATGATATTTTTAGATTTGTGTTCTATGTGAAAAGCACAAAATATGTTAAACTGGTACAGATAAAGGATATGCTGGAGGAAGAGCTTCGCAGGCAGCCGCCGGCGGGGGATCTGACGGTGCAGTTTGATTTCAATCCGGTAAATATCATGTAAAACGGCTGATTTCCTTACATTCACAGGCATGGGAGAGCCTGCTGATATGGAAAAAGACAGAACGAACAGGGAAAGGGTGGAAAAATGGCAATCAGGAATATACGGGAAATGGGAGAAGAGGTACTGGGCAAGAAATGTAAAATGGTGACGGAGATGACACCCAGGACCAGAGAACTGATCGAGGATATGCTTGACACCATGTATGAGGCCAACGGCGTGGGACTGGCGGCGCCTCAGGTGGGGGTACTGAAGCGGATTGTGGTAATCGATACCACAGGAGAGGACCCTCATATTCTGATCAATCCAAGGATTGTGGAGAGCAGCGGCGAGCAGACCGGCCAGGAAGCCTGTCTGAGCGTGCCCGGAAAAACAGGCCAGGTTACGAGACCCAATTATGTCAAGGCTGTTGCATTGGATGTGAATATGAAGGAATTTGAACTGGAGGGGACGGAACTTCTGGCCCGGGCCATCTGTCATGAGCTGGATCATCTGGAGGGACATCTCTATGTGGAAAAGGTGGAGGGACCTCTGCAGGATGCTGTCGCAGAGGAAGATGAGGAATAAAGCGGAGGTTTTTATATGAAGATTGTGTTTATGGGTACTCCGGAGTATGCCGCCGAAGCGCTGGAGGCTCTGATCAGCGCAGGGCATGAGGTGGTGGCGGTGGTGACGCAGCCGGATAAGGCAAGGGGAAGAAGCAGGGTACTCCTTCCGCCGCCTGTGAAAACCTGTGCATTAAAATACGGAATTCCGGTTCTGCAGCCCCGCCGCATCAGGAAGCCGGAGGCAGTGGCGGAACTGAAGCAGTACCCTGCCGATGTCTATGTGGTGGCGGCGTTCGGGCAGATTCTGTCTCAGGAGATACTGGATATCCCGCCCCGTGGCTGTCTGAATATTCATGCTTCCCTGCTTCCCGGATACAGGGGGGCGTCCCCCATTCAGCATGTGATTCTGGGCGGAGAGAAGAAGACTGGAATCACCATCATGCAGATGGACGCGGGAATCGATACCGGCGGCATCCTGTATCAGAAGGAAATTCCGATTCGGGATGACGATAATTACGAGACGCTTCACGATAAGCTGGCGGCGCTGGGAGGCCAGGCCATCACGGAGGCTCTGACGCTTTTGGAGCAGGGGAAACTGATTCCCAGGAAGCAGCAGGAGAATTTAAGCAGTTACGCACCGCTGATCGGCAGGGAGATGGGAGAACTTGATTTTACACAGGGGGCAGCCGATCTGGACCGCAGGATACGTGCCATGATACCCTGGCCTGGCGCTTATACTTCCTATCAGGGGAAGCAGCTGAAGATCTGGAGGGCGGAGCCTGTCTTTTCCGTGAATACCTTCGGACGTTCGCCAGGAGAGATTCTCTCTGCGGATAAAAACTTCGTTACCGTAGCGGCGGGCGAAGGTGCCCTGCGGATTTATGAGCTTCAGCTGGAGGGCAGGAAGCGGATGACGGCACATGATTTCCTGCTGGGTGTCAGGATGCAGCCCGGGGAAGTGCTGGGATGTATTGAGAAGGAATGATAAGAGTTTTGGAATTTGCAATGGTTGGCATATGGCAATGGGAAAGGAGTGGACACGATATGGGAATGTTTTATTGGGATCCTACGTATATTCTGGTTTTGATCGGTATGGTGCTGTGCCTTGGAGCCAGCGCCATGGTGAACAGCGCCATGGGAAAGTACAGCAGAGTGCGCAACAGCACCGGGATGACAGGGGCGGAAGCGGCCAGGCGTATTCTGAACAACGAGGGGCTCTACAATGTTCAGATTGAATGCCTGAAGTCAGGAAGCGGGGACCATTATGATCCACGGTCCAATACGGTACGGCTTTCCTGTGACAATTACAGCCAGCCTTCTGTGACTGCGGTGGGAGTTGCGGCCCATGAATGCGGTCATGCCATTCAGCACGCGAAGGGATATGCGCCCCTGAACTTTCGCTCTGCCCTTGTGCCGGTGGCGAACATCGGCAGTACCATTGGGATGCCGCTCATTATACTGGGCGTGATACTGAGCTGGAACCGGGTGTTGATAGAGATCGGAATCTGGGCATTTTCACTGGCTGTGCTGTTCCAGCTGGTGACTCTGCCGGTGGAATTCAATGCTTCCGCCAGGGCCGTGGCGAAGATTGACCAGTACGGGCTGCTGAACGGTGATGAGGCAAAGGGATGCAGGAAGGTCCTGACAGCGGCAGCCATGACCTATGTGGCGGCTGCGGCGTCTTCTATTTTGCAGTTACTGCGTCTGATTCTGCTGTTTGGCGGCAACCGGAGAAATGATGACTGACGCAGAGCGACATATAACTGTAGAAGTGATGAGTGGCGCAGAGCGACATATAACCGGAGAAGTGATGACTGGCGCAGAGCGACATATAACTGTAGAAGTGATGAGCGGTGCAGAGCGACATATAACCGTAGAAGTGATGACTGGCGCAGAGCGACATATAACCGGAGAAGTGATGACTGGTGCAAAGCGGCGTTCAGGCGTTTGGGAGAAGAAATGAATACTCGGGAACTTGTTTTGGATATGCTGCTCACTCTGGACAGAGAGGGCGATTACTCTCACAGGCTTGTAAGGTCTGTACTTGATAAGTACGATTATCTGGAAGCCCGTGACAAGGCTTTCATCAAGCGGCTGGCAGAGGGGACGCTTGAGCGGCAGCTGGAGCTGGATTATTATCTGGACTGTTATTCCAGCCTGCCGGTGCGGAAGATGAAACCGCTGATACGGTGTCTGCTGCGGATGAGCGTGTATCAGCTGCTCTATATGGATTCCGTGCCGGACAGCGCCGTCTGCAATGAGGCGTGCAGGCTGGCGGCAAAGAGAGGATTCGGGACTCTGAAGGGCTTTGTGAACGGTGTGCTCCGCAAAATTTCCCGCCAGAAGGATGCTCTGCCCATGCCGGACAAAGGGGAGAAGCCTGTGTCGTTTTTATCCGTTCAATATTCCATGCCGGAATGGCTTGTGGAAATGTGGATGGATGAATATGGAACGGATATGACGGAAACACTTTTACAGGGGCTGCTGGCGGTTCACCCTGTTTCCCTCAGGTTCTCCACTCTGATATCCGATGAGGAGAGGGAGGCAATCTGCAGGGAACTGTGTGAAACGGGAATGGAAATGAAGCAGAGCGCTTATCTGCCATGTGTGTATCTGACGAAAGGGTACACGGAGAATCCGGCATCTCTGCCTGCGTTTGTCAGGGGAAAGTGTATTGTTCAGGATGTGAGCTCCGCGCTGGCAGTGGAGGCAGCGGGAGTGAAGGAAGGTGACTTTGTCGTCGATGTCTGCGCTGCCCCGGGAGGGAAGAGTATCCTTGCGGCGGAGAAGGCCGGCAGCGGCAGGGTGCTTGCCAGGGATATCTCGGAAGAAAAGAGGGGCATTACCGAGGAAAATATCAGCCGTATGAGGGCAGGCAATATCGAAGTGCAGGTTTTTGACGGGACACGGACGGATGAAGCTCTGTTGGGCAAAGCGGATGTGGTTCTGCTGGATGTGCCCTGCTCAGGCCTGGGTGTCATGGGAAAGAAGCGGGATATCAAATACCGTGTGACAAAGGAAAGCCTGGGAGAGATCGAGAAGCTTCAGAGACGGATTGTGGCGGCTTCGGCAGGATATGTGAGGAAGGGCGGCACCCTTTTATACAGCACCTGCACCATCCGCAGAGAAGAAAATGAAGATATGGTCAGGTTCATCGCGAGGGAACTGGGATTGGAGCCCGTGCCGCTGGCTGGTGTTCTTCCCGAAGCGGTACTCGCCGAAAAGAAGCATCTGGAAGGAAAGATGAGGGAAGCCGGAAAAGAGCCGGGGGCAGGGCTGACGGAGGAAGAGGCCGATGCATGTATCCAGCTGCTTCCGGGGTACATGAAGGCGGACGGATTCTTTATTGCCAGGTTCCGGCGGCGGTGACGGCAGCGGAAGCCAGCGGGTTGGAGTACCATGCTTTTCCGGTTTCTGAGGCTGTTAGGAATTGTCGGAAAAGTTAAAAACTTTGCATTTAGTGCGGCATGAATTTTCAGCTGCAGGGCGGAGGAAGGAGCCAGGAGCTTTCGAAGCGGATTAAAGCTGACAGGAAGGACGAAATGGTGAATCGGAAGAAGCCGGAAACGGCAAAAGGTGAAAAAACAGATATCAAATCCCTGACTCTGCAGGAACTGCGGGAAGAAATGGCTGCCAGGGGGGAGAAAGCCTTCCGGGCGGCACAGATGTACGAGTGGATGCATGTAAAAATGGCAAGAAGCTTTGATGAGATGACGAACCTGTCAAAGGCTTTTCGGGAGGACTGTGAAAGCAGGTACATGTACACTGCGTTACAGGCAGTACGCGTGCAGGAATCAAAGCTGGACGGCACCAGGAAATTTCTGTTTGCGCTTTCCGACGGTAATGTGGTGGAGAGTGTCTGGATGAAGTATAAGCATGGAAACAGTGTCTGCATCTCTTCTCAGGTGGGCTGCAGGATGGGCTGCAGGTTCTGTGCGTCTACCCTGGACGGGCTGGAGCGGAATCTGACTCCTTCCGAGATGCTGGATCAGGTCTATGCCATTACACTGCTGACAGGGGAGAGGGTGAGCAATGTGGTGGTGATGGGGACAGGGGAGCCGCTGGATAATTATCACAACTTATTAGTCTTCTTACAGATGCTTACGGATGAAAACGGACTTCATATCAGCCAGAGGAATGTGACGGTATCTACCTGCGGCCTGGTGCCGGAGATAAGGAGGCTGGCCGGAGAGAAGCTGCAGATTACACTGGCTTTGTCACTGCATGCGGTGACGGATGAAAAGCGCCGCAGGATTATGCCCATTGCGAACCGTTATTCCATCAGTGAGCTGATGGAAGCGTGTGAATACTATTTTACACAGACCGGCAGAAGGATAACTCTGGAATACAGTCTGGCAGCAGGGGTGAACGACGGTGAGGAGGATGCCATGGGGCTTGTGCGCCTGGCAAAACCTCTGCATTGCCATGTCAATCTGATTCCGATAAACCCTGTAAAAGAATGCGGTTTTTCACGCACACAGCTGTCTCAGGTCAGAACTTTTCAAAATATACTTGAAAAAAATGAAATAAATGGTACCATTAGAAGGGAAATGGGCAGGGATATTGACGGCGCATGCGGACAGCTGAGACGAAAGAATATGTCCGGCCTGCGGGACATTGGAGGAAATGAAGCGTGTTGAAAACGTTTTCTATGACGGATACAGGCAGAAAGAGAAAAGCAAATCAGGACTATGTATATTCATCGGAGCGGCCAGTGGGAAAGCTTCCAAATCTGTTTGTGGTGGCTGACGGCATGGGCGGCCACAATGCAGGCGATTATGCCTCGCGGATTGCGGTGGAGACCATTGTGGAACGGATTGCGGATTCCCCGGAGCAGGATCCGCTGCGCGTCCTGGATATTGGAATTCAGGCCGCAAACGAAAGAATACGGGAACTGGCAGAAGGCTCTCCGGAGCTGGAAGGGATGGGGACCACAGTGGTGGCAGCGTCCTGCGGAGAGGGCTGTCTTTTTGTTGCAAATGTGGGAGACAGCAGGCTGTATGTGGTGAACCGTTTCGGAATACGGCAGATTACGAGAGATCATTCCTGGGTGGAGGAGATGGTGCGGAGGGGCGGACTCGGCAGGGAGGAAGCAAGGAACCATCCGGATAAGAATATAATAACCAGGGCCGTTGGAGCTGAAGATACGGTAAAGGCGGATTTCTTTACGGTACGCCTTGAACAGGGCGACGAGATTTTGATGTGTACGGACGGACTGACCAATATGCTGGAGGACGAGGAGATCCGAATGATACTGGACGGAGCCCGGGATATTGTGGAGAAAGCAGAGGCGCTTGTCAGGACTGCCAATGAGAACGGCGGAAAAGACAATATCAGTGTGATTTTGATTGAATCTCTGGAAGAAGGTTAGAATGGAGAGCATATATGGTTAAGATTGGAATGATGATTGGTGACCGCTATGAGATACTGGAAAAGATCGGAACCGGCGGCATGTCGGATGTATATAAGGCAAAATGCCATAAGCTGAACCGGTTTGTCGCGATTAAGGTCCTGAAACAGGAATTCAGTGAGAACGCTAATTTTGTATCGAAATTCCGCACAGAGGCCCAGGCTGCTGCAGGGCTGATGCATCCCAATATCGTAAATGTGTACGATGTGGGTGAGGAAGACGGTATTTACTATATTGTGATGGAGCTGGTAGAGGGCATCACACTCAAAAAGTATATTGAGAAGAAAGCCAGGCTGTCTTTTAAGGAGGCAGTCAGCATTGCCATACAGGTGAGCATGGGAATTGAAGCTGCTCACAACAATCATATTATCCACAGGGATATCAAACCACAGAATATCATTATCTCCAAGGACGGGAAGGTAAAGGTGACGGATTTCGGTATTGCCAAAGCTGCCACCAGCAATACCATTACATCCAATGTGATGGGTTCCGTTCACTACACATCGCCGGAGCAGGCCAGGGGCGGCTACAGCGATGAGAAAAGCGATATTTATTCCCTTGGAATCACAATTTTTGAAATGCTTACGGGCAGAGTCCCCTTTAACGGCGAGACTACGGTGGCAATTGCCATCAAGCATATTCAGGAAGAACTTCCGTCTCCCAAGGAGTTTGTTCCTGAGATACCCAACAGCGTGGAAGGAATTGTATTAAAGTGCTGTCAGAAATCCCCGGATCGCCGATATCAGAACATGCAGGAGCTGATTGCGGATCTGAAGCAGTCACTGATGAATCCGGATGAGGATTTTGTAGTACAGAATGATCCTGATATGAACGGCGGTACCCGGAAGATTTCGGATAATGAGAGAGAACAGATCAAGCGAAGAACTGTCTATCAGGAAAATTATGACAATAACCGGGAATACGAGGAACGGGAAGAACCCATTCGCCTGCGTGCCGATACGGAAGCAATGTATGAGAACGAGGGCAATGCGGAAGATGACGATGAGTATGACTACAATCCGAGGATGGAGAGAGTGACCACATATCTGGCGCTGATCGGTGGCGTAGTCTTCTGTGTGGTTGCGATTATCCTTGCCGTCAAGGTATTCGGTGGCCGTGGGGAAGGCGATCAGGTATCGGACAGCCCGGTTATCACATCACCGCCGTTCACGGCTTCACCGGAAGCTTCTTCGGAATCACCGGAATCGTCGGCGGAAGAGGTGAAAAAGGCAGTGATGCCGAAGGTGGTGGGCAGGACTGTGGAGGAGGCCAGAAACGCATTGACGGACGTGGGGTTGAAATCTGAAGTGGATTACGAGGAATCAGATGATATTCAGGCCGGGGAAGTCATCAGTGCCGATGTGGAGGAAGGCACTGAAGTAGAGCTGGGAACTACAGTGAAGCTCACAGCCAGTGCGGGTCCCCAGGGGATTGCCGTGCCGTCAGTGGTGGGCATGGACTATGACGGAGCCAATGCGAGGCTTACGCAGCTTGGGTTTGCCGTGACGAGGGTAGAGGGATATTCGGATGAAGTGGATAACGGAATTGTTATGGCGCAGGTACCTTCTGCGGAAACCGAAGTGGCAAAGGGGACGAATGTCACTGTAACGGTCAGTCTCGGAAAAGAGAAGATCTGGGTTCCGAAGCTGCTCGGATACTCCGAGCAGGACGGAATCGCGGCTGCCCTGGAGGCGGGACTACAGGTAGGGGAAGAAATTGCCTATGTATACAGTGATGAGTATCAGGAGGGACAGATCTGTTACCAGAGCTATTCCACCGGTTCTTATGTGGAACCGGGAACCGTGATTGATATCAAGGTCAGCAAGGGGCCTGAAGTACAGACCTATAAATGCAATGCCAGCATCATGGCGCCTACGCCTGAGGAAGCGCCGGATTACTCGGCGGGAATGGAGGTTTCTATCAAATTGACAGCGGATGACGGGCAGGTTCTGTTAGATACCACCACGTCCAGCTTCCCACAGGCAGCGAATTATTACGGCCTGACTTCGGCGGGAGGCACCATTACCATGACGTATTACGTAACTACGGAGGGTACTACTACAACAGATCCGGAGACGGGAGAGACGATTACCACACCCGGAGAGACACAGGAAAGATCCTTCAGCAGAAGAATCGACTTTTCGTTAGAGTAGGGTGGGCTTATGCGCGGAAGGATAGTGAAAGGGATCGGCGGTTTTTATTATGTTCACTGCGGCGCACGCGGAGACGGGGCGGCTGTGGCTGGAGAAGTATATGAGTGCAGGGCGAAGGGAATTTTCCGGAAGGATAACCGCCGCCCCCTGGTGGGGGATGAGGTGGAGATGGACGTGCTGGATGCGGAGAAAAAAACCGGCAGCATCAGCTCACTGCTTCCCAGGCGCAGCGAGCTGATCAGGCCTGCCGTGGCAAATGTGGATCAGGCGCTTGTTATTTTTGCCATAACACAGCCCAGACCGAATTTCAATCTGCTGGACCGTTTTCTGATTATGATGGCGCAGCAGGAGATTGACAGTATCATCTGCTTTAACAAGGCGGATATAGACGAAGAAGGCAGCGGGGAGGAATATCGGCGGATATATGGGGATTGCGGCTACCGTACTGTGGAGGTAAGCGCAAAGACAGAGAAAGGAATCGAGGCCCTGAAAGAAATGCTGTGGGGAAAGACTACTGCGGTGGCAGGTCCCAGCGGTGTGGGGAAATCTTCCCTTATCAACTGCCTGCAAACGGATATCGTGATGGAAACAGGGGAGATCAGCGCGAAAATTCAGCGTGGAAAGCATACCACAAGACATTCAGAGCTGATAGCGCTGGAGGGCGATACTTATATTCTGGATACTCCCGGATTCAGTTCCCTGGGGCTTTTCGGCCTGGAGAAGGGAGAGCTGGCGGCATATTACCCGGAGTTCGCGGGGTATGAGGACGGCTGCCGGTTCGCGGGCTGTTCTCATATAGGGGAGCGTCTCTGCGGCATAAAAGACGCGGTGGCAGCGGGAAAAATCAGCAGGATGAGGTATGAGAATTATTGTCTGCTGTATCAGGAATTGGATTACATACAGTCGAAAAGCTGCAATAAAAATACCGGGGCAAAGAAAGCGGGAAATGTCCGCAGGAACTTCTCAAAAGGTACTTAAAATTAAGGTTTTTAGTACAACCCGACTAAGTCACTGCCT